>CACVAQ010000556.1 GCA_902727865.1 uncultured Aureispira sp. | reverse complement strand
TGCTCTTTCTGATGCATTGCAAAAAACACAGGAAGATATAGGAAATACATACAGCAAAATATCATTCATATCAACTAAAATTAGTGCTATAGAAAGTCAATTAAATTAATTGATACTTTTAATTTAAAACAGAAGTTGTTTAAAAATGTTTTGATTGCTTCCTCGAGAGGATGAGTACAAGAGCCAAATAGAGCAAGCTAATCTATGTCTTAGATTTAGTTTATTTCGTGAGGGCTTCCCAAACTTTGTCGGACCAAGTAACCGTTCCAACTAAACTAACAATGCTTTGAAAGTGTCAATCCAAGGATTTGTTCGTTGAATAGGAAAACATTCTTTCTCTAAAAGAACTTCAATAATAGGAATTCTATAAATCTATACTTTGTGGAGAAGTCGTATTGAATTGATTATTAGCTAAATTATTTTTTAATCACTAAAGTGTTAATTGCTTGGTAATCAAGTTAGTGTAGGGTGGTTTCTTTTCTAAAAAAAGAGAAATCTGGAAAAGAGAAATCTGGAAAAGAAAAGACAGAAAAAAACGCAGGAAAAAAATCTGGAAAAAGAGTAATTGGCAACAGTCGTTTTTAGAGCCATATAGAAAAATAGAAGCGAAAGCTTTAGATAAAAAGTTGTTTGAAAATATTATTTTCAAACAACTTTTTTTATGTGCAGAGCTTAGGAAATGACCTTTGGAAGGGGCTGTTTAGAGCTGGCTTTAGTTGTCGCATCCAAAAGAACTTCAATAATAGACAGCCTATATATAGCATTAACTTATGTTTTTTCTACAAAAATTTATAGTTTAGCAATAAACCATTAATTTAGAACCGTATCAGAGTTTTAAGGAATAAAATTTAAAAATAAGACAGATGAATAAAGTAGTGGCAAATGCCGAAGAAGCAATTCAAGGAATTAAGGACAATATGACCTTAATGTTGGGTGGTTTTGGTTTGTGTGGTATTCCCGAAAATTGCATCACTGCTTTAGTAAAGGCAGGTGTAAAAGGGTTGACTTGTATTTCAAATAATGCAGGAGTAGATGATTTTGGAATTGGCTTAATGTTGCAACAACGCCAAGTTAAGAAGATGATGTCTTCTTATGTTGGTGAAAATGCAGAATTTGAGCGTCAATTGTTAAGCGGTGAATTGGAAGTGGATTTAATTCCCCAAGGAACTTTGGCAGAACGTATTCGTGCTGGTGGTGCAGGAATTCCTGCGTTTTATACCGCAACTGGTTATGGAACAGAGGTGGCAGAAGGCAAAGAAGTGAAACATTTTGATGGTCGTCCTTATATTATGGAAACGGCTTTGCACGCTGATTTTGCAATCGTTAAGGCTTGGAAAGGAGATACGCATGGGAATTTGATCTTCAAAGGAACGGCAAGAAACTTCAATCCAATGATGGCTAGAGCTGGAAAAATTACGATTGTTGAAGTAGATGAATTGGTAGCGCCAGGAGAATTGGACCCCAATCATATTCACGTGCCAGGAGTTTATGTGCAACGAATATTTAAAGGAGTCAACTACGAAAAACGAATTGAGCAACGTACGGTGCGCAGCTAGTTAGGTTGAAAATTATGAAATTTCAAAATTAGAACCTACTGTAACCTTTTATAGTTTATGAGATTTGTTCTGTTTTGGATTTTTATTTTCTAAATTTCAAATTATCAAATTGAAAAAAAATGGCTTTAGATAAAAATGGCATTGCCAAGCGCATTGCAAAAGAATTACAAGATGGTTATTACGTAAATTTAGGGATTGGAATTCCTACGTTGGTCGCAAATTATATTCCAGAGGGTATTCAAGTGTTTTTACAATCTGAAAATGGTTTGTTGGGCATGGGCCCCTTTCCTGAAGAAGCGGATGTCGATGCGGATTTAATCAACGCAGGAAAACAAACGGTGACGACTTTGCCTGGAGCGGCTTTATTTAGCTCGGCTCAGAGTTTTGAAATGATCCGTGGTGGGCATATAGATTTGACTGTTTTGGGAGCGATGGAAGTGGCACAAAATGGAGACATTGCCAACTGGAAAATTCCTGGAAAGATGGTCAAAGGAATGGGAGGCGCAATGGATTTGGTTGCAGCTGCTCAGAATATTATTGTTGCCATGCAGCACACCAACCGAAAGGGGGAATCTAAATTACTAAAGGCTTGTAGCTTGCCTTTGACAGGCGTCAACTGCATCAAAAAAGTAGTGACTAATTTGGCCATGTTAGAAATAAAGGATGGTGCGTTTCATCTTTTGGAGCGAGCGCCTGGTGTTTCTGTAGAAGAAATTCAAGCAAAAACAGCAGGGAAACTAATTATTCCTGAAGGCGGTGTTCCTGAAATGGATCTTGATTAAGCCATTTTTGCTATTCAGAACAAAAAATAAGAACGATTCCTAAAAACAATTACAGAAAAAACCGAGAGTTGTTTTGTCTTTGTACTAGAATCTATATCTTAGCAAAATAAATACACTAATAGCTTTTTTTATTAGTGCGATCTCAAAAAAATTACTACTTATCAGATAAATTGTCATTAAGCTATGGCTAAAAGAAAAACAACTAAGTCTAAGACGTTTTCAAAAGAAACTTATTTAGAATGGTATGAGTTGATGTTGCGTATTCGAAAATTCGAGGAACGTGCTAATTTGATGTATTTCCAAAAGAAAATTAGAGGATTTTTACATCTTTGTATTGGTCAAGAAGCGATCTATGCGGGCATGAAAACAGCAACCCGTCCAAACGATGCTTGGATTACCGCATATCGTCAACACGGAGCGGCAATGGCTAAAGGGATTACTTCTGATGCTGCAATGGCTGAATTATTTGGAAAATTCACTGGAAACGTGAAAGGAAAAGGTGGTTCTATGCATTTTTTCTCTAAGGAACACCGCTTTTATGGTGGGCATGGAATCGTTGGTGGTCAAATTGGTTTAGGGGCAGGGATTGCCTTTGCTGATAAGTACAAAGAAAACGATAACGTAACGTTCTGTATGTTTGGAGATGGAGCTTGTCGTCAAGGTATTTTGCACGAAACATTTAATATGGCAATGACTTGGAAATTGCCTGTGGTGTTTATTTGTGAGAACAACTTTTATGCGATGGGAACGTCGGTAGAACGGACTTCTAATGTAACGGACATTTACAAATTGGGCTTGGGCTATGATATGCCAAGCAAACAGATTGATGGAATGGACGTAGAAGTAGTGCACAACGAAATTGCTGCTGCTGCCGAACACTGTCGTTCGGGGAAAGGTCCTATGTTTTTAGAAATTAGAACCTATCGTTACAAAGGGCATTCTATGTCTGACCCTGCGAAATACAGAACAAAAGAAGAAGAGAAAGAATATAAAGAAAAGGATCCTGTGAATATGATTGAAGCAACCTTGTTGAAGAAAAAACACGCTACAGCAGAAGAGGTTGAAAGTATCAAAGCAAAAGTGAAAGCAGAAATGGATGCTGCGGTCAAATTTGCAGAAGAATCAGAATATCCTCCTGTCGAAGAAATTTATACGGATAACTACGAACAAAAAGATTATCCATTTATTATGGATTAATTTTATAGTTCTAAGAGTTACCAAACGAATATAGAATGAAAATTAGCCGATTAAGACATTTATGTTCTTAATCGGTTTTTTTCAATTTAGACAAGATCAAACAACTGCTTAAGGTCTATTTTTAGAGCCCCCAAATAAATCTCTAAGAATGAAATTTACTATAGAATAGAAATTTTGGGTTAAAAAAAATCAATAGATCAAAACTTTGTTTATCTTTGCACACAAATTTAATTCAAGAATAAGAGAACTTTGATACAGTAACACTATTATGGCAAACGAAGAATATACTGAAATACAAGATCTTACAGCAGATCAGTTAAAAGAAAAAGCAAATAATATTTTCGAAAAAAATAAAACGCTTATAGGTGGATCTATAGCCTTATTATTTATTTTGATTGTAGGGCTTTATGTTTATACCACGAGTTATAAAATTCCTCGGGAAGCAGCTGCACAAGAAGAGTTGTACAAGGCAGACAACCAATTGAAGCGAGACTCTTTTACATTAGCACTTAATGGAGTAGAGGTTCCTGGTCAAGCCAATAACTTTATTGGATATGTTGGCATTATTAAGGAATACGGTGGCACTCCTGCTGCTAATCTAGCACATTATAGTGCGGGTATTTCTACGTTGAAAATTGGTCAACCGAAGTTAGCCTTAGAATATCTATCTAACTTTAGTGGAGAAGAATTACTACAAACTCAAGCATATACCTTGATGGGAGATGCGGCTTCTGAATTAGGTGATTTTGATGCGGCTTTGGGGCATTATCAAACGGCAAGTAATAATACTAAAAACTTGTCTATCGCTTTGTATGCAAAACACAAAGCTGGTAGATTGTTGGAGTACCAAAAGAAAAATGAGGAAGCAAAAAAAGTCTATCAAGAAATTATGGATGCTGACAAACAGATTGGAGAAAAATTAGGAGCAGATAAAGATTTGGTCCGTTTAAAATAGTTTGCTAATCGGATTTAGTCGAACTATTCTGAAATATATAGAACAAAAGGGTAAGATTAGCTATTGTAATTAGTGTTAATCTTACCCTTTTTATTTTATTAAGTAAGTGGTCAAAAGTAAGCTTGTAATAAAAATAGCTATTTTTTTGCGACAACTTTTGGGCGATTACTTATCAAACGCAAAATAGATTTACATAATGAGTAGCGCAGATAAAAATTTATCGTCTTACGACGAAAGCACTTTACCATCCGCAGAAAAGCTTAAATTTGGGATTATTGTTGCCGATTGGAACAAAGAAATTACACATGCTTTGTATGAGGGCTGTTACGATACGCTAATCAAACATGGCGCAAAAGCAGAAAACATACACAGTCTACAAGTTCCAGGAACATTTGAATTGCCTCAAGGAGCACGTATTCTTAATAAAAATAGAAACGTAGATGCGACGATCTGTATTGGCTGTGTGATTAAAGGAGAAACAAGTCATAATGAGTACATCAATATGTCTGTTGCTCAAGGTTTACAGAATATGGCGATTGCAACTAGCAAGCCTTTTATCTTTGGCGTCTTAACACCAAATAGTATGGAACAGGCGATTGATAGAGCAGGAGGAAAGTATGGAAACAAAGGCGTTGAGGCGGCAGTAACGGCTTTGAGGATGGCTGGCTTGACGTCAGAGTTACAAGGAGAAGGAAGCTCTATTGGTTTTGGAAAGTAAGGATCGGGTTTATTGTCAATCACGCACTTAAGAGGTGCACTCAATTAACTAAAAATGAAACTAAGTGTTATAGATACAGGGTATTTTAAATTGGATGGAGGAGCTATGTTTGGTGTCGTTCCAAAGAAATTGTGGTCTAGGTTAGAACAGCCTGATGAGCAAAATTTATGTACGTGGGCAATGCGTTGTTTGTTAGTCGAAACGGGCGATCGGAAAATTATTATTGATACAGGCATTGGCAACAAACAATCGGACAAATTCTTTTCTCATTTTCATCCACATGGCGATGCTACTTTAATAAAATCCTTGGCTGACAATGGGCTATCTGTAGACGATATCACCGATGTCTTTTTGACACATCTTCACTTCGATCATGTTGGAGGGGCTGTTTTGAGTGGTCCGAATGGAACGCTAAGACCAACGTTTCCGAATGCAAAGTACTGGTCGAATCAAGCACATTACGATTGGGCATTTACACCCAATGATAGAGAAAAAGCTTCTTTTTTGAAAGAAAACTTTGTTCCTTTAATGGAAGAAGGTATTCTGAACATGTTGGATGTTTTGCCTTATAATCAAGTATTGGACTGGTTGCCAAACATTGGTGTTGGTTATGCTTATGGACATACAGAGGCTTTAATGACACCACGAATTCAATACCAAGATCGAACCATTATTTTTTGTGCCGACCTATTGCCTTCGCCAAGTCATATTAGTATGCCGTATGTGATGGGCTACGATGTTCGCCCTTTGCAAACCTTGATCGAGAAAGAATGGTTTTTGACTAAAGCAGTAGAAGAGCAACATATTTTATTTTTTGAACACGCTCCAGAAGTTGAAGCGTGTACGGTCAAGCGCAACGAAAAAGGGCGTATTGTAGCCGATAAAATTGGGCGTTTAGCGGACTTTGTCCAATTGTAATAATTTATAGATCTCTGCGGCTTCTAAGCTTTTAATTTGACCAGGAACCATGTTGCCAATCGTTAAATCAACGATGTTATGTCGAACCAGACGCAATGTTGGGAAACCAACATTGGCCGTCATTCGACGTACTTGCCTGTTTTTGCCTTCTCGTAAACTAATTTCAAGCCAAGCCGTTGGGATTTCCTTTCGGAAACGAATCGGAGGGGTGCGTTCTGGCAAACGTGGAGGGCTTGTTAGTAATTCTGCTTTAGCAGGCTTCGTTTTATAGGCCCGCTTCTTCAGCTTTATAAGCACACCTTTCCTTAAGTGTCTAAGGGCATTTTCAGTAGGAACCTTCTCCACTTGCACCCAATACGTTCTCCAATGCTTATTTTCTGGTTTTAATAAGGTGTCGGTTAATTTTTTGTCATTGGTTAAAATCAAAAGCCCTTCACTGTCTTTGTCCAATCGTCCAACAGGATAAATGTCTTTGTCAAAAGTCATCTTTAAATCGGCTAAAGTAACATTGCTTGCTTCTTCCTTAGAAAATTGAGAAAGCATACCAAAAGGTTTATAAATAACGTAGTATTTTAAAGTCATGTTTGTTGTTCATTAGTTCGGTGATTTTTTACCGAACTATTATTATTATAGTAAAGAAAATAAACGCTTTTCAACGCAGAGATAGGGGGAAATACCAAAATTCATGTTCGAGAACATTTGGTCAGGTACTGAAACCAAAGATCATAGAACTATAGAGTACAGGTACTTAAGCGGTTTTTTATAGAAATCTATTGCTTCCTTTGAAATCAATTGAGGTTATAGCGCTCTAAATTTAAGGAAAGTATTTAGAAATAAACTAGGATCTCTCTTTCCTTTTTTAAAATAGGAGCTTCCCAGCCGAAAGTAGTTCATTTTTTAGGAAAAGGTCGTGTAGACTTGATCGGAGTCAGCCATGAATTTATTATACTCCTCAATAGGCGTTTTAGCAGTCGGGTTAACAGGCTCTAAGCTTTTTTTCTTTTTTTGAATAGGAATAAAAGCAAGCCTAATAAAACAACACAAGCGCCTATGATGTAATACATCCAACTCGTTCTACGGTTGACTTCAATACTAGAATAATCGCCCACTTGGACAAAAGCAGCCCACATAAATGGATGCGTGTACTCCGACGGATAATGATCTATATAAAACAATTTAGCTTGACGAATCGCTTCATCTTTTTCCATTCCTTCACTTAAGTTTTTATAAAAATGGTCTATAATGACAGCACCAGATTGATCGTTCAAACTCCACAAGGTCATTAAAAGGGCAGGCGCACCAGCATACATAAAACCACGCCCAATACTCACCACGCCCTCACCACGTTGATACTTTCCAACCCCCGTTTCACAGGCACTCAAGACGACAAGCCCAGCTTGAAGCCCTAATTGCTTAATCTCATAAGCATATAAGAAGTTGTCTTCGCTCTTGCTCTGATCTTCTGTCAAGGCTAATCCAGAGTATTCAGGATCTTTCTGATCGACCAAACCGTGCATCGCCAAATGTAAGATACCATGTTTAGGCGCACAGTCTTTAAAAACCCTTTCATTCGCTTGTTGCCCCGTATAAAACTGCCCCGTATAGAGTTCTTCCAACTTAGCCACTTCATCTATTGCCCCTGGCAATTCAATTAATGTTTTTCGTAAATCTACTTCTCTTTTTTTGCGCCAAGTGGGTGTCGCTGCCGAAGCATAAGAAGGCGCTAAGGCTAAGATATTGCCATTAATAATGCTCTCCTTTTTAGCTTGTTGTGCCATTAAAAGCGTTCCCGAATAATTATAACTAATTTTATAATCTCGCAATAAATAGGGAAGTTTTGCAAAGTTAGCCCCTTCATCTGTTCCTTGTTTTAGCAAAGGCATGGGCTTATTCAGCAGGACTTCAAAGGGTAAATAGCCCAACTGACCATCAGGAACAATAATTAGCCGTTCTGTTTTATGCCCTTTGATTGCCTGTTCAACTAGTTTTTGATAGAAATAATGCGACTTTTTAATAAACGCATTATAAACAAGACCAGGCCGTTTTGTAAATGGCTTAATGTTCATCAAAGACTTCTGAAAACTAAAAATATTCAATTTAAAATCTGCTTCTTTAGGAATCACTTCTACAGAAACCTCATTTTTAGAAATGGCAAAAGCATAAATATCATTTTCCCCCTCAAAGTATTCAATAAAAGTCGTATTAGGACTCAAAACCCCTTGAATATCAGAAACAGAAGCCACCGAAGACTTCATTTTTAGAGTTTTGTATTTAGGATACTGAGATTCCAAATTGTATTCGAATAAGTTCAGGTGATGTTTGGAATCAAAGACAACTGCTTTTAGCTCCTTTTCTAGGTCTTTATTACCAGCTGCTTTAGCTTCAAAACGTTGTTTTTCGGCATCGGCAAGCGCTTCTTGCATCTCATCCAATTGCTTCAATAAACTATCGGGAATTCCCCCTAGACTAGAAGCAATAGCCCCTTGCATTGCATCCGCCATCAACATCGACTTACTGCGCTCGGAGAGCATAAACGCTTCATTAATATAGGCTTTTTTGCCTGTTTTGTTCGCCACATCCAAAGCCGAAGAAATCGCTGTTTCAAACAAGGGCAATGCCTGACGATTTAAGGATTCTCGCTTCGATTTTATGTCTTGCATCTTGCGATTCATTTGTTCTAAGGCCTCTGCGGTTAGCTTTGCTGTTGCAAAAACATTGTCCGCGGTTACGAGTGGGCTTTCTTGTTGGTATAGTTTTTTTAGAAGGCTTAGCTTGCGCCCTAGACTAACGAGTAGGTTTCCTTTGTTTAAAACATTGGCTAGTTTGGGATTACTAACGCCTTTAATATCCGAAAAGTCAATACTTATCGCTTCTAGGGCTTTTTGAATGTTCGCCAATGCTTCTTCAATCTTATTTTGTTTTTCATTGATCTGACTTAAGGTATTGTAACAATTACTTAAGACAGCGCTTTTTGTGCCATAAGCACGAATCGTTTCTTGAATTGATTTTAGAGCATATTTTTCGGCTTTTGGGTATGCTGCTTGCGCTAAAAAGACTTGACTGAGTAGCTTATAGGTATTAGAAATTCTGTAAGGATAGGTTTTGTTTATATTTTCTGCCTTTTGTACATAATATAGCGCAGAATCTAAATCCTGAACTTCTTTATAACAATAGACCAATTGATGATAGTTATTGATATAGTTGTTCTGAATTTCTGTGGTTTTTAAATTAGATTGATCTAGATAAGATAAGGCTTCCAAAAAAGATTCTTTAGCTAAAGGAATATTCTCTTGTTGAGAATACACGTTACCAACATTGTAGATGAATATAGCAAATGTACTTGGGGGGTAATCCCCTAACCTAACTAGATTGAGTGCTTTTTGATAATAATCCAAAGAATTATTATAGTCTTCTATGAATAAATAAATACTAGCTAAATTATTATATTCATAGGCTAAAGCTAATGAGTCAATAAATGGGGCGTTCTCTAGAGAACGGATACTAATTAGGTTGCTTTTTAACGCTTTATCATATTCTCCTAAACTGTAATAAATTAAAGTTTGAGCATTATAGATCGCAACTAAATCTATATTTTGGGGCGCTAGTTTTTTTTCTAATATTTGCTCTGCTTTCTTTAGAAAAGATTGAGCATTTTGTAGATCATTGGACAGGTAATACTCGTAGGCTAGTGTTACATTAAGATTGCCTTCTAAGGCAAAACGATTATCTTTTTGATATAATAAGCAAGCTTTTGAATAATATTTTTGTATAGAATCGACTTCACCATAATAGGTAAATAGATGGGCTAAAGCGCCATTGTAAATCCCTTCAAAACTAGGGCTTACTTCCTTGTCTTTTATTTCTTTTATGAAGCTACGTTTCTCCTCTAGTCCTAAATCCTCTCGAATAATGATCACAAGCAATAAATCTTCATATAAATTAATAGCGAGTTGGTCGAAGTTTAGTGCTAAATATTTTTGTTGAAGACTTTTATATCTAAGAATAGCTTCATCCCACAAACCCTCATTTAATAAGAGCTCTGCTTTACTTTTTTCTACGATTAATTCTTGTGGTAACTCTATTGTTTTAGGAGTCGTTTTTTGAAAGGCATAAATTTGACTATTTGAGAACAGAAAAACGATGACAATAATAACTGTTTTTAAAAGCTGTTTCATAAAATAATCATTTGTAATGTAATGAAATATAGGGCTTGAGGCTATTATTCAACGCTCAGGGCTTAATCTTTATTGACCTGGAAACAGGAAAATACATAAAATTATAATGATGTTAAATTTTAAAGAGACATTTTGATGAATATAAATTATTAAAAAGCAAAAGCCATCTCTCGACTAAAAGATGGCTTTTACTTTTTGTAAAGGGACTTTTTTCTTTTGGAAGAGCATACATTCTTGTCGTCTAAACCTTCGACAACAATGAAGTATGGTATCAGACACTTTCAAAGGTGTCTGATACCATACTTGCCCACTATTTAATAATTTTTTACACAGTGTATTAAGCCCAACTACAAAATAGTAAACTTAATCAATAGCTTCTAAAAGACTTTCAATGGGGCATTTTTTATCTTTTAAACAAGTTGGAGATTTACAACAAAACTTTGTTGTAAATCTCCAATTTTTTATTTGGCACCTACTGACAAAAATGTCAAAGAGCCTTTCTTTTTTTTGAAATGACACTACTTCAAGAGCGGCTTTCAAAAGGGGGGCAAAAGAAGGCTATTCACCTTCTGTGACTTTAACATTTATAGTCAAAGGATCACCAACTTGGTTGTTGTTAACATCCTTCATAGTCGCCGTCATTTCATAAGTGAAACTGACTGGATTGGAACTAAAGATTAGCTCTTTAAAAACAAAACGTTTTGTTCCGTTTTCATTTTCAGACTTTAGTTCTAAAACCATATTGTTAGGAGAAGGAAAAGGTTGCCCTTCTATCGTAGGAATCTTAACAGCAACTGTATTGACTGCATTCTCTTCGTTGTCTTCGCCTACAATAACGATGACTTTACTTTTATTATTATTATCAAATGTTTGAATTCTACCACGACGTATTACAGCCATAATTAATAAGGGTTTTGTGTAAGGCAACGGAGGATTATAATTGATTGGAGTATTCCTTGT
>CACVAQ010000555.1 GCA_902727865.1 uncultured Aureispira sp. | reverse complement strand
TCACTCCGTTCGGTTCATGAGCGCTACGCTTATGTTAGCTGCGCTGCTACTCCGTGGTCGTGGTCGTGCCCCTTTGTTAATCCGTGAAGTCACTACGCTTAGTTCGGGTTTTAAACGGAGTAATGATGTATTAAATAGTAATCAAAAAGGCTGACAGGTAACAATTTACGACTTTACACTTAAAAGCTACGACCAAATACCTACTGTTATGAAAAAGAAAAAGAGTCTGCTGTGGCAAAAATTAGCTGCGGGGAATCTTTGAGCTGTCAAAGAACCTCTAAATTTTTAGACATTGGGGCGTTTATTATTGTCTGATTTTTCATCATCACCGCCTTCTGTTGCTGCTCTTAATTTTTCTTTTTTTCTTTGAGCCAACTTCTCTTCGGCTTCTTTTTGTCCCTCTAATACAATTTGGAAGTTGTTTACAATCGCACCAATAACCAAGTTAATAAGCAAATAAGCTGCTATAATCATCCACGAAACATGATAAAAGGTAATGACGGTATTCGAAACCGTAGGAACGCTGCTTTTCACTTCTTTATGAGACAATAAATTATACCTCAAATCCGTCCAATCTTCTCCAGTCAGAATTCTAAATAAAGTAAAAAAAGCTTCTCCCAAATCACCATAAGGGTCAGGATTACTAATGGTCAATTTAATATGTTCTGAATTATTATAATCAGGATTTCTAAACAAAGTAACTCCTATAATCGCATAAATGTACATGATTAATAAAAAGAGTACCGCAATATAAGACAGCGACCGAATGGACTTAATTAAGACACCAATCAACAACTGCAACTCTCCTATTGCTCGTATCGAACGGGTCAATTGAACCACTCTTAATATCCGCAACGTAGACATGATATTTTGTTGATCTTTGTTCGTCGTATCCAACAATATATCTGCGACTTCGGGTATAACGCCCAACATCAAAATGAAAATATCAAACCAGTTCCACCAATCGCCAACATACTCTTCGGTCGTATGTCTTCCTGTCCAACGAATAAAAATTTCCAAAAAGAAAATAAATAAAATGGACAACTGGATAAGACGAATAGAGCTTGGAGCATTGTCATAGGTTTGGACCCCGATCAATAATCCATTTAGGATAATGAGAAACATGATGAAGAGCGTAAACCATTTACTGTCTACAATTCGTCTTGCTATAAGTCTGTATTTTGATCTATTTTTTCCCATGCTCAATCTTCAACTCATTTCCTAATTTACACAAAATACACCTATATATTAAAACAGGCATATTAGAACAATACTGTATAAACCCTTGGATTACTCTGTTTTTTGTTATTTGCTCACAAGTATAGGTATAAACATTCTTTTTAACAAGAAGAAAGCCGATAAAATATAGCAAAAAAGCAGAGTTTTTTACAAAAAAAAAATCCTACAAACGTTTTGTTTGCAGGATTTAGAATAGAGGTCGGAAGCGGATTCGAACCGCTGTGGGAGCTTTTGCAGAGCCCAGCCTAGCCGCTCGGCCATCCGACCATCTCATTATTGATTGAGTGCAAATATACCTTCTTTTTATAAAAGTAGCAAATTTTTCTTCTTTTTTTTTAGACTATTTTACACTTTTTATTTTACACCACTCATTATCAGAGCTTTAAAATAAAAACTTTTTTTTAATTTTGGAAACCTCTTTTTTTCCAGTCCAACTCTTCTATCAATTCATCAAAGAAATTTTGGTATTCCACCAATCGTTGCGGAGAATCGTTGCGATTGTACACCATTTTTTTCGTTGCGCCCTCCGTAACACTTGTTATGCAGACAGGGAAATCAATAATTCCAAGCCCTTTTATGGGGTATTTATTTTCAAAGTGGATATAACCAACAGACTTCGCCTTGTCTAATAATTGGCGAATTTGCTGTTGAGAGAGTCGCCCTTCATACAATCCAAGGTATTCCACATTTTTTCTACCATTATAAGTAACAAGCCCATTAGAATAGACTTTCACCTCATAATAGGGACAATTCCCATAACAAGTTGTTCTTTCTAAAGAAGCCACTAGCAAAGATTCATCTGCCTTTTGAGCAAAAGAAGATGCAGTCGTTAATAAAAGGAAAAAAAATGAAAAAAGGGTTCGCATAATTTAAAAACTATGGATTAGAGTAAATTGCGGTAGCAATAGAACAACTTCCTTTGTAAGGGCAAGCCCTTAAAGATTTAAAAATTTGAAGCTTGTAAAGACATCCCTTTTTTAGATCAGGCACCTCCTTTCTAAGCTTCAAATTTTCAAATTATTATTGTTTTAAACTTTCAAGTTTGGATCGTTTGGATCAAAGTCATCTTTGATGTCACCTGGCATTGGAAAGTCAGGATTGTCCAAATCATCTGGAAAGTCTGGAATGTCAATTGTATCTACGTCATTAATAACTACCTCATCTCCTTGTTCATTAAAGATTGGTTCGTCAAAGTTATCTTCTACTTCTGGGTAGTAGTCATCTTCTACGATAGGAACATGAACATTGGCGTTATTATTATTATTAATCGTTGTATTATTAGGTTGAGCCGGTTGATGTGTTTTTGAAAAATTAATATCCACTCCTCCAACAGGCTTCATGTATTCGTCCATGATTTGGTTTAATCTAAACGCAATATCATCTTTGTTGGCACCATGATTCATTTCTTCTTTCAACTGCATCAACTGAATCGTAGACTTCATACGCTCTGCCCCTTCTATTTGAGCAGTTTTTAGTTTAATGCTATCCATTTGCTGTTGCATTTTCACTTTAGCAGCTTCTTCTCTAGCCACAACCATATCCCGAGCAGAACCACTAATAAAGGTTTCGATTGCTTCTACCATTGAATTCAGAATTTTGTGTACAACTCTAGCAGAAAACCCACCCAAAAAGGCCAACAGAGGTTTGTAACTCATAAAGCCACCCAACTCTCTAGATTTAGAAGCATTAGCAGCAACAGCTCCAGCATCTTCACCTAAAATATCTGGTGAAATGAAGATAAATTGAGCCAAAATAACACCAGAAACAATCCCTAATACAAAACGAATCCAATAGATAGAATCATATTTAGGATCATAAGAGTTTTTCGTAATATACTTGTAGACTTCAAATAAAGCATAGAAAGAACCACCTAAAGCAGCCATACAAAGAATGACCAACTCATTAACAATAAATTTCCACCCCTTATAAGAAAAGATGTCACCATTGATGGTGTAGGAATCAATAATATTTTCCTCCATGCCCCAATCTGCTGCAAACAAACCCAAAAAGGTAAGTAAACAGATCATTGTAATCATATTCAATCGACGGACCAACGGAACAGGCCCTAGCAAACCAAACAAACCTTTTCGTTTGCTGTTTTCCATTAACAAGACCGTTGCTGGAGTAGCTGGAGCAATCACTTGTGCCAAATCATTGTGCAAACTTCCGATCAAAGCCATGTTCATAGATCGAGGATCTAATTGGTCTTCGGCTCCTCCTGCTTTCAGCTCATGGTTCAACTCATGCGAAATCGCACTCAAATCAGACATTTGCTTCAAAATATGCGAAGGAACTACTTTTCCTTGTGATTGAGCATAGCTAACCATTGTTTCACATTCCTTCAACGTTTTCATTTGAGTTTTGAATGCTATAATATCTTCTAAGGATTTTATTTGCTGTTTTGCCATGTTAATTTTATCTTTGATCTATTGAGTGTGACTATTTATGGTATCCTTTATTAAGTAAGAATTTAGGATTCTATGCTCATTTCCAAGGATTTTCCCAGTTTGGTTTAAGGTAAATATATTACAAAATTTGTACTTTTCTAAAGTAAAAGTTTTTTTTATCAAAAAATACCGTACTTTTGCAGGACTAAAATATGATTTAGAATATCTTGATTAGTAATCAATACAAAAAAAACAAAAAAATGGGAGTCTACCTAACAAAAGAAAAAACTGCTGAGATTTTTAAAACACACGGTGGTTCAGAAAAGAACACAGGTTCTACAGAAGGTCAAATTGCGTTGTTAACCTTTCGCATCCAAAAGCTTTCTGAGCACTTGAAAGCAAACCACAAAGATCATTCTACAAGACGTTCTTTGTTGAAAATGGTTGGTCAAAGACGCTCTTTATTGGGTTACTTGGCTAACAAAGATGTTGTAAAATATCGTGAACTTATCAAAACTCTTGAAATGAGAGATGTACTTGGTAAGAACAAATAAGATACATACAAAAAAGTTTAAAAGTGCTTCCTATCGAAGCACTTTTACTTTTTATAGCTGTACCTGTTTTTTACGCTAAGCCCAAAAAGTTAGTTTCGTTTGTAATCTTTTATATTACAAACGCTTGGATGACGTGATGTGTAAATGGCATATCATGATGGATATATTATTTAAAACTTAAAATTTTTACCAACATGGGTAAACAAATTCCAACTTCTGTTTCCAAAACAATTTCTGGACAAGAAATTACGCTAGAAAGCGGCAAATTAGCTGCACTAGCAGATGGATCAGTTGTGTTGCGCCACGGAGATATGTGGTTACTAGCAACCGCAGTATCGGCTTTAGAAGCAAAACCAAATCAAAGCTTCTTTCCTCTAACAGTTGAGTTTCGTGAAAAATTCTCTGCTGCTGGACGTATTCCTGGTAACTTTTTCAAACGTGAAGCACGTCTTTCTGACAGCGAAATTTTAGTTTGTCGCTTAATTGACCGTGTTATTCGTCCAATGTTTCCTGATGGATACATGAATGAAACACAAATTTTTGTTTCTCTAATCTCTGGTGACAAAGAAATTTTAGCAGATTGTTATGCGGCTTTTGCTGCTTCTGCTGCCTTAATGGCTTCTGAAATTGCTTTTGAAAATCCAATCTCTGAAGTACGTGTTGCACGTATTGATGGCGAGTTTGTGATTAACCCAACTAGAACGATCTTAGAAACTGCTGACATGAACTTCATCGTTGGTGGTACGTTAGATAATATCGCAATGGTAGAAGGAGAAGCAGACCAATGTAGTGAAGCGGAATTGATTGATGCGATCAAATTTGGTCATGAAGCAATCAAGGAACAATGTAATTTACAATTAGAATTACGTGCGGCTTTGAACATTACTGAAAACAGAGCGACTCCAGAAAAAGCAACTAATCCTGAATTAGAAGCGGAAATCAACGAGATGACGACGGCTAAGATTCATGCCATCGCAAGTGGTTCTCATAGCAAATTAGAACGCAAACAAGGTTTTTCTGCAATCAAAGATGCCTTAAAAGAAGACTTATTAGAGAAGCATGGTGAAGAATACATGGCTGAAAATGGTGATTTTGTCAGCGAGTATTTTTATAAAAATATGAAGCATACGATCCGTGAAATGGTCATGGCTGAGAAAGTTCGTTTGGACGGTCGTAAGCCAGATGAAATTCGCCCAATCTGGTGTGAAATTGATTCGCTACCTTCTCCTCATGGTTCTTCTATCTTTAATAGAGGTGAAACGCAAGCTTTGGCAACCGTTACGCTAGGTTCTAAATTGGATCAACCAATGGTTGATACTGCAATGGACCAACGTTATGACAAATTTTTCTTACACTACAACTTCCCTCCATTCTGTACGAATGAAGTGAAACGCGTAGGTGGGACTTCTCGTAGAGAGATCGGACATGGTAATTTGGCTAGACGTTCTTTAGAGATGGTTTTCCCGAAAGAATATCCTTATACGGTTCGTATTACAGCTGACGTATTAGAATCAAATGGTTCTTCTTCTATGGCTTCTGTTTGTTCGGGTTCTATGGCTTTGATGGATGCAGGTGTACCAATTACGGCTCCTGTTTCTGGAATTGCAATGGGCTTGATTTCTGATGGAACTCGTGCAGTTGTTTTGTCTGATATCTTAGGGGATGAAGATCACTTGGGGGATATGGACTTTAAAGTTACTGGTACTGCTGAAGGTATTTGTGCTTGTCAAATGGACATCAAAATTGACGGTTTGGATTACGATCTTATGGCAACAGCTTTACAACAAGCTCGTGGCGGTCGTTTGCACATCTTAGGTTTGATGAACGATGCGATTCCAACACACAACGAAGACTTAAAACCACATGCACCTCGTATCGTTCGTTACGAGATTCCTGGTGATAAGATTGGTGCTGTTATCGGACCTGGAGGTAAAATCATCCAAGGTATCCAAGCGGATACAGGAGCTACGATTACCATCGAGGAAGAAAACAAAAAAGGTATCGTATTTATCTCTGGTGTTGGTAAAGAAACCGTTGATGCTGCTTTGAGTATTATCAAAGGTATCGCTGCGGAAGCTGAAGTTGGGGAAGAATATGAAGCAAAAGTAGTGAGCATTATGCCTTACGGTGCTTTTGTTGAGTTCATGCCTGGTAAAGAAGGTCTATTGCATGTATCTGAAATTTCTTGGGCTAGAATCGAGAATGTAGAAGATGCTGTTGCCGTTGGCGATGTTCTTAAAGTTAAATTATTGGCTATTGATGAGCGCACTGGTAAATACAAACTTTCTCGCAAAGTCCTAATGGACAAACCTGAAGGTTATGTTGAGCGTCCACCACGCAAGCCGCGTGAAGATAGACCTAGAAGAAATAACAATCGAGATAAAAGATAGTTGCTAATTCTTGTCAAAAATATAGCGAGTCGTTCCTAGGGGAGCGACTCGCTTTTTTTTTGTTTTACAAAGCACACAAACGCTAATCGCCATCGTCGGGATTGGCTAAGATTGTTATTGAAAAATACATCGCAATAGGGTCACTTAAATCAATATACAGTTGACTCATTTCCTGATAAATCAGTTCTACTTCTGCGGTGTTTGTTGTGAGGTCCTCGAACAAGGTCAATTGCCTTTCTTCAATTAGCCTTTCTACTTTTTTTGCCCGTGCCACAATAGCAAGTGTTAAAGCATCGTCGTTAAGTAGATAATTTAAATAGCTACCTAGCCCCTTTTCGCTGTTTCCAAAGATTTGTTGAATGCCCTTTAAGTTATAAAGAATTATATCCCAAGAAAAATGCCCATAAGGACTCTCCAAGTATTCTGGGTGAAGCAATTGATCCGCACTTTCTTTCCCTAATGGCTTTGCTAGTTTTTTAACGGCAATCGTTTGACTCATGTGTACCATAGCATTACTAAAGGCAGCAATTCCTTCTTGCGTCGTATTGCCTGTTCCTTTACTTAAGGTACTCCCATAGGAGCCATTCCAGGCTGTTTCTAGCTCTTTGATAAGTCCTTTGGTGTTCTTTATACTATTTAATAAATAAGCAAAACGCCTTTCTTTATTGGCAGCCGTCTGGTAAAGGCTTAATACGTTTGCTTGATTATTATTGGCCTCAAAAAGAAGGTATTCTATACAAGCAAATCCTTTGGTATAAGAGCTTCGATCTGTCATATAAATAGAGTCAATCAAAACGGTATCTACTATTGCATTTTCAATAAAATTCAAATTTGTTGGCGTGTTGTCCAACTTCAAATAACGGTAGTTATCTCTTCCTGGTCCAAACACAAGCATTTCAACGGTAGACCAAGATTCCATAGTCGTTTTCCACGCTTCTTGCGCGTTCTCTAGAGTCGTTAAGCTAGGTGCCTGTTCAAAAGCTAGACAAGCTACTTCTAAAGCCTGGTTATCCACAAGTAACTGTTGGTAACTTGGTAAAACGTATTCATTTATAATGCCACTTAGCATCGCTTCTTTATCAAAATTCACTTGCTTTTTACAAGCAACCATATTGAATAAGCCAATACATAAAATGAAGAGGGCTAATTTAAGATATACACGCATATCAATTGTTTTAAAAAAGAGTTATTATAAAGACTTTACAAATAAAACCAGCTGTTCTCGCTCCTCGGCAGACATTGTTCTAAAGCTTTCTTTAGATACCTCTGCCTCTCCCCCATGCCACAAAATGGCTTCTTCTAAATTCCGAGCACGTCCATCGTGCAAAAACTCCGTATGTCCGTTGACCGTTTCGATTAAGCCAATCCCCCAAAGTGGAGCCGTTCGCCATTCTTGCCCATCGGCTAAATATTCAGGGCGATTATCTGCTAAACCTGCTCCCATATCATGTAGTAATAAATCGGTGTAGGGATAAATGGTTTGATTGGATAAGGCATCAAAATCAGGATGGGTTCCTGTTCTGTATTTTTGTACGTGGCATTTTTGGCAATTGGCTTTTAAGAACAGTTCTTTTCCTTGAAGGACTTCTTGATCTTCCCAATTTCTTCGACCAGGAACCGCCAAAGTACTAGAGTATAAAGTAACTCGGTCCAAGGTTTGGGCATCCAATTCATAGCCATTGCTATTATTACCATTAGGAGCCGTTTGACAGTCTGTTTGTAGATTGGTATGATTCTCCTCTAGAAATAAATTAGAGGTAATTCCTATATCTCCTACAAAAGCCCCCGCTACTTGTTGGCGCACATTTGGTTCGCCCGCTTTCCAGCCAAAACGACCTAAATCCATTGAATTGGTCGCTCGATTGTACACTAAATTTGCTTTGCCCGAAATCCCATCTCCATCAATATCAAACTCATCTGCAAAGGCTTTGATCGCATTAATTTCGATGGCATCTAGTAAGCCCATTCCGACCATTTGATTGGCAACTCTAGGAGAAAAAAGAATGTTATTATCTAAATTACCATAGGCTAAATTATGAAAAATATAAGTAGGCTTTCTCAAAGAATAACTCGTTCCATCGCCATAGGTTCCAGTCATTTCGATGTACTGAATTTCGAACGTTCCTTCTCCTTGAATCCCGCTAATCCCGCCAGGACTAAGTTGCCCGCCATACATAGGAGCCGCCAAGGGACCGCCATGTTGATTAACTCCAGAAATACTCAATCGAATCAGCATTCCATGTCCAAATGTTTCGCCAAATTGAGGCGTACGCCCTCGCCCGTCCTTGAAATGGCAACCAGAGCAAGCGGTTTCATTAAACAAAGGTCCCAAACCATCTCGCCCAGTCGTCGAAGCTATGGCACTGACCCAACTTTGATTAAAAAATGAATTTCCTGTCGTAAATTGCAAGGCTTGCAAACCTTTTAAATTAGGAGCCGAAAACCCAAAGGCATTTCGAGACGTATTAAAAAAAGTCGTTGCCCCACCGGCCAACTCTTCGCCATCTTCGGCATAGAGTACGCTTTCTTTTTGACAAGCATTTAGACTAAATCCTATTATTATCAATAAACAAAAATGAAGTTGAAATTTCATATTATTAATGTATATTATTAACGTATTAATACTTCGTGGGATTAGTTCACTACGTTTGTTAGCTCGCTTTGCTCGTGAGCTCACTCCGTTCGGTTCATGAGCGCTACGCTTAGTTCTGGTTTTCCACGAAGTAATGAACGTATATAACAGCGGTTTAAAAAATGAAAAATCTCAGCAATCGAAATCGGTTGCTGAGTTAAGTTTATGCTTGAGTTTTATTGACTTTCATCAACAAATTTTAAACATAAAAAAACTGATAAACTTTAACGCTAGTTTATTTTAATCAGGTAATTCTGTACTAATTGTTAGCCCTAGAACGGTTGCCGCTTCTGCGATTGCATCTCCTTGAGTTTGCAAAGCCGTTACCGCCTGTAAAACAGAACCATTGTCGTTGACATTTTCCTCTGTTACGGTTTTATCAAAAGGCATCGGGATTGCCAATACTTTAGCGGTTGCCGCAGTAATTTTAGCCCTTAAGTCAGCTCCTTTTGTAGCGTCTGTTTTTGTAACCAACGTTAAAATAGAATATTCTGTACTTCCAACCACACTACCCGATACACTAGTATAAGTTCCGGCCAATATATTGGTAATTCCTTGTGCATTGGTGATAATATCACGGTGCGTATTGTCTGCAAAACAAGAATGCTCATCCTCCTGTGGATTGTCTACAGAATTTGCTTCCAAAGCGGTAAACATACGCTCTCCTGCTAGTTCAGATTTACTTAAGACACCTGCTCCCGTTAAAATTTTGGACAAGGCTTCGTCTGCG
The DNA here is from genome assembly GCA_902727865.1 of uncultured Aureispira sp. Lineage (GTDB taxonomy): Bacteria > Bacteroidota > Bacteroidia > Chitinophagales > Saprospiraceae > Aureispira. The sequence goes on along the minus strand of CACVAQ010000555.1, from coordinate 1,343 downwards.
GACAAACCTTCAAAATACGTTCTATAAGAACCATTTGGAGCCCATTCTGATTTTAAAATGGCTAAATCATCTATCAATAATTGTGCACAAGCTTGGATATATTCGCCACGTCGAGTGTGGTTCATTGCAGTATTGGTATAATCTGTATAAGAACGATTTCCTCCTTGTCCAACATTGGTATTTACATCTATATGATCTTGCCCCCACAACAAAAACTCAATAGCGTGATAACCGATACTAATGTTTTTCTCTCCTCCAACTTCGTTCGCTCCTGATAGAATAGAAGCGGTAATCGTTGGGTAATTGGTCAAATCATAAATAATTCCAGTATTTGAAACCCCTCCAGTATTATCACGGGTATAATCAATGTAATTCTCATCCAAAGGCCAAGCATTCAAAGCACCTTCTGGTCCATCTGAATCATCAATTGGTCCATCATAAAAACGGTACGCTTCTGTTTGTCCATAAGGTTCTCTTGCTGCCAACCAAGCTATTTTAGCAGCATCAAAAGAAGTTTGAGTTGGTGTTGTGACCAAGGTATTAATGGCTGTTTGTAGGTCCATTGCTTTGTTATAAGAATCCTCATAACTCGCATAAACAATTTCGCAATAATTGTTAACGACCTTCGTTTTTAAATCTGCATTTGGGTCTACGTCTTCGGGCGTACAGGCGGTCATGAATAATAAGCCTGCTCCTAGTAATAATGTCTGTTTAATATTTTTCATCTGCTTTTAATTATTAAGATTAAGTCTAAATTAATATAGTGCGGCACGAAAGTATATTAAAAAAACCGAAAAAACAATTTTTATTTAGACCTATTAAAAATAAAGCACAGATATTTAGACTAGCCTCCTTTTCTTATACGCCATCTGTTGATGCTCTGATTTTAATTTCTAGGCACAAGAAGGCATCAATAGGGGCTTCTAGAAAAAAAACGACAATAAGTACAATAACACTTCTAAAAAACAGTCCAATGAAAATTCAAAACTATTAATAAGCTTTTTTTTACTTTTCTATCCATTAGGAATAAGTTTATGCGCTTGATGGCTATCCTGTTTATGGTTCAAAAGAGCCATATGCAAGTGCCATGAACATAGTGCTGGAACGGTCGATTTCCCGTATATGATTGCTGCCATGCGTGGCGTCATGACGATGAGCGGTTCTGCTCCTGAAGATCAGGTCGCTTCTTTTTCTAATATTAATGGACTTTATTTGCTATCAACAATAAAAAAGACTCTTTCCAAACAACAGTTGGAAAGAGTCTTTGCATTTATAAATGCCCTAAAAAATCAAGGCTACTATTCGTTCATTTACTCTTGATTGATAATCACCTTTCTTTGGGT
>CACVAQ010000554.1 GCA_902727865.1 uncultured Aureispira sp. | reverse complement strand
ACGATTATCAATGATGTTTCTTTAATAATACTCCGTTGATTAGTTCACTACCTTTGTTAGCTCGCTTTGCTCGTGAACGCACTCCGTTCGGTTCATGAGCGCTACGCTTATAATTCCAAATGAGCGATCCAAACAGTTTGGCTTTTATCAATCTAAACCTTGGACCTCATTTGCTCCAGTGGTTGTTACACTCGACGAATTAGAGAACCATTGGAAAGACGAAAAGCTTTGCTTACCATTACGTTCAACTTTAAACGGAACACTTATTGGCGCACCAAATGCGGGCGTAGAATGCATTGTAGTACATTATAGTATAAGCGAGTATTAAAAGTAAAAAGGCGTTCAGAAAATCTGAACGCCTTTTTTATATACTGAAATAAATACTAGCTATTATTTTGCAATTATTAATTTTTCAGTTTTAACTAATTCGCCATCACTATCTGTCATAACAACATAGTAAAGACCATCAGCCCAATCATTAATTATAATTTCAAGACTTCCATTACCACTTGTTTGTGCTTTAGTGTGTACTGTTTTTCCGTTAGCATCTAAGATCGTAATAGTTACAAGTGACTCATTTGTTTGGTAACTAACTTGTACCAAAGAAGAAGCAGGATTAGGGTTTATGGTTAAAGATACTGACCCTGCAATACTTCTAACTCCTCTAATTGAACCAGAAGGAGCATTATCACAACCCTCTAACTCGAAGTGTGTTGCACAATTAACACTACAACCATTTACATCTATTACATTAACAACATGATTTCCAGCATTTAAGCGAGTAAATAGACCTGTTGCGTTAGAAGTAGTTGTTGCTGTTGTAAAGTTAGCCAAATCAACGGTATAAGGTGCTGTTCCTCCTGTTACACTCAATGTAGCAGAACCATCATTCCCTCTACAAGTCTCGTCTGAACTAGCAACTAAGCTAACAGAAATTGCAGCTGGATCCGTAATTACTGCTGTTGCGATTGAAGAACAACCATTCCCATCGGTTACAGTAGCGGTATACGTTCCTGCACAAAGGTTACTGATTGTCGCACCTGTTTGTCCATTACTCCACACCACAGTATACGTATTTAAGCTATCTCCATATGCCGTAGCTGTTCCATTACAATCCCCTTCACAAGATGGATTTGTCGTTGTTGTCATGGCAACAAATGCAGGAACATCAGGAATAACAATTGTTGTATCGTACAAGCAGTAACGCATATCACAGACACTAAAGGTATACGTACCTGCTGCTAAGTTGGTAAACGTTGGGCTACTTTGAGACTGACCATTGATATAATATAAAAAGGATCCTTGTCCTCCTGATGCCGTTAAGGTAATACTACCATTCGATTGACCACAGGTTTCTGGAGTAATTGATACCACACCAATACTAATTGGACTTGGCTCATTAACCGTTGCTGTTGTTGTATCACTACATCCGTTCGCATCTACTACAAATACCGTATACGTTCCGACTCCTAGATTTCCAAATACATTTGAATTTTGAAAAGTAGACCCGTCAATTGAATACGTGTAAGGAGCTGTTCCATTGGTAGCGGTTACCGTTACAGAACCATCCCGATTGGTAGAATCCATTACATTTGTAGAGTTAGATGGACAATGTACATCGGCCCCTATTGCTGTTGCAACCACGCTAGGTCCTACAGGAATAACAATTGTTGTATCGTACAAGCAATAACGCATATCACAGACACTAAAGGTATACGTACCTGCTGCTAAGTTGGTAAACGTTGGGCTACTTTGAGACTGACCATTGATGTAATATAAGAAGGATCCTTGCCCTCCTGATCCTACTAAAGTAACACTACCGTTAGATAGGCCACAAGATGCTGGAGTAATTGATACCACACCAATACTAATTGGCCTTGGCTCATTAACCGTTGCTACTGCTGTAGCACTACATCCATTTGCATCCATAACGATAGCCGTATACGTTCCGACGCCAAGGTTTGAAAACAAACCTGAACTTTGGAAAGTAAGCCCATCAATAGAGTATAAGTAAGGAGCGGTTCCACCAGTAGCCGTCACGGTTACAGAACCGTCACGATTCGTAGAATCCATTACATTGGTAGAGTTAGACGGACAATGTACATCGGCACCTATTGCTGTTGCAGCTACCGGTATTGCGTTACCAGCAATAACAAACGTATGTCCCGTGCAAGCTGGTGTACAACCATTTGCGTCTTCGACCCATACACTATAAGAACCTGGTGTTAAGGTATTAAATATACCTGAAGTATTGTTAAAAAACTCCCCAGTTGTCCAGTTAACTAATTGATAGTCATATGGAGCTACCCCGTTAGTCGCCAAAATTACCGCAGCTCCATCGCTGCTAGAGCAAGTGACATCGTTCGTCGATACAATGCTCATATCAATGCTATCACAAGGAACATTATTGTCTGGTACTGTAATGGTATAGGTATAAGTATTTTGACCAACAATTGGGCAATAATCATCAGATACCGTTACGGTAAATGTATGTACTCCAACATCATTTGCCGTTGGAGTCCAACAGAATGTACCCACTGAATACGTTGCTGTTGAGGAAGTAAATACGGCTCCTGTAATAGCGTTATTCCAAGATAAAAAAGTACTTTGGTTTTGATCTATATCAGTAGAGTGTACATTAAAACACAACTGGTTTCCAACGGTCGCTACTGCAGTATAATCTGTTGTATTGTTGACACCGCTTAAGCTCGGAACGTTGTTCGAACAAGCCACGGCTGTAAATTGAATATCACGAATAATTGATCCAATTAAAACACCATTTCTGTGTTCTTCTATCAAAACACAAAAAACACCTACTTGTGCCATATTAGGGGTAAATGTAATGGCGCCTGTTGCTGGATTAATAACAACACCATTTGTAGTACTCAATGGTATTGTAGCACTGTATCCAGCAGCGTAACCGACGGATATACCTGCGCTATTCATACAATCTACTAAAGAGTACGTTAAGTCGTCACCATCTACATCAGAAGCACCATGATTGTAATAGACAGGTTGCCCTACACAACCAAAAGGTACAGGGTCATTGGTAAATACAGGAGAATTGTTGCAAATCGCAGCATTTTCTATTTTTGCTTCTACATAAATTAGCTCTCCTCCTGGAGAAGACAAGGATGTAATCGCATAGTTTCTACAACACATCGAATGACTTAGTGTAATATCTGTACATCCAGTTGGTAAGGTAATAATTCCTTGAAATGTATATTTTTCAATTCCATAAACGCCGCCGCCTGCATTACAAGCGGTACCAACGATGCCTGGGCAAGATGGCGTGATCTCTACCATACTTGTTTGATTCAAGTTTACAGAACCAGAACCGCAAGTGGCTGCCCAATTAACCGTTGCTGTTGAATAAACGTCGACACCATTACAGTCTCGGTAAAAGGTTAAATTAACCTCGTATTGGTTATTCCCTATACATTTGTAGGTTAAATCTAGTCCCATCGAATGAGAGGCGCTAGCGTCTACTGAGAAGAACAATAGTGTTCCTAAACAGCAGAGAATTTGTAAAATTTTTGAAGTTGATTTTAACATAAACGATTACTTTTAAAGGTTCTTAATTGTTTTTAAGAGAACGTAACTATCTGTATCTCATGGATAATAATACATTAACAACGTGTCTCATACTGGAAGTGTACTTGTGGATATAGAACTTTTTTCTTTTTTATTTGGTGTTTTTAAGATTAGCTAGTCTCCACGTTTCTAAAGTTAAAACATTCTTTTTGTAGAATAGAATACAAAAGTTTAATTTTGTAGAGACTAAAAAAAACTAATCAACTGAATTACATCTAATTAGGAGCAAAAATATAGATATTAATAAAATTTTATTTAAAAATCGGATAGACAATGCTTGCTTGCTAGAAGAGGAGACGTAGTTAAAGAAAGGGAAGCGTCTTCTATCTTTTATTTGATAGAAAAAATGTTGACGACGTTTTACTTAGGAGTGTTTTTACTTGGACAGGCTATTAAGGAGCAGTAAAGAAATAATTAACCTTAAAATTAACTACGCTGCTAGACTATGCTTTTAGTACAGAGTACCAAGCTTACGCAGTTCACTACGTTCATGTGGTGGGGCATCTTTTGTCCAACTACTTATTATAAACAAAAAAATAGCTCAGAGTAGGTTGCTCTGAGCTATTTGAGTTTCGTAAGTTTGGTTATAACTCATCGAAAGTTGGTTATGTTGGTTCGTTATTCTTATAAACGCAATAGAGGGGGCAAATAGTTTGGGCCGATACGTTAATAATTACTTAAATATGTTATCCTATACTTTGTATCAAATCATCACCTCGTTTGTAAAAATAGAGGTTCTTTGACAATTTTTGCCAGCCCATAAAAAATAGCTTAGGCTTTACGATTTTAGTCGTAAGTAAAAAGTCGTAAGCCAGAACACTGACAACTAATTACTTTCGACCAAACACCTACTGTTATAAAAAAAAAGAGTTCGCTGTGGCAAAAATTAGCTGCGGGGAGTCTTTGAGTTGCCAAAGACCCAAAATAGATCGACCTATTTCCTTTGAAATGCCTTAAATCAAGAAGTGCTTTTTTTTGTTGAACAAAAATCTTCCACAAAAGAGTGTTTCTTGTTTTTGTTTAACTTTTTATTAAAAAAAATAAACATAATACAACTAATTGGTAATCAAAGAATTAAACGCATTAAGAATGTATGTACATTCAATTTTGTTTAACTTATTTCTAATTTAATCTCCACAAAGCTTGCTTTTTGTTTAACTTTGCTGTACATTTGTTTCAACAGGGAGAGCATAACATTACTCAAAACGCAAAATAATACAATATGTCAACGATCAATTTCACTCAAGAAATCTCAAACCTAGAGAATGTACTAAATAACTTTGCATTTAAGTTAACTAGAAACAGAGAAGATTCTAAAGATCTTTATCAGGAAACGGCATACAGAGCTTTAGTAAATCAAGATAAATTCCGCGTAGGGACAAACCTGAAAGCATGGTTGTTTACGATGATGCGTAATATCTTTATTAATAACTATCGCAAAAAAATTAAGAGAAATACGATCCTTGATTCTACAGATAATCAATTTTATCTTAATTCAGGTGGACCAGCTATCTTAAATGGGGCAGATTCTGCGATCATGATGAATGAATTAGAAACATTGGTCAATAAATTAGACGATAGTACTCGAATTCCTTTTATGATGCATTATTACGGTTACAAATACCAAGAAATTGCAGAACAATTGGATTTACCTTTGGGAACAATTAAGAGCCGTATATTCTTCGCTCGAAAAGAATTAAAAAAGGCTGTTTTAGTAAATTATAAAAATGTGTTGGGAAAAAGAACAGCTTAATCGTTTCGGTTGAGTTTAGATAAAAAAAGCGTTTTAATAATGGCTGTCTCAACGGATGTTGGGGCAGCTTTTTTTTAGACCTGTTAATCTTCATCTATCACATAATCAACAGAACGTATTGTCGAAATGTACTGAATGATACGCGCCATAAAAGCGGGGGTAATGTGATGGGACAAAGAAGGTTTGTCTACCAAAAGAATTTCGTACAAAACAAATTCCTCGACCATTCTATAATCCAGACACAAACCAAAGGCATTCATAACTGGATAATTCCGCTTGTCGTCCTTCTTTAGATTAAAATAGGTCATATAAGTACCAATCATCGCTTCCATTTCTTGTTGAAATAGATAATCGGTTACATCTTGTTGTTCTTTTATATACTGATAATCGGTATCGTAGTTCCAAACGGCCTTGTACATCCCATACGTCAACCAAATCCCTTCTGCGGTCACAACCACGGTCTCCCCGTCTTTATAAATATACATCAAAGGATCAAAGCCCCAGTTTCCATAATAAATCTGCTCCTGCTGCTCATAGACTTCAATTAATCGTTTGATTAACCGAGGATGGTTTCTATTATAAACATGCGCTAAGGTGAGGGTATAAAGTGCGGTGTCTATTTCTCCGTTTTTTAAGAAGATTTCTGCGGAAAGCCATTGCGCCAAATAGTCAATAGGATTCAACTCCAAGGCCTTGTTGAGCCATATTCTTGCCTTTTTATAATTTTTTTCCTCATAATAACTCTCTCCTATCCAAGTATAGGTCTGTGCATGCGCTGGATTTTTCTTTAAGATTTTATAATAATACCGTCGAGCTTTATCGTAATTCGGGCGCTCCACGCTGACCAAATCTCTTGCTGCGATTCTCCATGCTTCCTCTTCTGCTGTTTCTGTCTCTTTGTATTCCAACTGATGTTCCTTCCCCTCTATTTCTCTGGTATACGTACCATGCGGCAGCACCTTGCGTTCTTTCCGAGGCACGGCTCCATACAATTGTTCCAACTCATACTTCGTCGGCGAAGCTTCCATGAAGCTTAGAATTTCTAAGGGCGTAGATAATTGAACCTGAGCCCAAACAATCTGTTGTAATAAAATAAGTAGTAATAAAGATAAAAATAGCTTCACGTGAGTTGATAGAACTAAGTGTTAAAAGAATATTGGATTGAAGTTTTTACTAAAACTTAAGCAATTCTAAATTTTAGAAGTCATAATTAGGCTAAGAAATACCCTAATTTGTCATTTTAAGTAGTTTTTCGATAGAAAAACTAAAAACTACGAACTATTCGTGCTAAATCTACATTTTTTGTTATAATTTTAAGATCACACGACTTAAGTAACGTGCAATCTATTTATTATTTATAAGTCTAATATAGAAATTTTTTGAGTCAGATGAATGTTGATTTGGGTATAAATAAACTAGAACAATTGTTGTTCCCTTTGGGATACAAACAAGATTTGAGCCAAGCTAAACCGATCTTTTGGAAAAACATACGCCAAAACGATTTGCGGAGCCCTTATGCATTTAGTTTGGTCATCGTCACCTTAGATCAATTTACGGTTTTTATTGAAGGACTCAATGAACCTAGGCTAAAGCGTGCCATCGATGCTGGAATTATTGAAATTAATTCTCCAGAAGATGTCGAAGCGCTGAAAGAAATTATTTTTGAAACGACTTTGGACAATCAAGAAAAACTAGAAACTGTTTTGCCTTTCTTTGAAGAACAATTGAACCTCATCGAAACAGAACCAATCTATAGTGACGACTACAAACGAGCCTTGGCGAATATTGAACTGTTGATTGAAGCAGCCAATGTAATTGAATATTAAGCTTACTAGACTGTTCTTGGGCGATTTAAAATTGTTAAACTTACATTAAAACCTGACATAAATTTCTTAGTACAATTCTTTGTGCTTATATTAAAATAGTAGATACTTATTCCTTTAGAAATCCACCCCTTACTTTTACGACATGAAAATCTTGCTCTTAAAATATCTTTGTTTACCAATTGTTTGTTTTACAAGCGGCTATTCTTATGTATTCTTGGATAATCAATCCATGCGTTTAAAGGAGGACGTTGTTAACCAAACAGCAGCAGCACACGAAAAACACGTTGTCATTCATAACGCTAAAAACAATTCTACTCAAGTTGTCATTATTACCCCTCCAATAGAATCTGCCAAAGAAAAGAAAGAAAAAGAGTTCGCCAATAAAGATAAAAATATGCTGCCCGATGTGGCGCTTTTGAAATTCATTATTGATAAAAGTAAAGAGGGCCTTCCTGTTTTAAAATTTGATGGGTTTTGGGCTCCGTTTAGCTAAAAATCATTTTTACAAGCGAACACTCAAAAAAAGAAGCCATAAGTTCTATACAAGAACTTATGGCTTTTATGTTTCATACAGCGTAACAAAAGTTTTAATAGATCAAAAGTTAAATAATTATACCTAAAGAATAGTTAGGATGCTTTAAGTATGGTATCAGACACTTTGAAAGTGTCTGATACCATACTTGCCCACTATTTAATAACTTTTTACACACTGTATTAAGTACACTTATCAACAAACTCTTATTATTTGGATACTTTTCCATTTTAACTGGAAATGTTTCTCATTTTTTTTTAACTTAGATAGCTTGTCTAAGATTTTAGCTTTGTTTGAAGTCTATCTGTAAAGCCATTAAGGAGAAGCATTTTATTTGATTATTAAGCAAAAAGGCTAGCATCATTACCAAATTATTAAATGCCTTTTTCTTATTCTAAAACTAAATTTATGAGTTTACATATTGGTGCCAAAGAAGGCGAAATTGCAGAAAAAGTATTATTACCTGGCGATCCCCTTCGAGCAAAATGGGTGGCAGAAACCTTCTTAGAAGATTCTTTTTGTTACAACACCGTAAGAGGAATGAACGGCTATACGGGAACGTATAAAGGGCAAAAAGTTTCGGTACAAGGAACAGGCATGGGCATCCCTTCTACGTCTATTTACGTCAATGAATTAATCTCTAGTTATGGTGCCAAGCAACTCATTCGTATTGGAACGGCTGGTTCTTATCAGGCAGATCTAAAAATTAGAGATATCGTCTTAGCGATGTCTGCGTCAACCGATTCTGCTATTAATAGAAGAAGATTTAATGGGATGGACTTTGCCCCTACGGCTGATTTTGGATTGTTTATGAATGCGGTTCGTGTTGCGGAAGGAAAAGGAATTCAAGTAAAAGCTGGAAATATTCTTTCTGCGGATGAGTTCTATAATGATAACTTTGAAGTGTACAAACACTGGGCAAAATATGGCGTCCTTTGTGTAGAAATGGAAACCACTGCGATCTATACTCTAGCGGCAAAATTTGGCGTACAAGCCTTGACCATCCTCACGATCTCGGACGAATTGGTCACTGGAATCGAATCGACGGCACAAGAAAGACAAGAAACCTTGAGCGAAATGGTGGAAATTGCTTTAGAGATTTAAGGACCGTATTTTGTTTTTTTAATCCAGCAATCAAATTATTCTATCTTACCAATACAAAAACGAGCGCCTGCTGTTTTTCCGATTCTAAAAAACAACAGTTCTCATTCTCCATGACTTCTTTGAAAACCCAAAGCCGCAGCGCAGCTAAATTAAGCGGAACGCTCATGAACCGAAAGAAGTTGCTATTTACGACTCCTTGAATAAGAATGATTAAGTGCTTTCAATCTAAACATAAAAAAGGTCTTCCACGAATTAATCGGGAAGACCTTACTTACAATATCTATTTTGAATAGCCGATTAATCCAAGCTACCAATCATATCTTCTGGGCGTACCCATTGATTAAATTCTTCTTCTGTTAAATAACCTAAGCTCAAACCAGCCGCTTTCAAGGTCGTTCCTTCCTTATATGCTTTTTTAGCAATTTCAGACGCTTTGTCGTAGCCAATTTTAGTATTCAAAGCCGTCACCAACATTAAAGAATTGTTCAAATTCTCTTTGATCGCTTCATAATTAGGCTCCAATCCAATCGCACAATTATTGTTGAAACTAATACAAGCATCGCCAATCAACTGAGCAGACATTAGGAAATTATAAATCATCATTGGTTTAAAGACATTTAACTGAAATTGTCCTGTCATACCACCAATATTAATTGCAACATCATTTCCAGCTACCTGCGCCATTGCCATAGTCATGGCTTCCACTTGTGTTGGATTCACTTTCCCTGGCATGATAGACGAACCAGGTTCGTTTGCAGGAATAATGTATTCTCCAATACCACAACGAGGACCAGAAGCCAACATACGAATGTCGTTCGCAATCTTCATCAAAGAAACAGCCGCTGTTTTTAAAGCACCATGCGACTCTACAATAGCATCGTGTGCCGCCAAGGCTTCAAACTTATTCTCAGCCGTTATAAAAGGCAAACCAGTCAATTTTGCAATTTTATCAGCCACCAAAACAGCATAACCTTTAGGCGTATTTAGTCCCGTTCCAACAGCCGTTCCACCCAATGCCAATTCAGACAAATGTTCTAGGGTATTTTTAATCGCTTTAATGGCATGATTCAATTGAGAAACAAAGCCAGACAACTCTTGTCCGACCGTTACAGGCGTCGCATCCATAAAATGTGTCCGACCAATTTTCACCACATCTTTATAAGCAACAGATTTCTCTGCCAACGTATCTCGCAACGTTTCCAAACCAGGAATCGTTACTTCAACAACTTTTTTGTAACCTGCAATATACATCGCTGTTGGAAAGGTATCGTTCGAAGATTGAGATTTATTAACATCATCATTTGGATGAACGCTTTTTTTCTCATCTAATAAATCTCCTCCGTTCAAGACATGGGCTCTATTGGCAACCACCTCGTTCACATTCATATTTGATTGCGTTCCAGAACCCGTTTGCCAGACCACCAAAGGAAATTGATCGTCTAGTTTTCCTGCTAGAATTTCATCACAAACTTGACCGATAACAGCGGATTTATCCGCTGCCAAAACACCCAATTCAGTATTCGTCTGCGCTGCTGCTTTTTTCAAAATAGCAAAGGCTTGAATGACTTCTTTAGGCATCAAATGTCCGCCAATTTTAAAATTTTCTAGAGAACGTTGTGTTTGTGCTGCCCAATATTTGTCTGCTGGCACATCAATATATCCAATAGAGTCTTTTTCCTTCCGAAACCCCATAATTTTTATGTTTTTTGTTTTTTAATAATTATTAATAATAATCCCACTTGGTGTCTTTTTTATTTTTTGATAAAACGTATAAAAAAAACTACCCTATATAGAAACTCAAGTCATTAACAGCCATAAATACTTAAATTTTCTATCCTTTACTAGCAATATGATATTTTTTTACGAAGTAGTAAAACAAGACCCAAAAACATTCCTTATATTTCAGTCTTATTGGTAAAACAGTAAATGTCGTAAAAATCTTAACTTTATACAAGCAATACTTCATCGAAATTACGATACTTAACTGCCTTGCTAAGTAGATGGACAAAATTAGGAGTATAAAAATAGGCGTATATTTTTTTCGCTAAAGAGTTAAAAAATGCAGCTTTACCTTCGGTGCTACTTCGTGGTAGCGAGCTAAAGCAAGGCTTTTTAAGGAATTTAGCGGACAAAAGATGCCCTATTTTAGTGTTAATTATTTTTGTCCATCTACTTACTTATTCCCTTTGGTCAGTAATGTTTCACTTGTTGTTCGTGGTCGTCGAAAAGTCGAAGCGGCAGCGCATATAAGATGTACTCCTGTCTCAACGAATATAGAGACAACCATGTTGAAAATATCCAACTTGCTTGGGAGGATATATTTTATCAAACAACTTCACAAAGTACTAAATTAAGAATATGGAACAAAGCAAAAAAATAATTTGGATAAATTTAGCCATCCTATTCCTCTATACCGCAATTATACACGCTGTTGGGAAATCACAAGAAAATATGCACGAGCAGCAATTGTACATTTTAA
>CACVAQ010000553.1 GCA_902727865.1 uncultured Aureispira sp. | reverse complement strand
TGATAATCAAAGCGAAGCACTCATGCAATAAACTAATATGAAATGGTTTTTATGTTTTTTGGTAAAAAAACTAAAACCTCGGAGAAGCAGCGAAGCTAACATAAGCGTAGCGCTCATGAACCGAACGGAGTGAGCTCACGAGCAAAGCGAGCTAACAAACGTAGTGAACTAATCCCACGAAGTATTAATAACAATGACTTACTAAAATACTGTTTGTGCTCCTAAACTCCGTCCGTAAACGAAGAGAAAGCCATAAGGCAATCTGAGTTTAAGAGGAAACAAAATGATTAGACAATTTGAAGCTAAAACACTTCAAATTGTCTAATTTTTTACTGCCTATCGAACTAAAGTAAATTCTCCTTTTTGAGCTTTAGTCTCTGAATTAGCGCCTAGTTTATATTCTAAGATAAAGAGATAAACTTCGGTTGGTTGTTCAACGCCTTGAAAGCGACCATCCCAGCCCATGTTCTCCAAATCATCTCCATTGTAAACGATTTGTCCCCAACGGTTATAAACTCTAAATGTAACGACATCCTCTGCATTCAAACCAATTGGGCGATACACATCGTTAATACCATCACCATTTGGCGTAAAGGCATTTGGCATCCCCATGTAAACCGATGCCACATTTAAGACCACACTTGCCGTATCTTGACAAGCAGTACTATCGGTAGCCGTTGCGGTTAAAGTCAATGGATAAGAACCTGCTAGAGTAGACATAGCCGTTGTTGCATGTGCTGTTGGTGTTGCAATCGTTACATCTCCACTTGGATTCGTCCAATTGTACGTTACGCCTTGTGAAGTTTGATCGTTGCCACCATTAATATCAACCACAGAACCAGAAGTTACCGTCGTTGTCGTTAAACCTGCGTTTACAATAAATGGATTGATCGTTGGTACAAATGGGCTATTGATTGCCGCTGTTTGCACATACGTACAACCTAAACCATTACTGACCGTTACAGAATACGTTCCAGCAGGCAAAGCCGTTACGCTGGCACTTGTCGCACCATTACTCCATAGATAAGTATAGCTATTACTTGTATTAATTTCTAAAGCTCCAATAGGATTTAAGTCACAATCTAATAGACCTGTTAGGACCACTAAAGGAACATCAGTACTATCAACAGGAATACCTGGATTGACAAAAATGCCATTTGCCTCCGTCACACAACCTTCTAAATCGGTTACCGTTACAGAATAAGTATTTGAAGTTAAATTGGTTGCCGTTGCAGTCGTTTGATTGTTTGCGGTCACATCCCAAAGATAAGTATACCCTGGTGTGCCTCCTATAGGAGCAATCGACGCCGTCCCATCATTCGAGCCACCACAACTAACATTTGTGGTACTATAAGAAACACTAATCGCAGAAGGTTCTGTCAACACAACAGATAAAGGCGAAGTACATCCGTTATCATCTGTTAGCGTTAAATTATATGTTCCAGCTAGTACGTTATTTAAGTTTTGTGTCGTTGCTCCATTTGACCACAAATAAGTATAAGGCATTGTTCCTCCTGTATTTGTTATAGCAATTGCCCCTGTACTGTCTCCATTACAAGTAGGGTTCGTAGAACTAGATAAACCCAATGCAACGGATGTCGGCTCTGTCAATGTCGCAGACATTGTATCTTGACAAGATCCCAATGAAATCGTTACCAAATACATTCCTGCTCCAACATTCGTCAAATTAGCTGTCGTGTCTCCTGTACTCCATAAGTAGGTATAATTACTTCCTACAACTGTTGTCAGAATACTTCCTGTTGTATCTCCCTGACACAATGGATTGATTGTCGTTAAACTTGCCGTTACAGAACCTACGATTACCGTAACGGAATCCATTGTTGTACAAGCTGTTCCTACAGTCGAAACAACATAAGTTGTTGTATTGGTTGGATTCGCAAATGGATTGCGAATCGTGTCGTTACTCAATGTTGCTGATGGTGTCCAAATAAGATTGTTTACATTTGTATTCACTTGAATTTGAACCGAATCCCCAAGACAGATATAAAACGTATCTACAGGAATGGTAAAGAATGGATCTGCGATGGTATCACATACAATTGCCATACAACCACTGCTATCCGTTACGGTGACACAATAATTACCCGTTGGCAACATCGCTACATCTTCCGTTGTAGCTCCATTCGACCAATTAAAACTATAAGGCATTGTTCCGCCAGTTACTGTTAAGTCAATCGTTCCTGTTGTATCTCCTACACAAGCAATATTTGTAGCAAGCGTTGTTCCTACTAGAAGTGCAGGTTGTGTTAACGTTACGCTTACGCTATCTTGACAAGATGCTGATGCAGCGGTTAATACATACGTTCCAGCTCCAAGATTCGTTAAATTAGCCGTTGTGTCTCCTGTATTCCATAAGTAGGTATAATTGTTTACTAAGGCTGTTGTTGTAATGCTTCCTGTTGAATCTCCATGACATACTGGATGCACGGTCGCTAAACTGACAGACACAGAATCTACGATAACAACAACGGAATCTATTCTTGCACAAGAACTGGTTACTGGTGCTCCAAATGAGATGTCATCTAGACCAAAGTCATGTCCTGATCCAATCGCTCCTGCTGCACGAATACAAAGTGCTGCCGTAGTATTTACGCCTGAATTCCAAGTTGCCAAACAATTAATCCATACATTTGGATTTTCTGGAATCGCTCCACTACTGTATACAACCGTTCCATTAATCAACAATTCTATATTTGGATCGTCATAATTAGACGTTGGACGAACGATGTTGTTTGCCCATACCGAAAAGTCGTAATCTGTGTTTGGGGCAACCATTACCGTTTGACACCAGACATCGACAGACCCTGCTGGTGCATCAGCAATTAAAAAATTCCCCGCACCTGTTGTATGGTCAAATCCTCTATGAAATGTATTATGTGTATATGCATTGGTATCAATGACATAAGCTCCTCCCATACCACCTCCATAACTATAGGTAGAGGTAAACCCTGTATTTCCTGCTTCAAAATCGCCATTAACAACTAGGTTATTAACTGTCGTAGACGTAAATGCCGTCACGGTATAAGTCGTGGTATTTGTCGGACTAGCAAATGGATTGCTAATCGTATCGTTACTCAAGCTTGCTGATGGTGTCCACTGAATGTTTGTTGCATTCGTATTCACTTGAATTTGAACAGAATCCCCAAGACAAATATAGAACGTATCTACAGGAATGGTGAAGAATGGATCTGCGATGGTATCACATACAATTGCCATACAACCACTACTATCCGTTACAGTGACACAATAATTACCAGTTGACAGCATGTCGATATCTTCTGTTGTTGCTCCATTTGACCAGTTAAAACTGTAAGGCATTGTTCCGCCAGTTACCGTCAAATCAATCATTCCTGTCGTATCTCCTGTACAAGCAGAAGGAGTAGCCAAGGTTGTTGCCATCAAAAGCGCTGGCTCTGTTAGCGTATAACTTGTCGATGCAGTACAACCATATGTATTGGTTGCGGTAACCGTATACGTTCCTGCTGATAAATTGGATAGATCTTGTGTTGTAGCACCATTACTCCAAAGATAGGTAACCGAACCATTTCCCGTATTACCTCCTGAGACATTACAAGCATTTAAAGATCCTCCAACCTGTGGAATCCATGCGCCAGAACCATCTGGGCTTCTAATAATAGACGTTCCTGAGGCAAATCCACCTCCTGCTGTTTCAAAAGCAGCAACGGGCGGTATGGTAACGCTTGTAGGACAACCTGCCATTCCTAAAGTGGGTACTACATTCCCATTTGGCGTATTTCCCGCTGATGGAGAACTATAAATTACGCCTTCTAAAAAGGTACCTGCTCCGTCATAAAGCGCTACATATTCGCCTCCATCTGTCAGAATTAATAAGGCCGTACCTGCTGTTCCTTCTGTGAAGCAATTACAATTTTCTGCATCTAAATCAAAGGTTCCAGCTCCCCAAACAGAATCGTTTCCAATGGTAAAAAGTCCATCTGGAGGAATCATTGTTCCTTGAGGTATTGTAATCGTAAAGTCGCCATCTGTTAAGACATAACAACTAATATCAGCACCTGGAGGGCCTATTAACTCAATATATTCTCCTGTATAAGGATCTTGACCATTTCTAAGGATTGGTTTGTATAAAATTTCATTTAAGGCAACGACATTAGAACTACATCCAACGATCGTTGTATCTCCTGTTGCCGTAATATAAATGGCTCCTGTCGTATCTCCAGTACAACCAACAATATTCATTGCGCTATCTACCTCGGCTTCTATAAAACCTAAGGTATTAACCATAGCACCTCCAACGGTTATACAAGCGTTTGCATCTGTTATCGTTACACTATAAATGGAATCTACTAAATTCGAAACATCTTGCGTTGTATCTCCATTCGACCAAATATAACTGATTGGTGCCGTTCCGCCCGAAACAGATATATTAATAAACCCATTACTATTACCATCACAAATAACATGACCGACCGTATCGACACTAGTAGCCAAAGTAGCTGGCTCGATTACGGTTGTATCATTAACCACCGTACAAATTTGAATCGCAGTACTTGTTCCCATACTAGTCAACAAAGTATTATTAATCGCAATAGAAGGATCGCTTCCGATATTATCGGCATTATTCGTCCAATTAAAAGCAATCTGTACCGTTGGGTTATTATCACAAGAAGCAGGCAGTGTGACAGAATAAGCTGTCCACTCTCCTTGTCCCGATGTACAAATAGCAGACTTTAGACTTGGGTCCAAAACTTGCCATCCACTACCATCATTATATAGTAAGGAAGCATTATCGTTCAAACTATCTCCGTTCGCAATGTAATCAAAGGTAAAGGTAATTCCATTGTACCCGACGGTAGAAAAAACAGGTGATTCTGTTCTTATATTTGATTCTTCGGTCGCATTATAAAGCGCACCAGTAATCAACGTGCCACAGAGAGGGCTAGAACAAGTAATGTGCATGGTATTATCCCCATTATTCGCAACGCCACACCCTGTTGGCGCCACACCTCCTTCGGAGTCATTTACTTCCCAGACATTGGGGTCTGTACCATTTATTCCTGTTGAAGTCGCTAAATTCCAATTGTGCGTTCCTTCAAAATTTTCAAAATAAACCGTATCTAATGTTGGTGATCCTACTGGTATGGTATCCGTTACGGTCACCCTATAAAAACCAGCTCCTAAGCCACAAATTGTACTTGTTGTTGCTCCATTGGACCATAAATAACCTAGATTTCCTGTATTGCCGCTAACAACAGCGGTTGCACAACCATCGGTAGCCGTATTACAACTTACATTGATCGTCGTAAAACTTACCACAGGCAAAATTCCTGTATTAAAACGATTCGTTCCAATTGGACCTGCTGTCGTGGTTGAGTTGGATAAGAACTGACGTGGTGCAATTGGATTACTCAAGGCATTGCTAGAGGCTCGATTTAACAAGGCTCTGCTTGTCGTGGTAGAAGTTTGAGCTACTAAATTAGCCACAAATAGCCCCCACACCAAAATAGTCAAGGATAAGCATTTCATGCGATACATTTTTATAATGATATTTGTATATGTTTTATCAACTGTCCTGCGAAGGTAATAAGAGTCTAGTAATTTTTTGCCTATTTTTGATATAAAGCAGTAAGGATTTTTGAAAAAATTTAAAAGTCGTTTGACTTCCTTTATCAAAACAACTGTTCTACGCAACACAGGTAGCCTTCTTACGTAAAGCCTTCGCTATCAAAAAAAAGAGCTTAAAATAAAATTATTTCCTTCGTGAAAACAATTTTACTTTAAGCTCAAATCCAAATAAAAGTCTTAAAGAATCAACTCATTTTTGAAAGGCTATTCTTCCGCCATCTTTCTTTTTTTTTGGGTTCTTTGACAAACGAAGACTCCCCGCAGCTAATTTTTGCCAAATATTTAAATAACAGATAGCTCTTAGCTGATTTTTAGATTTTAGATACTAGATTTCAGACCGCTGCGCTCTTAGACTAAGTTATTAATAATCAAGCCTTAGTCTAATGTCTAAAATCTAAGAGCGAAGCGATCTAAAAAATTTAATCCAAAAATTTATTCCTATATTTTGCTTTCAACAATTTCTAGCACTCGTTTTTCTGTTTCGTTCGCTGTTTTTAACAAAGCGTTCGCCTTCTCCAAAGTGGCTTCCACATAGCTTTTGTCGTCCAAGCCACCTAGATTGATCTTAACATTCAAATAAGCACTATAAACAGCCGTACGTGCACACAATGCACCAACGCCTGCATCTGTCACAGAATTAGGGTTGCCTATTTCTGCCATTTTTTGAATCATTTCCATGCTTTTCAAAGCCGTTCGCATCACGTTTAGAGGAACTTCTACCGCATATTTAGTGGCGTCTTGAATTGCGTCTTGGCGCGTGGCTTTTTCGGCAGCACTCCCTTTTGGCAAACGGAAGGCATCCATAATTCCATTAAAGGAATTGGTATCCTCATCGACCATGTACAACAACTGATCTTTGATCTCTTGCCCTACTTCTGCATAATCAGAAAACTCTTCCCAGCGATCGTCCCATCCTCGCTTATGCGAAGATAAATTAGCCACCATTGTACCCAAAGAAACCCCCAATGCGCCCACATAAGCTGCAATAGAGCCTCCTCCTGGAGCTGGACTTTCCGAAGCCGTCTCATTCGCAAAATCAGGCAACGTCATCGCCAACAAAGGCGTTGCCTCTTCTGCTGCCAGCAAGTATTCTATAATTTTTTTATTCGGATCAAATGGCGTCAACTCATCTAAGCCCATTGTTTTAACGGCAATTTTGATAATTTCCGACTCCGCAATTCCAGTCGAGCGACCTTGTTTTTTCAAGAAATACTTTCCCGCATCCAAAATCACTTTCAAAGGCATCAGGCCAACCAACTCAGAACCCGTCACTCGCAAACCTCTTGCATTGGCAGACTTACAACACTCCTCAAAAACGATGTGAAAGGGCGTTACTTTTATATCCGTCAAGTTCATCGAAACTTGTGCGATACCATACTCTTCAATATACCAACCAATTCCCTTTACCGCCTTACAAGCGCCAGCCTCTCGAAGCGTTTCGCCATTGGCACCGGTCATTATTTTTCCTGTAATTGGATTGCCTTCTCTTTTGACACGCCCACCTTCCCGAACATCAAAAGCAACAGAGTTGGCTCTACGTGTAGAGGTTGTATTTAGATTTACATTATAAGCAATCAAGAAATCACGTGCGCCAATAGCCGTCACACCAGCGGTCACATTTAATTTATTGGGTCCATAATCAGGATTATAATCATCCTGCTTAAATTTAGACTCCATTTTTTCATATTCCCCTGATCTAATGTTCGCTAAATTTTTCCAACGAGCGTCCGTTGCAGAAGCCTCGTACAAAAAGATTGGAATTCCTAAATCTGCTCCGACTCTTTCTCCTAGCTTTTTGCTGTAAGCCACCGTTTCTTCCATTGTAATATTAGCAATCGGAATAAACGGGCAAACATCTGTTGCGCCCATTCGAGGATGTTCTCCACTGTGTTGACGCATATCAATCAAATCTGCTGCTTTTTTCATGGCTTGGTAAGCCGCTTCCACAACAGCATCAGGCTCCCCAACAAAGGTGACGACGGTTCTGTTGGTTGCTTTCCCTGGATCTACGTCCAACAATTTCACGCCTTCAATGCGTTCAATTTCGTCTGTAATTTGCTTGATAATACTCATATCCCGTCCTTCACTAAAGTTAGGAACGCATTCGATTAATTGTTTCATTTGGAAGTTTTTATGCTTAAGTTTTAAATTTTTTAGTTCTTAATTTCTTGCCTATATACCCTACGTAACACTTCTTCGTTTCTTTATCTAAAAAGAAATGATACCTCCAATCTCCTGACTTGATATGCAATTCGAATAGTTCGTATCTTTCTGTCTTTGGAATGAGAAAGGTTCTTAATTCTCCGTGGTCTCTTTTTGTACTTTTAGACTCTCCGCTTATTGTTATGCCTAAAGATTTATAATCAAAATCCTCAATCCTTTTACCTGCTAAGCCTTCATCTAACTTTTTCAACTTATCATAAGCTATCTGTATATCCTTACTTTTTAGACTTAGGGCACAAATTTGCGTTTCTGTTTTCCCACAAAACACAAGATTTGGGAATATAACTTCCCGCCAATCCCAAAGATTTCCACCTGTCCTTAATAAGTTAAAAGCATCTACAGAACTAGATTCTAAAAAGTGATTAACAGTCACTTCTTGCTCTGCTGTTTCTTCAATTTTCAGTATATTATATTCCGTTTTATCCCAAACAGAATTATTGTAACTTACAGCATACAAAGCGTGTTCATAAGCATAAGCAAAACCTACTATTTCAGGTTCGGCTTCGCCTTCTTTATAGGTGTAGAATGGTAGTTCGTTTTTAGGCTTATAGATTGATAAAAAAGGTAGCTTTTTAAGTTTAGGCTTACTACTAAAGGCGGACAATAACAAACGTAAAGCAGGAGTCTTCTTTGCTTTTTTGAATAGTTCTTGAAAATAAATATGCGCTTCATCTTCTGCCCCTTCATTCTTTATTAACAAAAGACACTGCTTAAAGCTTCCTTCTGCTAAAATACTCAATTTATTTAGACCTAATTCCAATCTATATTTTTGTAGTGTTCTGCCTAATGCTTCTAAACACTCAATTGCTTCCTCTTCAGAGCTAGGTAAATTGTACTGAAAGGATAGTTCATTCATTACTAGATCCATAATCCTTACATTAGCTCCATTAAATTAATATCCCATTCATCAAAAAATCCATCTCTCCAGTCCTCTATTCGTCCATCCGAATCTATGACAGGTTCGACAATTTCATCATCCATAAAATAAAACACCTTAGTATCAGCAGCAGCAATCTCCTCGTTCTTCACCGAAACACGAATTGCATTTAAAATGTGCTCGCTATGAGACTCGATAAACACTTGAACTCCATTATTTGCTACTTTTGATAAAAATCGAGCTAACCTTGATTGTGCTCGTGGATGCAAATGCGCTTCGGGGTTTTCAACAATTAAGATTTCGCCTGTATTTGCAATTAAACCTGAAATGATAATGGGCAATATATAAGAATAGCCAAAGCCTATATTCATGGGCGAATAGTCTACACCATCAATGATGAACTTTAGGGTACTAATGTGAGGACTTGTAGTATCGTCTAGCTCTATGGCTACATTATTGGTGTCGGTAATAACGCCTATCCAATTCCCTACTTGGGCTAGTATTGTTGCGGATATATCTTGAATTGCAACGCCTTCATAAACAGACTCTTTTATATGTAGGCTGTCTTTTACTAGTTTATTCTCATTTTTAACAAAGGATAGTATGTCTGCTATATTATTCCCTTTTTTGTCTGTTGATACAAAAGAAGATAAACTATTTTTTTCGTAGAATTTTTTAGGTCCTATTCTATCTGCGCTTATGTAGTGGAGGGATTCTAGTTCACGTAATAGATTATGTCTAAAGGAACCTGCTTTACTATTTTTATCTCTACTAACTCCATAAACATCTTTCATTAGTTGAAAAACATTTCCTCCCTTATTTATAGTTTTATCTCCTATTTTAAGAGTTCCTCCTTTGTTTGGATTATTATATATAGCTGAAATAAATTCAATAAAAGTTGATTCATAAACCATAAAGTGAAGGTTCAAATTTGAACTCATCTTAAAATAATCGACTCCTAATACTGACTTTTGAGTATCTATATATTTCAACAAAAAATCAAATTCTATTTGACTATTTGTCTCTGATTGATTTTTCTCTGTCTCCAAACAAAATGAAATACGAATTGGAGTACCCATACTCTCATCTTTATTTTTAATATCCTCATATTCTCCTAATTCCACATTATCGCCATTGAGCAACAAATGGTTTCCATTGCTACCCTTTATACTTTGCTGCAAAATCAAAATAGCTTGCAACAAAGTAGACTTTCCTCGCCCATTTATTCCTGTCAACAAATTCAAATTAGAAAAATTAAATTCTGTTTTTTCTCTAAAAAGCTTGAAATTTTCTAATGCCAAATATGAAATCATGCGTTTTATTTTTGTTCAAAATCACTTAATATCTTTTCCGTCCAAAAAAATTGTTTGTTGATATTTTTACTGGTAGAATTTAATTTTTCTAATTTCTGAATTAATTGGGGGTAATTCTGAATAATTTCAGCTTTATTTTTTTCTAAGAACTGATCTGAATGATTTGAAAAGTAAAAACAAATAGAATCAAATAAACTTGTGACAATCCCACTTCCTTTGCTTTTATTAATATTTCTAAAATTTGTCTCCCCAAAAAACTCAAACGTTAAATTCATTACTCGATAGAATTGATGTTTTAGCTCCTCCAATTCAATCGTACTTTTTTTGTTAATTGCTCGCATTGCATTATCTAGAAAATCATGTGTCGTTCCCTTTTTATAATCCAATATTTGAAAAGCTAGAACTCGCAAAACAAATTCCATATCTTTCATTCGCTTAGAACTTATCGCATTTCCTGTAGACTTCTTAAACATTTCTGAGTGAGCTAATTCTTCTAATAAAAAAAGAGCCTGTCCATTTATAATTCCACATCGAACTTCTTGTCTATTCAGTTGGGTTCCTCCTGTATTAATCCGACCAAATATTTGGTATACAATCGAAATTGGAGTAGATGCTGTCAGAAGTTGTATATTTAGTTTTTTATCTTCTATTCGAGTTCGCAATTTTGACTCTAAGGCTTCAAATTTCTTTGCATTTAAAGTAGGCAAGAGTTCTAGGCTAGATAAAGCAAATTTATTATTCCAAAAATCGACCAGTGTTTTTGTTCTCTGAACACCATCTATGATGACCCATTCTCCATTTATTTGTTCATTCACATAAAATGCAGGAATTGGAAAATTTAATAAAATGGATTCTATAAATCTACTCTTTTGTTTGAGGCTCCATATATCTCCTCTCGAAAATGAAGCCCCCATTTCAATTCTCTTATTTTCAAGTTTATTAATAAACTCAAAAACAGAAGTAGTGGTTTCCCTAATAAACAAAGGAGTGCTCAAAGGATTTAACGAATTTGAATGATTGTTTATCTCTTCATTATTCATTGTTAATTTTAATACTTTTATAATTCTAGTTGAATGTATTCTCTTCACAAGATAGGAAAATGATATAATATTATTATTCTAAGCCTCCTTTTTATTAGCAATCATCAATAAGTCAATACTATCCTTGATGACGTACTAAAATTCCCTACCAAGTAATAGGCATATAATCCTTCAAAAACTTACCACACCAATGTTTACCCGTATTAATACCATCAAACAAAGGATCCATGACCCTTGCCGCTCCGTCAACAATATCCAAGGGCGGTTGAAAGT
>CACVAQ010000552.1 GCA_902727865.1 uncultured Aureispira sp. | reverse complement strand
ACTTCTCATCTTTAGCAAAATTTGAAACAAAAATCCAGCTTCAAATTTGTTCATCTTATTTATTGACCATTCCTTACACAACATTTTTAAAAGACAACCCAGCCCAATTTCCCAATCTACAGCACGTACAGTATATTGACAATCAATTTCTAGTATTTTGATTCGCATTCATACAAAAAAACGAACATGATAAGATTATTTCTTTTTTCTATAGCATTATTAATAAGCGGTCAAGTGGCAGCACAAACAGCTTCCTTGGCTCGAAAATACTTCTCGGACGGTGAGTTCGAAAAAGCGGCAGCGCTGTACAAAGATTTGCACGAAAAAAACCGAGCAAACGATTACTTTTTTGAACGGTACTTTGTCACCTTGCTAGAGCTAGAGGATTATAACGAGGCCGAGAAAATGATGAAAAAATCCATCAAAGCGTCTCCCGAAAAAGTAGAACGCTATGTTAGTTATGGGGTTTTGTACGAACGTCAAGGTTCGCGAGAAAAAGCGAACGAGCAATATCAAAAGGCCGTTAAATTATTGCCGCCCAATCAAGTTCAGGTCGTCAAACTAGCCAACTCTTTTATTAAAAACAAAGGATATCAGTATGCGATAGATGCTTATGAAAAGGGGGCAAAATTGATGAAAATCAAAAACATGTTCGCCTACGAAATGGGATCTGTGTATCGTCTAAAGGGCGATATTCCTAAAATGATTGAGAGTTATTTGGATTGCTTGGAGTACTTGCCGAACCGAATGACGAACATTCAAGCGTTTTTTCAACGAGAATTGTCGCAGAATGATGGCTTCTCGGAATTGAAAAAGCAGTTGTATGCTCGCATCAACAAAGCACCAGAAGTAACGATTTACTCTATCATGCTAATCTGGGTTTTTGAACAACAAGGCGATTTTGAAAATGCCTTGCGGCAAGCGAAAGCCTTGGACAAACGTCAAGGAGAGAATGGAAATAGAATTTATCGTTTGGCGCAAGTTGCCATTCGTGAAAAAGCCTATGATGCAGGAATTGAAGCCTATCAATATATTATTGACGAAAAAGGAATTGACAGCCCTTATTACATTGATTCAAAACGATTTCTATTAATTGCCAAAAGAGATCGTTTGGTCGAAGGGTTCAAATATACGAGAGAAGAATTACTTCTTTTGGAAGGCGAATACCAAGCTTACATTGATGAGTTTGGGCGCAACTATACGACCGCAACGATTATGCAAGAAATGGCAGAGCTGCAAGCCTTCTATTTGAATGATTTGGACAAGGCTATTGTGGTACTGAAAGAAGTGATTAAAATGCCACAGTTGTCTAGAATTGCGCAGGCAGAAGCCAAATTGGACTTGGGCGATTATTACTTGATGCAAGGAGAAGTTTGGGAATCTACCTTATTGTATTCGCAGGTGGACAAAGAAATGAGGGATGCCCCGATGGGGGAATTGGCTCGATACAAAAATGCAAAATTATCGTATTACAAAGGTGATTTTGAATGGGCACAGGATCAACTAGACATTTTAAAAGGGTCTACGTCTGAATTAATTTCGAACGATGCCATTGGCTTGTCGGTCTTTATTTTGGAACACTCGGCATTGGATACGACAACGCATCCTATGGAAATGTTTGCCAAATCGGAATTGTTGCGTTTTCAAAACAAATTTGATGCTTCTATCGTCGTCATGGACAGTATTATGACTCAATATCCCGATCATGGTTTGGGAGATGATGTCTTGTATGCCAAGGCAGAAATTGCGGTACAACATCGGGATTATGAAACTGCCATCAGTTATTTGGAACAGATTCCGAAGCAGTATAAAGATGGAATTTTGGTCGATAATGCCATCTTTAGAATGGCTGAAATTTATGCACTTCGATTGGACGACAGTAAAAAGGCAATGGAGTTGTATGAGAAAATATTGTTTGAACATTCTGGTTCTTTGTTTACGGTAGAAGCCAGAAAACGATTCCGAAAATTACGTGGTGATGGTGTTTAATTCACCCATTTTATTTCATCTATGCTTAGTAGCGTAGCTAAGTAATCCATAAAAGGAAGTAATAAAACATATGACACAAAAGGCAATTTGGCAAATCGTATTAATGGTCAGCAGTGCTTTAATTGGCATTTTTGGAATGCAGGTGTATTCCATCATTTCTGCTTTTCAGTTGAATAGCGAACTGTTTGACAGTAGTGTACACAATGCCTTGGATCACATTGTTTCTAAAATGGAACAAAAGGAGCTTGAAAAAACAGCTGCTTTGTATGATTTGCCTCGTTTGACCAGTGTCACTTCCAATAATTCAAGAAAAATTGCAACCGTCTTAGAAGTCAATGAGATTTCGGATTATTATGAATCTGACTCTACCCAGCAATATTCGTCTGTGGACACACTTCCTGAGCAAGATGTAGAGCATTTAATTGATAATTTTAAAACGACAGAAACAACTAGAACCTGGACCAAAGGAAATAAGGAAGCCTATAGAATGCACTTTGAGCGGTTTTTTGTCCATCATGGTATTGTTAGAGATATTCCCGTGCAACAAAGAATTAGTATGAAATCTTTGGACACCTTGTTGCAAGAAGAATTGATCGAAAAAGGCATTACAACACCTTGTGCTTATGGCGTGTATTCGAACAAAGAAAATGCTTTTGTGTTGCTAAATCCTATCGCGCAGGAATGTGGCGTGCATTATACCGAAAGGGCGGCGTTCAGATATACGACTAGTTTGTTTCCGAATTCGAATGAGCAAATTGCCCGACTTTATGTGGACTTCCCTGCCAAAAGAAGCTTTTTGTGGAGTGGTTTGTGGTTGCATTTAGTGAGTACGTTTATTTTCACAGGAATTGTTATTTTCTGTTTTTACTATACGATTAAGGTCATTGTGGAGCAAAAGAAATTATCAGAAATGAAAAATGATTTCTTGAACAACATGACGCACGAGTTTAAAACACCGATTGCGACCATTTCGATTGCCACGGATACCATCAAACGATGGATTGATAAAGGGCGGCCAGAAAAAGCGTTGCGGTTTGTATCAATTATAGAAGAGGAAAATAAACGGATGAACAGCCAAGTCGGTAAAGTTTTGCAAATGGCTAGGATTGATAAACGAGAATTTAAACTCAATTTGGTAGAGGTCTATGCCGAGGATGTCATCTTGAATGCGGCAGAAAAAATTGCCTTGCAAGTCGAACAGAAAGGCGGGCAAGTTATCTTGGAGTTGGAAGCCAATAACTCTATTCTCCAGGCAGATGAAACGCACTTTACAAACATTATTCACAACTTACTGGATAATGCCAATAAGTATTCTCCAGAAAATCCAATCATTACGATTCGAACTAGAAATGCAGGCAATGGCTTTCAATTTGAAATAGAGGACAATGGTTTGGGCATTGACAAAGAAGCAAGGAAGTATATTTTTGATAAATTTTATCGAGTTCCTACGGGTAATTTACACGACATCAAAGGCTTTGGACTAGGCTTAAGTTATGTTCAAGCGATTGTGACCGCACATGGAGGAACCATTGATTTGAAATCGGAGCTTGGAAAAGGGTCTACCTTTATTGTCTCAATGCCATTTCATCAAGAAGCAGAAGCATAATTAGAATGAAAAAACAGGCGTTAATTTTACAACAAACTTCGGCTTTTGTTCAAAAAGATTTTGAAGTAGAACATATTCCGAAGGATGTTACCGAGCAAGAGCTACTTACTTTTTTAGAGCAGTTCGTTCAAAAACTTTTGGATACAGATATGAAACAGTTGTTTTATGTTTTGTATCGTTTGGATATCAATGAACAAAAAGTGCATCAAGCCCTTAATCCTACCGCGATTGAGCCGCCTCACAAAACGCTTGCTCTGCTAATCTTTCAGCGAGAAAAACAGAAAGCAAAAACAAGAGTTGAGTACAACGAACGTTCTACGGAAGAGGGCGATGGTTGGAATAGTTGAGTACAAAAAAATCTCTATTAGAAAAGTATAAATAGTACTACTTTATGAGTTGGAAGAATGTAGAAATTAAAGCAAAATGTGCCGATATAACCGTATTGGAAAAAATCTTACTGGAACACCAAGCCGATTACAAAGGGCTTGACCACCAAATGGACACTTATTTCAAGGTGCCTAATGGGCGTTTAAAATTACGAGAAGGAACGATCGAAAATGCGCTTATTCATTACGATAGAGGCAATCAAGCCAAGCCTAAATTATCTTCTGTTACGTATTACCAACCCAATGAAAGTGCTGATTTAAAAGCAACTTTGGCTGCTGCTTTAGGCATAAAGGTTGTTGTTGATAAGAAACGTCAAATTTTTTTTATTGACAATGTTAAGTTCCATTTAGATCGAGTAGAAGGTCTTGGAACCTTTGCAGAAATAGAAGCGATTGACAAAGATGGAACCTTGGAATTAGCGACTTTGCAAAAACAATGTTATGATTATATGGCTATTTTAAGGATTAAAGAAGCCGACCTCTTGGCGGTTTCATACAGTGATTTACTCCTTGAATTAGTTCGCTAGTGCAATCGCTGCAAGACTAATTTTCACCTTATCAACCTCTAAAAGCGTCTGAGCGCAGGCTTCCAAGGTTGCTCCTGTTGTAATAACATCGTCTACCAACAACAAATGTTTGCCTTCTAGAGCAGCTTTTTTGTGGATTCCAAAGGCATGTTCAACATTCGAAAAACGATCCAACCTAGATTTTTTGGTCTGTGTTTCTGTGTCATCTGTTCGAATTAAATAAGCAGAAGACCATTGTTTCTCCATCGACAAGGCCAAGCCTTTTGCGATCATAGCCGCTTGATTATAGCCTCGAAGGTGCTTTTTTTTAGGATGTAATGGCACTGGAATAATATAATCAACCGTATTATAAGGAGCAACTTCTTTTAGCAAACTTCCATACATTTTGCCTAATTCAAGCCCAATCTGAGGTTTGTTTTCATACTTGAGTTGATGAATCAAGTGCTGCAACAAACCTCCTTTGTTGAACGAATAAGCAGCCGTTGCGTGCTCCAATTCTACCCTTCCCCAAAAACGTTCTAAGACAGGATTAGGGTTTATTCTGTGATAATTGGTTGGTGTTAATTTATAATCACAACGAATACAAATAGACGTTTCAGCAGAAACAAGTTTTTCTTGGCAAGCAAGACACAACCTTGGATAGAACAAATCAGCAAGATTTAGTACGGGCTCCACTGCTTTTTTTAGCAATTCTAGCATCTTAGTATTGATTTAGTTGTTCTATTTTTCAAAACCTTTTTTTTGCAAAAAACATAGCATCATATTTGATGTATATCACTCACAATTAACAGGTTAATAGAAACAGGTGCAAAAAAATAAAAGCTCTTATAATTAAGTAGATTTAACCGCCCCTTTCTATCCGTAATCAAAACAAACAATGGGTCTATTTTTCCTATTCCAAATAAAAAGACAAAAAACTTAAAAAAATACAAATAAATTATTGTAAAATTAAACTATATAGTATTAACTTGAATATCTTTCTGTTTTAGAATAAACAGTTTAATACAGAATTGAAAATTCAGGTTACAGTGTATTTAATACTTTACAGGTCTCCTCTTCTTAAAAATTGATTCGTTCTTTTCTTACAAAATATAAATTATTCCTCTTAAAGTAAAACAATTATTATGAATAAAAAAACTACAATCATCTTAGCATTTGCTATGCTAGGACTTTCTAAGGTTCATGCACAAAATGTTGGGGTTGGCATTGCTACTCCAACAGCAAAATTACATGTAAATCAAACAGCAGCAGTCGATGCTATCTTAGTCAATCACGCAGGTGCTACTGGAAATGCTTTGGAACTTATACCAAGTAATCCTGCCAATACAAATGCCGTCTTGTTCATTCAGAATGGAAGTTCTGGTGCTGGTGTTAATAGTCAAATGCTGAATACAACTTCTTCTGCAAGTTCAATCCTATCCACCAACCAAGGTTTAGGAATTGGTTTGGATATATTCCAAGCCAGCGCAGGCGCGTCTAATGCTGCCATGCGACTAATCAATAATGGAACAGGTGTTTTATCTAGAGGAGCAGATGTCTACCTTGGCGCAAACAACAACTCTATTGGTTATACGCTATTTCATTCAGGAACGGGTAGAGGTATGTACACCGATTTGAATAATACCGCTAATCCTTCTATTGGGTATGATTTACGTCATGCTGGAACTGGACGAGGTATGTATGTTCATTTATCTGGAACAAACAATGGTGCAACAGGATCCGCTTTGTATCATGATGGACTTGGACGGGCTTCTTATATGACCTTGAGTAATCCTTCGAATAGTTCTACTGGACTAGCTTTGTATCATTCAGGAACTGGAATGGCTTCAGAGTTTGGTATCTTAAGTACAACCAACGCTAGTATGGCGCAGTCCCTTTTCCATGAAGGACTAGGGCGTGGACAACAAATTGTATTGAGAAATGCTGCCAATACACAGCAAGCGTTAACGGTTATTCACGAAGGAAATGGAATCGGACAATACATCTCGGTGACCAATCCATTAGCAAGTAGAAATAGTACTGCTTTGGTGGTCAATTACAATGGTACTGTTGGTGGTGTTGGTGGTGCTGGAAATGCTGTTGAGATACAACATTATGGTAATAACGGAACTGCGGCAGAGGTGTTCATGGGAAATCCAGCCTTTGCTGCTGGTCCAGCCAATTCAACTTCTGAATATCCAGCCTTAGCTGTTCGACATATGGCCACAGGTACTTCCCCCACTGTAGGAATCATAAAATCGGCTATTACTGCGGCGAATAACAGTGCCGATCCTACTATTTTGGTGAATAACAACGGAACAGAAGATGGCGGTGGAATTCAAGTATTTGTTACACCTGTCGTTACGGCCAATCAAGCAACAGGAATTTATGCTCAATCGGCTCCTTCTATTGGTGGTGGTGCTGGTATTGGTGTTAGTGGTTTTGGTGGGGATTTTGGAGTCATTGGTGGTACTAATGGAGGAAATAACTTAGGTTTATTTTCGAGTTCAGATTTCGCGGCAAATGGAACAAAGGCATTTTTGATTGATCATCCTTTAGATCCTGCCAACAAAACGCTTCGTCATTTTTGTATTGAATCGGATGAAGTGTTAAATATGTATAGAGGAATGATTGAACTCGGTACAAATGGGCAAGCAGTCATTGAGTTGCCAGATTACTTTGATGCCATCAATATCAATCCAAGTTATCAATTAACGGCCATTGGAA
This sequence comes from uncultured Aureispira sp., assembly GCA_902727865.1. Lineage (GTDB taxonomy): Bacteria > Bacteroidota > Bacteroidia > Chitinophagales > Saprospiraceae > Aureispira. The sequence goes on along the minus strand of CACVAQ010000552.1, from coordinate 4,137 downwards.
CGGCAACACAGCCTTATGTACTTTCCGAAATTTCAAACAATCAATTTGTCATTGCAGGTGCCCCCAATACCAAAGTTTCTTGGACGGTACATGCTCAAAGAAATGATCCTACGATTCAATATTATAAGGCTACTATAGATAATTATACGACTAATGTTAGAATGAAACGTCCAGATGAAGTCGGTAAATATTTTATGCCAGAAGCATATGGAAAATCTAAGGAGCAAGGCATGTTCTACAATGCGGCACGTGCCAAAAATTACGAAGAGCGAGAAGCGATGGCTAAAGAACAACAAGCCGTGTCTCCAACTAAATTTAGCCCTGTTTTAGAACAAAAAGGTTCTCTTGAAAAACAAGAAGAACAAAAACCAGTAATGGGTTCTCTAGAGCAAACGACAGAGGAAACGGTCAGCAAACGTTAATCTAATCCTTCTAATATTGACAAAAAAACGCAGCAACCTTGAACTAGGTTGCTGCGTTTTTTTTGTCTTCTCAAAAGAAATTAATCGTCTTAATCTGCAATTTCTAGAACAATACTTTTCCCTTTTTTATCCAATAAGGTAATCGAGCCAAAAGACACGTCTAAAAGTTTGTATTCGAACCGAAACTCGTCCTCATCTTCTGGGCTATTTGTCAAAATCAATACTTTTTGATCGTTTATAATTTCCCAATTACCATACAAGCCATTTTCACCACTAATATCCCCTTCAAAAGAGCCATTAATATTCAAGTCAAGGGAAACCTTTCCGCTTTCCCATTTGTGTGCTAAAAGTAGATAGGTATCTTCTTGAACAAGCGAAAATACTTGCTGTTGAGGTTGGATTGAGAATGCTTTGGCATAATTACTTATGCTGGTGGAAAATATAAAAAGCATTAGAACAGAAAATAGTACCTGATTACGCATAATGATAATAAATTTTATTCAGCTATAAAAAATGGTAAAAAACGGATCTGTTTAGGTTTATAAAACTATCTAAGAATGTTTTATGTTTTAAAATAAAGTATTAAATCATTATTAGCAATAATAATTCGTTATTTTTTTACTTTTCTGGCCTATTTATCAAAATAATAGCCTTCTCCACCTAGAAATTTAAGTCTTAGACAAAAAAAATCGACAGGAAAAAATTTCCTGTCGATTTTTTAGAGACTAAAACAAATGACGCCTTCAAGTACAAGGTTCACAAAGTAAAGGCTTTGGCATTCGTTGAAAAAAGCCCCTTGGCTCCTTTTTTAAAAGCCGTCCTGTACTACAGTATTTATTTTAGTTCGGAAGATCAGTAATTCGTGGATTTGCCCCTAGCTACCTACAAATTCAAGCTTGTTACCATCTTCATCTAAAACTTTCATATTGTTGGAAGACATATCCAATATCGTGTACTCTACGTTTAGAGTTACGCCTTTACCGTCAGATGCATTCTCTTCTTTTAGAGAAAGTATTTTTTGATCGTCCGAAACAGACCAAAATCCTATAATCGTATTGTCGCTGTCAAAGTTTCCTTCAAAAGAGCCATCAATTTTTAGGTCAAGGAAAATAGTACTAGCTTCATTCTGCCATTTACGAGCTAACAAAAGGTTAAAGCCTCCTTCTTGATTCATATTAGGAGCACTTCTAGTATTACTTTCTTGAAGTTCCGTTCCTTGATCAACAGCAGTGCTTGCTGATTCTGTAGACGACGAGGAACAAGAAATAGCCGTTAATAAAATAGATAAACTAAATAAAGTTAAAATATTCTTTTTCATAAAAGTTGTTTTAAAGCAGACTAAAAGTTCATCTTTTAGTACAGGCTGATAGTGTTTATTATATATAAGTAAAACTTTTGGCGTATCTCTCTATGTTTTTGAAAAACATACTGTTACCTTTTTAGTAAAAAAACAGTTACATTTTATTGTAAAAAACGAAAAAACAAGAACAAAAGCAAGTAAAAACCACTTATTCTTATCTTAAAAATCACACTATTTTGTTTTTAATCTACCTTAAACACTAGTTTTTAATAAAAGCTGTTGTTGCCGTTTCTTTTTTATTTTTGGCAATTATAAAATAAGTTCCTGCGGGTAATTTTTTAAGATTAAAGCCTTGTGGGCTGCTTGGATTTGCTTGCTTTTTTATTTGCAGAATATGTCCAGACACATCGGTTAGTGAATATTGGATGCTTTCTGTTGCCTCAAAATTCGCCTGAGCCATCACAAACTCTTGCGCAGGATTGGGATAAACCTCTAAAGTCATCAAATCCTTGGCGGCAGTTGTACTCAGGTCATATACCAAGTTATGATCCTTTAGATAAACGCCAATAGAAGGAACCATATTCAAGCGGTTTTCTTCTAAGCTTATCGATCTATTTTGACTCGAATCTATCCTTATGCTCACAAAGGAATGCGGTATCATATTAGTGGCAGTCGTTAAGACCCTATTTTGTGCATAATTGTACTCATCTACTCCAAACCAAACCTGCTTGGTAGAGTCTAACAACACATTGTTCCCTAGCAGAAATGGTGCTTGTTGAACAGTGATAAGATAATAACCATCGTCCACCAAATTTCCCATTGGAAGACCTGTAGCCGAATTAACAAAAGAGTCGGCCTTAGCATAAGCATACCTCATAGACCCTGTTGTTGCCACTAAGTTCCTCAAGTTTACGGCATCAAAACCAACTTCAATCAATTCGTTTGCTCCACTAAGCAAACCATCCGCAGGAGCATTGTCTATAAATTGATAAATACGCACCCAGACTGTACTCGTACTATCTCCTGTATAATGATAAGGCACATAATATTTAAAGCCAACCGAGTCAATTTTAATCTGATTTGAATAGCCCCTAGAAAAGTAGTACATGGAGCCGTATTCGTAGCTCAATAGGTCTTGCGCTTCGGGAAAAATAACATTCATGGCAAAAATATCTCCATCAAAAGAACTTATCCTGGCTTTCGACAAATGATTAAATAAAGAACTATGTCTTGTATTTCTAAAGCTATGGACAATGGTATCGTTGTCGCCATAAGCGTCCATTTGATTGTGTTCTACCCAATACGTTGCTCGAAATGCTCCATAACCATAATTTGAAAAAAAGTTGATGTCTTTTAAATTATCAAATTCAAAAATAGAGTTTTGAGCGCTCGAAAATAAGGTATCCGAAAAGAGAATCGTGTCGTTATAAACATTGGTCGTAACTACTCCTTGATTAAACCATTGAAAATCAATTTGCAAGCGGATTCTAGCAGAATCACTTGGTAATAAATCTTTAGATCCGTGGTTCACCGCTCTTAAGCCAAAGTACCATTTTTGAATGTCATTCGCCACTAGATTAGCAGAAGTTAAGGTAGCATTGTTTCCAATTTTAATACAATCGCCTCGGTCTTCTAGTCTAGGGCTATTGGGATTGGGTCGAGCAATCGCCAAATCATAACTGGGAGCGACTTCGATAGAAACATCGTCTATTATAGCAAAGTAATAGCCCCCTTCAAAGGTGAATTTTAGGCGACACTGATTCAGATTGTTTGCTCCTGTTGTAATATTGGGAAAATAAGCCCTTACAAATTTGGGATAAAGCTCCTCTTGCAAACTTCTATAATCAATCGCAGCGCTCCAGGTCTGTCCATCATCTAAGGATAGAGACAAACTCAGTTCATCTATTTCAAAAGCCCTATAAAAAGAAAAAAATTGCACCATTAAGCTACTGTCCATGTAGCCACTCAAATCAATTCTTGGCGAAATCAATGCTCCTTTGTGACGACTCGGAGCATCCCCTGTTCCAAAGGCAAATTCGACACCCCTGTTATCCAAATAATCAGAATCAAAAATAGCAAGCCCATTACTTTGAGAAGGAGACATCAAAGGCTGTGTTGCTCCCCAATACGCTCCTAGAGAATAGCCCAAGAGGCTTCTCGTCCAATAAGCAGCACCAGGAAAAATTGTATCGGTATCATAAATAGATAAGGCGGTCCAAGTGTTTGGGGCGTAGCTGCCAAGCACCGTTGTGTCAACAAAGGCTTGTTGAAATTCGCCCTCGGCAACTCCTGTTGGTGCGCCTGCTCCCCAGATTTTGGTTTGTGCTTGCAGCGCCTTTGTGTAGCTTATCATAATAAAAAGAAATATTAGGGTATTTTTCATAGCTTTTATGTTTTAATACTTCGTGGGATTAG
>CACVAQ010000551.1:2334-11360 GCA_902727865.1 uncultured Aureispira sp. | reverse complement strand
ATTAAAAACAAAAAACAGCACGCTTCATACAAATACGTATAAAGCGTGCTTTTTGTCAAACGTCCAAACGTTCACTAGAAAAGCATCTAGAAATAGATTAAGCCAAACCCTAAAGTAAACTTAAGACAAGCCAGAGATTTTTCCATTATTATCAATCGTCATTCCCTCCGAAGAAGGCACCGAAGGCAAGCCAGGCATCCGCATCATTTTCCCTAAAATAGGAATAATAAACCCTGCTCCTACCGCATATTCAAACTCCCTTACTTCTACCGTAAAGCCTGTCGGTCGGCCCAATAATTTATCATTATCAGAAAAAGATTTTTGTGTTTTTGCCATGCAGATCGGCAAATGCTCCAAGCCAAGGCGAGCGATTCTTCTCAAATCTAACTCCGCTCGTTTAGAATAATTTACTCCATCTGCGCCATAAATTTCCTTTGCAATGGTTTCAATTTTTTCTTTAACCGGTAAATTCCAATCATACAAAGCTTTAAACTCACTGCGATTCGAATCTATTTCTTCTACGACCGCAGTCGCTAAATCTACCATTCCATTTCCTCCATCAGTCCAACCATTGGCAACAATTGCTTGCACGCCCATTGCCTTACATTCCGCTTGAATCAACTCAACCTCTCCTATCGTATCGCTAGGAAATGCGTTGATCGCAACGACAGGATTTAAGCCAAATTTTCGACAATTTTCAATATGTTTTTGAAGATTTTCAAACCCCTTTTTAACCCGTTCTTCACTTGCCGTATTATATTCCTCTTTAGAAGCGCCACCATGATGCCTCAAGGCACGAATCGTGGCAACCAGAACCACTGCTTTAGGTTTTAAGCCCCCCGCAACACATTTGATATTTAAAAATTTCTCTGCCCCCAAGTCGGCTCCAAAACCAGCTTCCGTGACTACATAATCCGACAAAGACAAGCCCATTTTAGTAGCAATAATTGTATTCGTCCCTTGTGCAATGTTGGCGAATGGCCCACCGTGAATAATCGCAGGATTCTCTTCTAAGGTTTGTACTAAATTAGGTTTAATTGCGTCTCTTAACAAAATCGCCATCGCATCTTGAGCCTTTAAGTCACGGGCATAAATGGGCGTTCTATCCAAGGTAAAGCCAATAAAAATGTTGCCTAATTTTTCCTTCAAATCTTCCATATCCTTTGCCATACAAAGAATCGCCATCACCTCTGATGCAGGCGTAATATTAAATCCATCCTCTCTAGGAATTCCATTTCCTGTACCGCCCAAACCAATTGTAATTTGGCGTAAGGCACGGTCGTTCATGTCCATCACCCGTTTCCAAACAATTGTTCTAGGATCAATTCCCAAACTTCTCGTTTTGCTTTGAATGTTATTATCAATCAAAGCCGACAATAAATTATTCGCTTTCTCTACGGCTGAAAAATCGCCTGTAAAATGTAAATTAATATCCTCCATTGGGACAACTTGTGCATGTCCGCCCCCAGCAGCCCCGCCTTTGATTCCAAAGACAGGTCCCAAAGAAGGCTCTCTTAAAACAACGGTTGTTTTTTTACCAATTTGATTCAAGCCTTCGGTTAAGCCTATAGAAGTCGTTGTTTTGCCCTCGCCAGCAGGTGTTGGAGTCATGGCGGTCACCAAAATTAAATTGCCTTCTGCTACTTTTGCCTCATCAATTAGAGACAAAGGAAGTTTTGCTTTATATTTTCCGTAATACTCTAAATCATCTTCTTGAATACTCAATTTTTCTGCCACAAACTTGATGTGACTCATTTCATTTTTTTGAGCAATTTCGATATCCGTAAGGAATTTTTTTTCTTGCATGTTCAGTAGTTTAATACTTCGTGGGATTAGCTTCGCTGCTTCTCCGAGGTTTTAGTTTTTTTACCAAAAAACATAAAAACCATTTCATATTAGTTTGATTATCAATAATTTAGTTAAACTAATAATTCAAAGCTATCTTATTGATAATCAAACTAATATAATTTAGCTACGCTGAGCCTTCGGGTTTTCCACGAAGTAATGGTAGTTTTATTGGCGTTTTTTTTAGGTCTTTTTTAGAATTGTATTCAAACAAGGTAAGCTAAGTTCAGTACAATATAGACTTGTTTTATTATAATTTGATATTAGAACACTACTTTTTTAGTGTGCTATGGATAATTTAAAGAGGGACCTCTTTTTTGTTAATTCTAGTAGAATTTATTAACTTGAATCAAGTTAGTTAATGCTTCGTGTAATTTTTAGTTTTTTGTAAAAAGGAAACAAAAGCTATCTTCTATTAATTTGATTTCGAAGCACTTAAGAATACCAAAAATCTACCTTACTGATAATCAGTTCAATATAATTTCATTGCAAACTATTAATTAGTTCCACGCTAATTTATTAGCAAAGACACCTTCATCATGAAAAGAAACGTTCGAATTGTTCCGCCTGAAAATTTTCAGAATTTAAAATTGACGCAACGCAAAAAGAAAGCCGCAGGAATCCCTGCATTAGTCGCTTCTTTGCAACATCTTAACAAAGAAATGGGCGTTTGGGAAGGCATCAAACGATTGAACAAAATGAATCAAAAAGGTGGTTTTGATTGTCCAGGTTGTGCTTGGCCTGATCCCGACGGCAAACGCTCTTCCTTAGGAGAGTATTGCGAAAATGGTGTTAAAGCAATGGCCGAAGAATCCACGAATCGAAAGGTAAACGCTGATTTCTTCGCACAGCACAGCGTTGAAGCCATGAGCGAGTGGTCCGATTATAAAATTGGTAAATCTGGGCGAATTACAGAACCCATGTATTTATCGGCTAACAGCTCTAATTATAAGCCAATTTCGTGGGACGATGCCTTTTCCTTAATTGGCAAACACCTCAAAGGTTTAAATTCTCCGAACGAAGCTGTTTTTTATACTTCGGGCAGAACTAGCAATGAGGCAGCATTTATGTATCAATTGTTTGCACGTCAGTTTGGAACAAATAACCTCCCTGATTGCTCCAATATGTGCCACGAGTCTAGTGGAAAAGGACTAGGCGAAACACTCGGCATTGGCAAAGGTTCGGTTACGTTAGAAGATCTGCATCAAGCAGAATTGATTGTGGTCATGGGGCAAAATCCTGGCACCAATCACCCTAGAATGCTTACGGCCCTTTCGCATTGCAAAAAAAATGGCGGAAAAGTAGTTAGTATTAATCCTATTCCCGAAGCGGGGTTGGAACGTTTTATTAATCCTCAAAGCCCTAGCGATCTTATCAAAGGGGGAACAAAAATAACGGACCAATACCTTCAAGTTCGTATTAATGGTGATATTGCCTTGCTCAAGGCTGCGATGATCTTGATGTTGGAAGCAGAGAAAAAGCAGCCAGGAACTGTTTTTGACCTTCCTTTTATAGAAGAGCATTGTGAAGGATATGCCGCTTTAATCGCAGATTTAGAACAAAGTAATTTTCAAGAAGCCGTCGAGGAAAGTGGTGTTTCGGAAGCGGAAATTCGTGCTTTTGCACAGTTGCTAATTGAAAACAAAAAAATTATCATTTGCTGGGCAATGGGAATTACGCAACATGAAAATGGCGTTCAAAATATTCGTGAAATTGTAAATATACTGTTACTCAAAGGCGCTATTGGCAAAGAAGGCGCAGGGACTTGCCCTGTTCGTGGACATAGTAATGTTCAAGGAGATCGAACAGTTGGTATTTGGGAAGCCCCACCAGAAGTTTTCTTAGCCAACCTAGATCAAGAATTTGGCATCAAGGCTCCTCGCCTACATGGCTACGATGTTGTACATAGTATTCATGCGATGAAAAAAAATTTGGTGAAAGTTTTTATTGCAATGGGTGGTAATTTCATTTCTGCCACGCCTGATAGTCAATTGACAGGCGAAGCGGTTCAGAATTGTGATTTAACGGTCCAAATATCAACCAAATTAAACCGTTCTCACTTAGTTACAGGTAAAGAAGCCCTTATTTTGCCTTGTCTTTCTAGATCAGAAAAAGATTTTCAAGCTTCAGGTCGTCAATTTGTTACCGTTGAGAACTCGATGGGAGTGGTGCATCTTAGCGAAGGAAATTTTGAACCGCCTTCTGAACAGTTAAAAAGCGAGCCTGCGATTGTTGCAGGTATTGCAACCGCTACTTTTGGAACGGAATCTATTGTTAATTGGTCGGCAATGCTTGACAACTATGATGTGGTTAGGAATCACATACAAGCCGTTATCGCTGGTTTTGATAATTATAACGAACGGGTCCGCAAACCTGCTGGCTTTTATTTGCCCAATTGTACGCGTGACCGCACCTTCAATACAGCTTCCAAAAAAGCACAGCTTACCCTCAATCCTATTCCCAAACGTGCGATCAAAAAAGGGCACTTTATTATGATGACGATTCGCACACACGATCAGTACAACACGACTATTTACGGTTTAGATGATCGCTACCGTGGCATTTTAAACGAACGTCGCATTGCTTTAATGAACAAAAAAGACATGCAATTACTTTCTTTAAAAGACAAAGATGTCATCCATTTTAGAAGTTATCACAATGGGGAACAACGAGCCGCTAATAATTTTAAAGTCGTTGGCTATGATATTGCAAGAGGTTGTATTGGCACTTATTTCCCAGAGACCAATGCATTGGTTCATATTGATAATGTTGCTAAGAAAAGTAATACGCCTGCCTCTAAATTTATAGAAGTTGAAGTTATTAAAGCAAACTAATAATCCTTACCAATTTCAACTTATATAATAATAACAGTTTGGTAACCTTTTGATTTTCAAACAAAACCCCCAAAACCACCATTTCATTAAATGGATCTATAATCATTTAGCCAAAACAAATAAACACACTAAACGGCTGTATACCAAGTTAATACACTTTATTATTTTCAATAAAAAAATAAAAATCTCAGCACTCATCTAATCTTTAGCCTATTTGTCATACAAAATTCAAATTAGCCAAATAAAATACCTCTTTTACTTGGAATAGCAAAATATAACTCTACCTTTAGAAGGCAAAACAAAACTACTTATCACAGAACTACACACACACACAAATTCCTTTTAATTCTCCCCTTATATCCTCTATTCTAATATATTTGATGTAAAAAACTGTCCCTACTTCCTACTAAAACTAATTTATACTATTATTATATGACATTTTAAATCTAAATAGGTCTATAGAAAGACCCCATTAAACTTCAACTTACATCGAATAAGGATAGAAGCGTTGAATTGAAAATTTGAGCGGTGCATTGTATAAACAGTGTTGCAATCATTTTTTTATTTAAAACGACTTTTATATGAACCTCCTTTACCTCCGTAACCAATTTACGATTGGTTTCATCCTCCTTTTTTGTTCTCTAGCGTTAGAGAGTAATGCTTCTCATAATATGGGTGCCGATTTATCTTATGTCTGTACTGGTGGGAACAACTATATTTTTACATTAGCATTTTATCGAGATTGTGCAGGGATTTCGGCCCCAAATACGGTTAACTTAAGTTTGAGTTCTGCTTCTGGTTGTGGTACGAATCAATCTGTTTCTATGATCCAGCAATCTGTTGCGGAAGCCTCTCCTCTTTGTGCGGCTCAACTTCCAAATAGTACCTGTAATGGTGGAACACTGCAAGGCGTAGAAGTTTACACCTACACGGCATCGGTTACCTTATCTGGTCCATGTACCGATTGGGTTGCTTCTTTTTCTGACTGTTGTCGAAATGGGGCAATTACCAACTCTAGTTCAGGATCTATCTATGTAGAAACATTGATTAATAACGTGGCAGCCCCTTGTAATAGTTCGCCTGTATTTGCCACGCCTCCAATTCCATACATTTGTAACAATCAGCCTTTTGGTTATAATCATGGTACAACAGATCCCGATGGCGATTCTTTGGTTTTTTCATTGATTACCCCCAAAGAAAGTCCAAGCTTAAACATCACACACAATGCGGGCTTTAGTGCGACACAACCCCTTTCTACAACAGGAGCCTATGCCTTTGATCCTGCAACGGGTCAAATGAATTTCACCCCTAACACAACACAAATTGGAGTCGTTGCTATTTTAGTAGAAGAGTACAGAAATGGTGTTTTGATTGGAACAACGATGCGAGACATGGAAATCGTTGTCATTGCTTGTACGAATAATACGCCTATTCCAAGTGCTGTTCAGAACCTTAGTGGTGGAGCCTTGAACAACAGTGCCTTTGAAACCTGTATTGGCAACACCTTATCCTTTGACATTACCTGTTCTGATCAAGATGCAGCGGATGTTGTTACGGTAGTAAATACGGTAGCCGCTAATTTACCTGGAGCCACTGTAACGGTTGTTAATGGAAATCCTGCTTCGATCAATGTCAGTTGGTTTGTTTCTTCGATTACCAACCAAACCTTTATCATCAACTTTAACGATGGCTCTTGTCCTGTTGCGGGGCAACAAACGCTCGGTTTTATTATCAAACCTGTTACCGTAAGCTTCCCAGCACAAGGTACGATCAAATGCCCTGATGTAACGACAAAACAATTACAAGCTTTAGCAGGTAGTGGAACCTATATCTGGAGTCCCAGCACCAACTTGTCTGACCCTAATATATCGAATCCAATTGCGACGATTCCAAGCACGCCTGCAACCTTTTCCGTCACGTACACAGACCCATTAGGTTGTATTGCGACCAATTCAATTACCATCACAGATCATGCAATGGATCTAGTCTTTACACCCGATACCAGTCAATTGCAGTTTTGTACAGGAGATGCTCCGATCAATTTAGTTGCCGCATTAAATGGTGATGTGCCCATTCCAATTGCTGGCGGTTACACGACAGGAACAACTACGTTTGCCCCCATTCCTATTCCAGGTGGTACAACGGTTTCCTTAAGTGATGATGCCTTAAGCGCTGCCCAGCCCATTGGTTTTTCGTTTAACTTTTGGGGAACAAATTATACGGATTTCTTTATTAGTTCAAATGGCTTTATCAGCTTTACGGCGGGCTCGTCAAATGGGTGTTGTTCAGGGCAAAGCCTTCCTTCTACCAGTACGCCCAACAACCTTATTGCTTTTTCTTGGGATGATTTGGACCCTGGCAATGGAGGACAACCAGCCGTAAATCTTATTCGTCATCAAACCGTTGGTATTGCCCCAAACCGAATTTTGGTGATGGAATTTTTTAATGTCAATCATTATCCATCGGGCAATAATGTTACGTCTCAAGTCCATTTGATCGAAGCTACTGGCTGTATTGAAATTCATACCACAACACAACCTGATGGTTCTGGAGGGCATACAATGGGCATCGAAGATGCTGGAGGAAACAATGCCGTCGTCGTAGCTGGACGAAATAGAGCGGCATGGACCGCTACAAACGAAGGCATCACCTTCTGCCCTATTCCTACTGGTTTTAGTTCGAACTATTCTTACTCGTGGTCTCCTAGTCTAGGTCTTAGTTCTACCAACACGGCCACTACTTCTGCTTCGCCTGCTTTGACGACCACTTATACCTGTACCTCCGACGATGGAATATGTGCAACGCAACGAAACATTCAAATCGGTTGTACGCTATTGCCTGTCAAGTGCGAACGTTTTTCGGCATTGCAACAAAACAATTCGATTCAATTAGAATGGACTACTTTAAGTGAAGATAATAATCTTGGATTCTCTATTGAACGGAGTACTGATGGTATTTTGTTTGAAGAAATTGCTTGGGCAGATGGTCGTGGTACAACAAATGTATCTCAACGTTATACGTATCATGATGCTGCTGTCGCAAACGGTCTTAGTTATTATTATAGGCTAAAACAAGTGGATGTCTCTTATAGCTCTGAATTGGTTTGTGACATCGCACACGTTCAAATGACTGGAACATTTGTCAATCATATTCATCTACAACCAAACCCAACAAAAGGAAATACCCGCCTTCGTTTTCATTCTAAACAGCTGAATAGTGTCGAGATCAAAATTACAGATGTCGTCGGTCGCACGTTAATAAACATGGGGACGCATGAAATTTTACAAGGGCATAATAGCATCGAAATCCCATTGAATACGTTCACTACGGGGATTTATTACATCGAATTAAAAAATGAAAAAGAAGGCTTTAGAACATTAAAAAAAGCCATAAAACAATAAATTCTAGCTTGACTTAGCCCTGCCTATCTTCATGAAATTTATCCATTAGCTAATTTGGAAATTAAACTTGCTCTATAAAAAGAGGGGTCAAATTTTCAAATTGGCTTTTTATTATAACGTCAAGCGCCAATCGTTGGCATAACAAGTTGCCCGTTCTCCCCTACAAAAGCCCAGCAAGGTTAAGCCAAACTGTTTGGAATATTCCACCGCCAAGGAAGAAGGCGCAGAGACGGCAGCCAAAATTGGAATTTGGGCAATATAGGCTTTTGAGACGATTTCATAAGAAATACGACCACTAACTAATAAGTAACTGGCTTGTTCTAGTTGGTCTTTCCAAAGCAAATCTCCAATTACTTTGTCTACCGCATTGTGCCGACCAATATCTTCCATCAAACTCAGCAAATCCCCTGTTTCGGAAAAAGCAGCTGCGGCATGAGAGCCGCCAGAACGTAAAAAATCATCTTGCTGCGTTCGCATTCGGTCAAAAGATGCCGCCATTTTACCAACACTTATTGTTGTTTTTTTTGTCAGACAATCTTTAAATGTCGAGGCATCATCCAATTCTTGACGACCACAAATACCGCAAGAAGATACAGAAAGCAAACTTCTAGTGCTTTTTATCCCCGCCCCTAAAAGCGATTTGTCCAAGGTGACGTTTGCAATTCTAGTAATGGCATTTTTTTGTCGATAAGCAAGGCTCAAAGCGGCGTTGTCTCCTCGATAAACATCTTCCGAAAATAACAAACCTCGAATTAAAGCTCGGTCATTTCCTGGCGTGCGCATGGTTACCGTAAAAGGAAAGTTATTGATGGTAATTTGCAAGGCCTCTTCTACTGTTAGCACATCTCGCACTAAGGCTCGTTGGTTTTTTTGGTATTTTTGTCCTTGATAATCTCGTGTTGACATAAAAAAATTCTCAGTGTTCAATTGTTTTACTACTTTAAAA
>CACVAQ010000551.1:0-2234 GCA_902727865.1 uncultured Aureispira sp. | reverse complement strand
CAAGGCCTCTTCTACTGTTAGCACATCTCGCACTAAGGCTCGTTGGTTTTTTTGGTATTTTTGTCCTTGATAATCTCGTGTTGACATAAAAAAATTCTCAGTGTTCAATTGTTTTACTACTTTAAAACATTACTTCGTGGAGAAATTATATTAATTTGAGTATCAACAAGATAGCTTTGAATCATTAATTTAACTAAATTATTGATACTCAAACTAATATGAAATAGTTTTTATGTTTTTTGGTAAAAAAACTAAAAATCTCACGAAGTATTATTAAAATAAACGTTTAAAGTTACAATTGAATCCTGAGAATTAAGAGCTTGCTGGTTTTTTATTCTTTAAACTGAAAATCTTATTTTTTGACCGTTCCTTATTGTTTGACAAAGCCTTGTGTTCGCATCAAGCCTTTTTCATTCACAACTGCCAAGAAATACATCCCTGCTGGCAAGGAAGCTATATCCAATGTTGTCACGGCATCTGTAGAGGATTGCGTCAATACATTTTGCCCAACTTGATTGATGACCAGCAAAGTGACCGCTTCCGATTTTTCCAACTGTACGGTTAAGACAGATGTTGCTGGGTTGGGTGCCATCGTATAATTTAATTCATTGCTTGCTGCTAGTTGAACCGTAGATCCCACAACTGCATTAGAGATAATTGCCAAGGCTTCAGGCGAATAGCCTACTTGAAACATGCCGACACTATCGCCATTCGTATCGTAAATTCTTCCCTTGTTTTGAAGTTGATTGGAATAATTGATGTGACTGACACAAAAATTATCACTAACCGTATCCATTACAAAAGCAAAGTCACCTGCAATAGGGACAATATTAGCTGACACTACAGTATTCGTAGCCAAATTGTAACTACCAATTCCGCCATCGTAAGGAAAATACCAAAGGCCTGCTCCTTTTGAAAAAGCCGTTGGTCCATAGACCGCAGGATTTAAAACGACTCCGCCAGCAGCTGCTTGTGTTGTTTTTGCCAAGGTTACGGTATTGTAACTAGAAATCGTGTTGCTTGCTTTATTGATCGTGTAGATCATCGTATCTTCGACCACCATGCGCCCAACATCTGCTCCAGTGGTTGACAAAGTATCGTTGCGAACCAAGGTCCTTGTCGTCAAATCGACCACTGCCAAATAACCCAAGGTATCCCCAAAAACCACTGTTTGGGCATTATTTTGAGCGATATAAGCATAATCTCCTATCACGACAATGTCATCCGCAGGTTTTGTCACCTGAGGAACACTGTCTATAAAAGATAAATCATTCGCATCATAAATTAAAAAGTGCTGATTGTAAGCTGCTGTAGCCCCAAACGGACCATACCAATTCCCAACTAACAATTGATTGTTGTACTGCGCTAACTTCACCGTACTTAGCCCCAAAAAGGCATTGGCAGCCACTCTAGTTTTAGTCGTCCAATCGTATTTTATAATACTGTCTTGTGCCGCTACATAAGCATATTGTCCATTGATGAGAACATCCTGAATAGACGAAGTTCCGATATCGCCCATATTTGTTGCTGTTCCTGAATTTAGATCTTCAATAGTTGTACTAGCATTGGTTACGCCAAAAACGCCACCGTTTACAACAATAATAGATTCATTTTGAGCAAAAAGATTGCTCAAGGTTCCGACCAATAGGACGGTTAAAAATGTTAATTTTACTGAGGCTTGCATAGTGTTAAAATTTAAGTGAAAAAATTTTACTATACTAACAGAATAGAAGCTAGTCCAATAGAACTAGCCCAATGTAGGAAGGCTGAAGAAGACTCCTAGACTGGCTGCTTCAATCCACGAAAGCATAAACCAAAAAGGATGTAGGCAGGTCTCCTGACTTGTAGCATTTTGTTTTCCTTCCCATTCTATTCTGAACAGTGGAATTATACAACAAAACTCATTGCGCTACTTACAGTTGCGGGACAGCTCAAGATTTTCACTTGATTCCCTTTTAATTTTCATTTTTATAAGCTACTCTTATTCGTATAAAAACAAAAAACCTAAATCTCTAAATATGCCGCAAAGGTAAAAAACCTTTTGAGGCTTTACGCCTCAAAAGGTTTTTTTGTAATAAAATAGCTATATTTTTTTTATTAAACAGTATTACGAATCGAATAGAATTTTTGCTTTTGCCAAAGGATTCCAAGTATTATCTTCTACAATGGCTTCTGCTTCGATTCTATAATCAGACTCAACGCCCTTCATAGATTTCATTAGATTCACCACACCA
>CACVAQ010000550.1 GCA_902727865.1 uncultured Aureispira sp. | reverse complement strand
ATAAAGGATGTATTTAACTAAAAACGGTTCGTTCTAATTAAAAACATGATCTACTATTATCTTCCCAAAAGAACTCTTTTTATAAAACTTCAGCCCCCTCACGTTCCTTTGTTCCCTGAGTAAATGTATCCACTTAAATTTATTTGTAATAACAAAAACACATGAAAAACATCCTCCTTTTTTCAGCTGTCCTCTACCTCTCTTTTACCAGTTGCCAAAGCAATAAAAAGCTAAACGCCTCTAAGTTCGACGATGCTCAGCGAGAAAAAATCATGGCGACTAAAAACAACTTAGAGCAACTCACGCTCATCATGCCAGGAATTTATACAAATACCAAACAATTTAACAACAGCGACCAGAATGACTTTTATCACATTATCATGAAATTATATCCTATTTGGGAAGACAGAGATGATGCCAAATGGTTTTATGTAGAACAAGCTCAGTTTGACGCTCCTAAAAGCCCTTATCGACAACGGGTTTATAAAATTATCAGAGGAGAACGAGATACTTTAATTAGCAACGTATACACCCTCCCAGAGCCCAAAGAATTTATTGGAGCAGAAGGAAAGGAGGAATTTTGGAAAAATTTTACGCCCTCTATTTTAGTAGAAAGAAAAGGCTGTGCAGTGTATTTAACAAAAAAAACCAACAGCTTATATACTGGAGCTACAAAAAAAAATACTTGCTCTAGTACAATGGCAGGGGCTTCTTTTGCGGAGTCAGAAGTTACCATTGGATTAGACCAATTTACCAGTTTAGATATAGGCTACAACGACAAGGGCGTACAGGTTTGGGGCCCCACAAAAGGAGCTTATCGCTTTGAACATTATATCCCTAGTAAATAAGACTCCCTACGCTTCTAATTCCTTTTCATAGTATAAGTTAAATCACTAGTTCGGCAAAAAACCTTATTAGATTGATTTACGACAATCAAAAAATTACCGAACTATTATTATAAATACCAAACTAAAGAAATA
Organism: uncultured Aureispira sp.; assembly: GCA_902727865.1. GTDB lineage: Bacteria > Bacteroidota > Bacteroidia > Chitinophagales > Saprospiraceae > Aureispira. The sequence goes on along the minus strand of CACVAQ010000550.1, from coordinate 10,403 downwards.
TTCAAATCAAGCTATAATTTTTGAATTCGCCATCCATTTCTTACCTTTGAGCTTCTTTAAATTTGTTATGTATTATTTTATAATAAAAAAACAATAACACACTATGGCTAATGCATTTTTTAAGGTCCCAACACCGATTAACGAACCTGTAAAAAGCTATGCTCCAGGAAGCAAAGAAAGAGCAGAACTAAAAGCACAATTGGCTGTCTACAAGGCAACTCAAACCGATGTGCCTATGATTATAAATGGAAAGGAAGTACATACAGACACGAAAGTTTCTATGCACCCTCCTCATGAAAAGAAACATGTATTAGGACATTATAGCAAAGGAGATGCAACGCATGTAACTGCGGCTATTAATGCTGCTTTGGCGGCTAAAGATGCTTGGGAAAATACTTCATGGGAACACCGTGCGGCTATTTTCATGAAAGCTGCTGAGTTATTAGCAGGTCCTTATCGTGCAAAAATAAATGCTTCAACGATGTTGGCGCAATCTAAAAATGCGTACCAAGCAGAGATCGACGCCGCTTGTGAGTTGATTGATTTTTTCCGTTATAATGTACAATACATGACGGAATTGTATCGTGAGCAACCAGATTCTAATCCTGGTATGTGGAATCGTTTAGAACATCGCCCGCTAGAAGGCTTTGTCTTTGCGATTACGCCTTTTAACTTTACGTCTATTTGTGCCAACTTATGTGCAGCACCTGCAATGATGGGTAATGTAGTCGTTTGGAAACCTTCAGAGGCTCAAATTTATTCTGCCAAAGTAATCATGGATTTGTTCAAAGATGCTGGACTTCCTGATGGCGTTATCAATTTAGTTTTAACAGATGGTCCTGAAACAGGCGATGTTATTTTTAACCATAAAGAATTTGCTGGATTACATTTCACGGGTTCTACTGGTGTTTTCCAAAACTTGTGGAGAACAATTGGGAACAATATTTCAAAATACAATTCTTACCCTCGCATCGTTGGAGAAACAGGTGGTAAGGATTATGTCATGGTACATCCTTCTGCCAATGCAAACGATGTCGCAACAGCTTTGTCTCGTGGTGCGTTCGAATACCAAGGACAAAAATGTTCTGCGGCCTCTCGTGCTTACCTTCCTAAAAGCTTATGGCCTGCGATTAAAGAAATCATGGTTAAAGATTTGGCTTCTATGAAAGTCGGTACTGTAGAAGATTTTACTAATTTCATCAATGCTGTCATTAGCGAAACTTCTTTTGACAAAATTACTGCGTATATAGATCGTGCCAATGGAGACGATAGTGTAGAAGTCGTTGCTGGTGGTACTTATGACAAATCAGAAGGGTTCTTTATTGCCCCAACAGTGCTTAGAGTCGATGATCCTAAGTATGCGACGATGTGTGAAGAGCTTTTTGGACCTGTTCTATCTATTTACGTTTATGAGGACGACCAATTTGAAGAAACAATGGACATCCTAGATGAGTCTTCTCCTTACGCTTTAACAGGTGCGTTGTTTGCCGTTGATCGTCAAGTGATCGAGAAGGCAGCACATCGTTTACGTCACACCGCAGGTAATTTTTACATCAACGACAAGCCTACGGGTGCTGTTGTTGGACAACAACCTTTTGGTGGTGGCCGTGCATCGGGAACCAATGACAAAGCAGGTTCTATCTTAAATTTGTTGCGTTGGGTTTCTCCTCGTACCATCAAAGAAACCTTTGTGCCCGCTAAAGATTATCGCTACCCCTTTTTGGAGGAGGCTTAGTCTTATTTAAAGCTTTTTTTTAACAGCTTTGCAAGAATAGTGTATCTAATCAGACTAGGTACACTATTCTTCATTTAAGCTTTATCCAATAAAACTTCTTACAACAACATGAAAATAGCAATGATTGGCTATGGCAAAATGGGGCGTACCATTGAGCAATTAGCTTCCAAACAAGGACACGAAGTTGTTCTCAAAATTAATGCAGATAATTTAGATGCATTTACTAACAAAAATTTACAACAAGCAGATGTTGCCATTGAGTTTTCACAACCAGATGTGGCTTATGATAACATCATGACTTGTCTCAAAGCAGGTTTGCCCGTTATTTCGGGAACAACCGCTTGGTTAGATAAATATGAAGCCGTTAAAGATTGGTGTCTAGCCAACAAAGGAGCTTTTTTTTATGCATCTAATTTTAGTATTGGCGTCAACATATTCTTTGAGTTAAATAAGCATTTAGCTCAAATAATGAGCAACCATCCTTCTTACCAAGTGGACATTGAAGAGATTCACCATACCCAAAAGTTAGATGCTCCTAGCGGAACAGCGGTAACTTTAGCCGAAGGAATCTTAGAAAAAATTGATGTTTTGCAAGGTTATCAATTGCAAGAAGGCAATCAAAAAATCAAAGACAATTGTATTCCTATTACAGCGAAGCGTATTGGAGATACACCAGGAACACATATTATTCAATACCATTCTGCTATTGATGAACTTGAAATCAAACACACCGCCAAAGGTAGAGAAGGCTTCGCCTCAGGTGCGATTATGGCCGCTCATTGGTTGATTGGTAAACAAGGCGTTTTTGGTATGAATGATTTATTGGAATTGAGCTAAAATTTATGCTTGAGTTCCATCCTTAAAGTCTTAAGAAGGTACGATTCTATTCACTATAGCCTCTTCGTCTTTACCTCCCTTAGGAATACTTGAAACAGATAGAATATCTTAGTACACTACACAGAAAAGCCCAAACTCAATTGAGTTTGGGCTTTTTTTATGGTAACGCTATCTCCTCGTTTAAAAGAAGTTACCTTATTTATTATTTACATTTAGAATACTTCTGCCCAAGCTTGTGCAGATTTTAGGGTATCATTTTCACTAGACGCCCATGCTTTCATTTTCTTTAATTCTGCTCTATAATCAAATGGATCACCACCAAAGAATCCGAAGAATCCACGTCCTGCACTAGCCCAGAAACCTGTATCCCATTCCGCTTTTGATTCAGACATAATGCCAAACTTCTCAAATTGCTTAATCATTGCCTCAGCAATACGAATTTCTTTTTGAGGGAAACGAATCAACCAAACAGAGTACAAGTAACGGCTAGCATTTTGGTATGCTTTTTTCTCATTAATAGGAGGATAAGGCAAATTGATGTATTTTTTCAAGATGTCTTTTTTCAAACCAGCCCATTTCATTTCTAGGATAATTACATTTTCCTTAATTTCCGCTAATTTATCTTCATCAACCGTATCGGCTTGTTCCAAGGTTCTTAAATTCTTACCTAAACTACTAGATTTAGCTTTAATTCCATTCAACAAGGACATTACATCTTGGTACCTAGAAGAGATACCATTCATGTACAATTCATTCAATCCTGCTAACAATTCTTTTCCTTCGATTTGAATAATGCCACGTTCACTTCCCCACGAAGGCAAAACACCAGGAAGGATATCTTTTGCTAAATCTCCAATAAAGTCAAAACCTTCTGGCATCACTTTATCAATTTGGCTATTGACTTCGTCAAACTCACCCAACAAAGCAGACCCTACAGCTCCAATAACAGATCCTGCACCAGGTAAAAAAGAATCAACACCAACCCCAGCAACAGATAATAAACCGCTAATTATTTTTTTCCCTAAGCTATTTGTTGCTTTGAAATAATCGTTGTGTTTTGTCACCGATTGATCGTATTCTTCTTTTGCATCTCTAAAGGCAGCAGAAGCTTGAGAGCCACGCAAAGCAGCATCTTTAAACTTAAGCCCAACCTTGTCTTTAGCCTCATCTGCTTGGTCTTTCATATCCGATAAAATGCCTTCAAAAGAAGAATCCTTTTTACGAATACCATACTTCTCTAAAACCTCAGCCATTTCTTCTTTAGAAACAGCATTGATCTCAGGAACACTAATTCTGTTTTCGTCTTTCTCATACTTAGAAGAGTGGTCAACCACACCTCCTGTACTTAATATAAGTTTATCAATAGCACCTAAAATTGAACGAACCTCTCCTGTTTTGTCAGGGTCACCGCCTGTCAATTTATTCATCAACCAAGTTCTAGCTTTTTCGCTATATTCTTGAAGTTTCGCTTTAATTTTATTATCAACACTTGTTCCTTCTAGTAAATCTTCGTCAGAATCGATAAAGTCTTTGAAATCTTTAAGATCTTCATAAATAGCGGCTAAATCACCATCTTTTACATTTTCTACAAAACCAGTAATTGCGGATGTAAATTCACTTAATTTACTCAACCATTGCTGTGCATTTTGTATTTTTTCTTGCAAGCCTAAGGCTTCTACTTTATCTGAAGCAGCGGCAATAAATTTATCTACTGACTTTTTAAGTCCTGTAATTTGAATCAAGATTTTATCGTCAATCTTAGTTCCAGGAATTAAGTCGCTTCCGTTGCCCAACAGTTCATTAAACTTGACTTCTAGTCTATTATACCAATCAGGAAGGTTGTCACCATCCTCATCTCCAATAACAACACCGACCAAGTCTTCTAATCGTCCAAGTTTTGCTTCTCCTCTAGCCAAATACCCTTCTAAGGTTTCAACATTAAGTTGAATGTCTTCGTCTGTCAAATCGGCTGTCGCAATGAAACTTTTAGCTGCGGCAAATATTTTTGTCGCTTCAGCAACAATGCCATCTTTCAAGTCTTCTGCTTTACTCGGCAAGCTCAAAGTCATGTTAACGACATCTTGTGCAATTTTAGCATAACGGTCTACCTGCTCACTAAGGTTGCGAGCAATGACAAGGAATTTTTCTGCTTTAACAATCAATGCTTCAATTTCTTCTATTTGCTCGATATAAATACCTGGCGCAAAAGACTGTGCATAATCAATAAAGTTTTGTGCATCGGTCAAGAACTTCTCCCCTTCATCTAAATACGATCTAAAATTCGACGTAATTTTATCAAATTCATAATTCGCCCATACTTCCTTTAGATTATCATATCTAAATAGACTCTCTTCCTTAGCACCTGATTTATCTTCATTTTGTGCTTTGCGTACAACTGTGCTCTCTCTTCGCTCTGCTTTTCGCTCCGATTTTTCACCTTTGCGAGCAGCCTTTCGTGCTTCACGACGAGCTTTCCGTGCTTCCTTTTTAGTCTTAGGCACTTCGACACTTTCTTCTTCCTGTACATCTGCTGCATCAGGCGCAGCCGAACTAGCAATTTCTTTTAAGTCTACCAGTGTAAGACTTACATACAAATCTTTTACACTTTTGGCACTTAAAATATGTTTAGCACGCTCGGTACTTCCATCTTCTAATTTCCCAAATTGTTTCAAAAACTGACGCAATTCCTGCTGGAGTGCTAATAGTTTTTTTGCGGCTTCTGGTGACAAATTACTAGTTGACATAGTTTGTATTTTTATGATTCGTTCCTTTACGGATGATAGTATTATGAAGTATCTACAAAACAACGTTTTTTAGTCGCTTTACGTAGAACAGGTAATGTACAACAAAAAAAATTAAAAAACAAGTCATTTTTACAATAAACTCTATAATAAAGGTTTTATATAAAATCATTTTGATAATGATTTTATATTGCTTATCTTGGTTAGTTATTCCATTTTGGAAGTCGTTTTTTGGGGCTAAAAAATGGCAAAAAGGTACTTTTTAGCCCCCAGCAAAAGGAGGCAATAAAGCCAGTTCATCTGTTGGCAAAATGACTACATTTTCTGTTACAATATTCTTATTGACAGCAAGCTTAAATTCCTTTCCTTCCAAGGCAGGAAAGGTACGCAGCAAGGTATTTGTTAAATCTTGAGCCGTGCAATGCTCTTTTAAAGTTAAAATTATTTGCTCTTGCTGTATGGCCTCTGTTAACAAACCAAAAAATTTAATTGTTATATCCATCTCTAAGTTTTTTTAAATCATTGGGTGTATTAATATTATTCAAACAAGGAATCAAGTCCGATGGGCAAGCGATCTGGTGTAAACGCATAGAAGGCAATAAAGAACGAAGTTTCAGTTTTTGGGTCTCTAATGCTTTTTTAAAAATCGGCAGCGTCCTACTATTATATATAGCCGTCAAAGGTTGCCAACGTTCTTCTGTTGTTAATATATTAGCATCGCAAGGAATACTTTCTTCTATTAAATGTTCGAGTAAGGCAACACTTAACAAAGGAATATCACAGCTCAACACCAGTAAATAAGGTGTTTGAACCCTTTTCATCGCTGTATAAATACCACCGACTGGTCCACAATCTTGTATTAAATCAGGATAAACAGGGACTGCTAAAGACGCATATTTTTTTGTATTCGCAATGACGATAACCTCTTTCGTCAACCCTTCTAGAACATGCAGAATGCGTTCGATAAATGGCTGCCCCTCGAAATCCAAGAACGCTTTGTCTGTTCCCATTCGTTGGCTCTCCCCCCCCGCCAAAATAACCGCTGTTAATGCTTCTTTTCGAATCATTGTCGTTCTATTTCATGTATTTTAGATGGAAGCACCCATCTTTTAAGACTAATTTTCGTACCAACCTGTATCGCTCCTAAAGTCTCCTTTGAATAAGGCAGCCTTCGTTTTTTTGCCCCAATTTGAAGCAACAACTCCTTATCATCAATCGCTAAAATAAGCCCTGTCTCTTCTATTTCGTCCAATAGATTTTCTCTTTCAAAATAAGCTTTAGGTTGATCGTATAATATAGTATCTCTATCTTTAATCACTAGTAACTTATTGGCTAAATTAATAATTTCAGGAATATCATGACTGACCATCAACGTTGTTCGTTGATACGTTTGGTGCAACTCGGCAATCAAGTCTTGCATATCTTGACGCAAGGAATGATCTAAAGCAGAAAGCGGTTCGTCCAGCAACAATATTGGCGATTCCACGACCAAAGCTCTAGCCAAGGCAACCCGTTGTTGTTGCCCTCCCGAAAGTTCTGCGGGCTTCTTATGTTTTAACCCCTCTAGATTGGTTTGTTTTAATAATTTCTGAATTAAAGCGGCATTGGAGTTTGCAAAATGCAGGTTTTCCAAAATTGTCATATTGGGAAACAAGGCATAATCTTGAAAGACAAAACCTACTTTTCGCTTTTGAGGAGATACGTTAATGTTCTTTTCTTCATCGAACCAACAGCTTTTATTAATAGACAAAAAGCCAGTATCGGCTTGACTTAAACCAGCAATGATGCGCAATAAGGTTGTTTTACCAATGCCTGAAGGACCATATATCGCTACAAAATCCCCTGCATCCAATTCCATTTGGACCTTCAGTTCCCTCGATCCTTCTGTTCGGTCTAATTTCTTTTGTAAATCTAAGTGTAGTAACATTGTTTTCTTTAAACTCTATAGTTTAGTACTTAATCGAGCATTAATAAAATAGGTCATTCCCAAAATAACAAAACTCGTCCCCAACAAAACCAGCGCATAAAAATTGGCTTGAACATAATTCAAGGATTCTACCTCGTCATAAACAGCAATAGAAGCCACCAAGGTTTCTCCAGGTATCTTCCCCCCGATCATCAAAACGACACCAAACTCCCCTATCGTATGGGCAAAACTCAAAACGATTCCTGTCAACAAAGCTGGTTTTATATTGGGTAATAAAACAGACCACAGCACTTCTCTTTTACTTTTCCCCATCGTATAAGCCGCTTCACTTAAGGATGCTGGTAAATTTTGCAAACCTGCTTGTATCGGTTGCACCATAAAAGGCAAGCTGTATAAAATTGAAGCAAAAACCAACCCTTCAAAAGAGAACAGCAGTTGAACATCAAAATATTGATATAAAAACCCACCTAAAACACTGTTTTTTGAAAAGACGATTAATAGATAAAAACCCAAAACGGTTGGGGGCAAAACTAAAGGTAAACTTACGATGGCTTCCAATAAAAATTTATATCGAGCCGAACTTGCTGCTAATTTAGCCGCAATTGGAATACCGATAATTAACAAACAAAGCGTTGTTATAAAAGCTAATTGCAAAGACAAAAGTAAAGGGGACCAGTTCATTTCTATTTTTTATTAAAAACCACTACTATAACCATATTCTGCAAATATTTTTTGGGCTTCCGTCGATTGTAAAAAAGTATAAAAACCGACTGCTAGGGTAGAATTTTTTCCTCTTTTTAGCAACAACATACTTTGTGCTAAAGAAGTGTTTTCTAAGTCTACAAACTGTCCTGTTCCTTTCAACTTTGGAGCCATGACGACTGATTTAGCCGTCAAACCTATTTCGACGGCTTCTGTATTAATATACTGATTCACTTGTCCAATACTCTCTCCCAAAATCAATTTATGTTCTAGGCGTTTATATAGGTTCTTTTCTTTCAAATAGGCCTGGCTCAATCTTCCATAGGGGGCCGTTTTAGGGTCTGCAATCGCTATTTTCTGAATCGAAGAATCTATTAAAACCGCTACTCCATGACTTAAATCATAGGTTCCAACCGTCCACAAGACTAATTGTCCATAGGCATATATAGTAGGGGGCGCAGCTCCCCTCCCGTTCTCAAAAAGATAATTTGGGTAGACGGTATCTGCTGAAATAAAAATATCAATTGGCGCTCCATGTTCAATTTGAGCCGTTAATTTTCCAGAAGAACTAATGACAGCCTCTATTTGCACCGCTTCTTTCGAATTATAGGCTTCGATCAATGCTTCTAAAACATATTGAGTAGAAGCTGCGGCGGCAACTCTTATGGTCTTTTTTTCGGAAACGGGCGTACAACTTTTAAGTACTACTATTATTAATACAAAAAAGAGTAAAGCCCAAACTTTATTTTTTAGTGTTAAACTCATAAATTAAGGCAATAAATGTACCTCCACCAATGCCCCTGCTGCCGTCTGCATTTGATCTTGTGGAATATAAATTAAAGCATCTGCGTAAGCAAAAGAAAACAACATGGCAGAACTTTGTCCATCTAGTATTTCTACGCCCGAATCGGTCAGTTTTGCTTTTAAAAAATGGGCTCGATTTCCTTTTTTTAAGTACGCTTTTTTTAAGGGCAAGTACATTTTTTTTAAGGCAAAATTAGGCAAGCCCATTGCTTTTTTCAAAGCCGTTAAGACATATTGATAATAACAAGATAACGCTGCTGCTGGATTTCCTGGCAAGGCAAAAACAATACTTGTCGCTGTTTTGCCCAAAAACATAGGCTTCCCTGGTTTCTGACGTACTTTATAAAAAAGCTGTTCTACCCCTAATTCTAACAGTGCTTTTCCAACAAAGTCATAATCTCCGACCGAAATCCCCCCAGAAATAAGGACAAAATCTTGTGTTTCTAAGAGCCCTTTAAGGAGTGTTTTTGTCGCCTCATAATCGTCTTTCACCCGAACAACTGTTGGAGCTTCAAAACCTGTTTGCTGCAAGGCATTTGCCAACATCAGTCCATTGCTTTCATATATTTGCCCCCTCTCCAATACTTGTCCTGCCGAAACGAGTTCATCGCCTGTCACGACGACTGCAATCTTAGGTTTCTGAAATACAGCAACTTCTGAAACGCCAATTCCTGCCAAGAAGCCAACTGCGGCAGGGCTCAGTTCGGTTCCTTTCTGCAAAGCGATTGCTCCCTTCTTAATCTGCTCTCCCAATGGGCGAATATTTGCAGACGGTTTTGGCATTTCATCAAGACGCAAAAAAGCGCCTTCTACCTTGGTTTTTTCCTGCATAATAACAGCATTTGCAGCCGTTGGAACCGCTGCGCCAGTAAAGATGCGAACCGCCTCGCCAATCTCCATCCAAGGATTTTCGGCACTCCCTGCTTGCACCTCGCCTATGATTTTATAGTCTAATCCTGCTCCAAGCTTCAAGGCATAGCCATCCATAGCGGATTGGTCAAATGGAGGCATATGAATTGGTGCCAAAACATCGGCACTCAATACATAGCCCAAAGAAGCGCTTAAGGGCAGGCAAATTACCTTAGGTATAACGCTCAATTCTCTAACAATTAATTTTGCGGCTTCTACGTCGATCATTATAATACGTGTTTATTCTTTTGCTACTTCCTGAGATTAACGTTGCTGTTTTGCAAGTTTTTCATTAAAAAAAATCGGCTGCCTAAATTGAAATATTTCTATCGTCGATTTCATCTATCCTCTTGCTTATCTTAGGCTTTATGTCTTCTTGAACTTCTATAAATTCATCGTTTTTTGAAAACGCACTTCTATATCCGTTTTTAACCAAATAGCGTATAAAATCAGGATAATACCCCGATAATTTGGTTTGTCTTAAATCTGAAATGCGAATCTCTAGCCCTCCTACCAAGGTAATTTGTAGTACTGAAATTGTTTCTCCTTGATTTAAGCTTCCACTATAATTTGCCTTATAAATACGATCTATTGTTGCCTTATCTTTATTTTTATACCCCATTAAATAGGTTTTAAAATCAAAGGCTCCATTCACTTTAGTCTCATCTAATAATTGATCAAATTCTGCTTTGTGGAGGTCAGCATTGGTTAAGCTATAACTTACAATTCGCTCATAAGGTCCCATTGA
>CACVAQ010000549.1 GCA_902727865.1 uncultured Aureispira sp. | reverse complement strand
AATTATAAGAGAATAGACAATTTTTTTTGATAAAAAACGCTCATTTTTCACTATGAAAAATGAGCGTTTCTTTTTGTATTTTAGTGTAAGAACTAGGCTCGTTCGTAGATCGGAACCGACCAAGAACCTGTAACAAACATCGTGTTTTTTTGATTTTCATTGGCAAATAAAAAAATACCAAACTATTATATCAGAAGATGTAAGCCTTATTTTTTTGAAAATGTATAACTTTGGCTTTCTGTTCAGACTAAAGGAACACTAAAAATAGAATTGCATTAAAAATAAATACAATTCTAATCCCTTGACCACGCAAGAGCAGCGTAGCTAAGTATTAAAAAATAAAACATAAAAAATGCGTAAAATAACAGCCGATTGGGTGTATCCCATTAATCAAGATCCAATCAAAGAAGGCGTGGTCCTTGTTGGAGAAAATGGTAAAATTGAAAAAATAGATGTCCGTAGTAATTACAACGAAGCGGAGTTGGAAATTTATAGCGGTGTGCTCATCCCTGGCTTTGTCAATACACATTGTCACCTAGAATTATCGCACATGAAAGGCAAAGTACATACGGGAACTAGTTTGATTCCTTTTATTACTAACGTAGTCCAACAAAGAGGGGCAAGTGAGGAAGCGATTCAAGAGGCGATTGTCGCAGCAGATAAGTATATGTACGAACAAGGAATCGTTGCTGTAGGGGATATTTCTAATGTGACGGACACCTTTGCTCAAAAATCGAAAAGTAAATTAAGATACTATACGTTTACAGAGTTTTTTGATTTTTTACAAGAAGAAAACACCTCGGCAGAATTTGATAAATACAAAGCGGTGTACGATGCTTTAGATAAAGTAGATGGACATCAAAAAAGTTGTGTTCCACACGCTCCCTATTCGGTTTCTCCAAAATTGTTTGAGGCAATTAATGGCGTCAACGCAGGAACACAAAAAACAGTTAGCATACACAACCAAGAAACCCCTCCTGAAAACCAATTGTTTTTAGAGAAAAAAGGTGGATTTATTGATTTTTATGGCGGATTTGGTATTTCGCTAGACCATTTTGAAGCAACCAAACAACCTTCTATTTATTATGCTTTGCAATACATGGACCCTCAACACAGAACCTTGTTTGTACATAATACCCTAACAACTGCTGCGGAGATTGAAGCGGCTCAAGCTTGGAGCGATCAGGTGTATTGGGCCACTTGCCCCAATGCAAATTTGTATATTGAAAATAATCTACCCAATTATCAAGCATTTATAGATACAAAGGCTAGAATGACGATTGGAACGGACAGCTTGACCTCGAATTGGCAATTGTCTATTTTAGATGAAATGAAAGCGATTGCAAAATATCAATCTTATGTGCCTTTTGAAACACTGCTTCAGTGGGCAACCTTGAATGGAGCCAAAGCCTTAGGATTTGAGAACGATTTGGGAAGTATTGAAGTGGGCAAAACTTGTGGCTTGAACGTATTAGCCAATTTGAATGCCAAAGGCGAATTATCTCCTGAGACGACTGTTCAACGTTTGGTCTAAGGACCGCAGCCTCGAAAAACTTGGATGTTATGACCCTACGCTTTTTCGTAAACCAATAAAACAATCATTATGAAATATATTTTACTAGTAGGATTTATATTGTCTAGTTTAATAAGTCTGGCTCAAAGCTCTTTGACGGCTCCTTTGAATGATGTAAATCATTATTTACACGATCGAATGGAAATTAAAACAGGCGATTTTGGAAACGTGCACAGTGTTTTGAAACCCTTGATGCGGAAAGATATTCGACAGTACCAAGACCGTGTTGTTGCGAAGGACTATTGGACGACGAACAACCGTCGCCAAAGTGATTATGATTACGTACAGATTGATTATAACGACGATGACTCAACGATTCAAAGCAAGCAACCGTTTTTGAAAGCCTTGTATCCAAATGGCGACAAGTCCTTTTTGAGACATTTTTATCGTACGCCTGCACATTTACTAGAAGTACGGACCAAAAACTTTTATGCAAATATTAATCCCATTCTACATTTTAAGGGATCGTTGGAGCAATACAATGGAAGCAGCCGTTTGTTGTTTTTGAACAGAAGAGGAGCCGCCATTCGAGGCAATATTTTAAATCGAGTTTATTTTTATTCAGACGTAATCGAAACGCAGGCCGCTTTTCCAACCTACGTAGAGCATCGAACTCAAAGAGATTTTGCCGTTCCTGGCGCAGGCTTTTTTAAACAATACGATAGTAATTTGACCCCAGGGAAGGATACGTCGGGCGTAGACTATTTGACCGCACAAGGCTATGTTGCTGTTGATTTATTAAAAAAACATATTGGAATTCAATTTGGTCACGGGCAAAATTTTATTGGAGATGGACACCGTTCTTTATTTTTATCCGATTATTCGACCAACTACCTATATCTAAAAATTAATACGAGGGTTTGGAAGTTTCATTATCAAAATATCTTTGCAGAACTCACCCAAAATTACGGGCAAGCGCAACGAGCATTTGATTTAGCATTACCCAAGAAGTATTTAGCAGCACATCATTTGAGTTTTAATATCCTTAAAAATTTAAACATAGGTTTGTTTGAAGGGATTGTATTTAGTCGAAATGAACAATTTGAGTTGCAATACTTAAATCCCATTATTTTTTATCGAGCCGTAGAGCAAGCCGTAGGAAGCCCCGATAATGTGGTGATTGGACTAAATTGGAAATGGAATTTCTTGAAGCGGTTCTCTTTTTATGGGCAATTTTTACTGGATGAATTGTCCGTTGGCGATCTAATTGACTTAGGAGGCGGTTGGTGGGGCAACAAATTTGCTTTACAAACAGGACTAAAATATGTTGATGCCTTTGGTTTGGATCATTTGGATATGCAAGTAGAATTCAACATGGCTCGTCCATATACCTATAGCTTCAGAGATAGCACTGCAAATTATACCCATTACAATCAGCCTTTGGCGCATCCATTGGGTTCTAATTTTGTGGAACTCATCGGCATCGTGAATTATCAGCCACTACCTAGAATGAATATTCGAGCGCAAATTAACTATTCTATCTATGGGCAAGATTCTTCGGGGTCAAATTGGGGAAGCAATCCTAGTATTGGTTACAACTCTAGAGAACAAGAGCTAAACAATCAAATTGGACAAGGCGTAAAAACCAACTTGTTTATTTTTCAATTACATTGGAGTTACCAAATTCGACACAACCTTTTTGCCGACGCCCAATTTATGTATCGTCGAGAAGATGCAGTGCTAGATGCCTTGGATAACAATACCATCCTAGTAGGAGTAGGCTTGCGATGGAATATTAGCGAGAAAATGAAGGATTGGTAAGGCTTAGAAGTGTACTGAAAACAAGAAGCGTTGAAAATTAAACTAATTTTCAACGCTTCCTATTTATTCTTTTTTACTGTTCCTTAGTGTTGGAGTACCGCAGGTATTCTAGGTCCTTTGCCGTCCAACTCACTGGCTTTTGTATTTATTTCTTGCGCCTCTTTTGTACGACCCAATTTGTTCAAAATAGCACTATGCGTACGCAAGTAATCCGCTTTGTAATCAATATTGGTCGCTTGCTTTACCCATTTTTCAGCCGTTTCTAATAATTTAGCTTCACTGGTTTGCATTAAAACACTGCGAGCATACTGATTCAAGGTTTTAGCATCCTTTTTAGCATACTTTTTTAAGTACTTATCTGCAAATTTAACATAAGCAGGGATATCCTTTGTCCCAGCCGCATACTTTATATCTACATACATAGCATACTCTTTAGCATATTTAGGGTCAGCCAACTTCATTTTAGCCTTTGCCTCATTCACTAAATTAGGGACTTTAAACTCAATCGCCTTGTCAACCGTTGCATTACAAGCAGCTTTTAATTGGTCTTTAAAGGCTTGGGCCGATTTTAGTTTTATAATTGCGTCCTTATTTTCTACCGCTTTTTCAAAAATTTTAGAATCCGCTTCGTTCGCAAAATCAAATAAGAACTCTAAATTTTCGCTAGAAGAAAATTCCGTTTGAGTTTTTAAATACTCATTGGCAATTTTTAAATTCGGCTTTCCGCCATTTAGCAAGGCATAAGCATAGGCTCGTAAAAAGCTAGGATCCCGCTTGCCTTCTTCGTATTCTTTGGTATAATCAGCAGATTTGTCGTTTTTGCCCAATGCAATTTTCCCCAAACCCAAAAACTGATCAGAAGGGCGACCTCCTTTAGCTGCATGTACCACTTCCCCTTTTTCATCCAAAAACAATAAAGTAGGATAAGAATTGACTCGATACTTTCCTGCCAATCGAGGACCTTCGCCTTTTTCCATGTCTACTTTTATATTAATAAAATGCTTGTTGAAAAATTTTCCAACTTCTGCATCAGAGAAAACATCTCTTGCCATACGTTTGCAGGGACCACACCAGGCCGTGTAAGCATCCATGAAGATAATTTTATGTTCTTTTGCAGCTAATTCTTGCGCTTCAGCCATCGTTCCCTTGAAAAAATGAATGCCATCTTCTGCCAAAGCCAATTGAAAGCTAGCTACTATTAGAAGTCCAGTAAGGAGTTGTTTCATTGTTCTATGTTTTGAATAAATAAGATTTTTTGCTTAGAACTTGTTCTTTCTATACGTTTTTTAATAACGAATTTTAAGCCAAGTGTACTTCTAAAAGTACGAATTTTTGGAGGGAAGGTTCAACATAGAATCAATTTTAGTGATTATTTAAGAACTTTTTGGGAGCAAAATACATTGTATAGTAGAATTTATTAATTTTACAGATTAAATCTATATACAGGATAAAAGGGTTTTAGCTAATAAAACATTGAAGCTGCTTAGGAATGAAATCTAAAAGTAGAACCAACAGGCTTAGTGCTGTCTACCAAAAGATTCCTTTGTGGGATAGATGATAAGCTATAATAGTCTTAGATCGTTATTTTTTGCCCTGTATTCAGAAAATTAAATAATTAAAACAAAAGTAGTGTTATGAGTTTGACTGATCGCATTAATGCAGGTATCAAAGATGCCATGAAACAAAAGAATGAGGCTGGAAAGCGTACCTTACGTGCAATAAAAGCACAATTGATATTATTAAAAACAAGCGGATCGGGAACAGAAATTACAGAAGACCAAGAGGTTAAGATGTTGCAAAAAATGGTCAAAGAGCGTCAAGATTCGTATGAGATCTACATAAAGCAAGATCGAGTAGATTTAGCAACACCAGAAAAAGAAGAGATGGACATCATCAAAGAATTTTTGCCGAAACAAATGAGTGAAGAGGAATTGACCCTAGCCATCAAAGGAATTGTAGAACAAGTTGGTGCTAATTCGATGAAAGATATGGGGAAGGTTATGGGAATGGCCAACCAACAGTTTGGAGGTAAAGCAGATGGTAAGACAATTTCTATGATTGTGAAAAGCTTATTATCATAAATATAATCTATTCTCAGAATAGAAAAAAACGGGTTTACCAATAAAGGTGAATCCGTTTTTGTATTTTTGTACGAAGAATTAGAAGTGGTTTAGACGAATCAAAAACAATACATGCGAGGTTCTTGACAATTCCAAAAGACACAACGCAATCAATTTGTCAAAGAACATAAATGTTTAAGAAGAATAACAGATGGCAGTAGATGTACTATTTATAATAATGGCAGCCTTTGGGTTTTATTTTGGGTTTAGCTTTGGGTTGATGAAAGTGGTGTTAGCCGTACTTTCTCTAATATCGGGCGTGTTGGCAGCGATGGCATTTACGCCAATGACCACCAATATTATTATAGAAACCTTTCAAGTAGATTCTGTATTCTTACCTTTTATTGCCTTTTTTGTAACGCTACTCATTGTTTTGATGTTGGCTCGGATTGTGACCAAACTAATAGAAGAAACCGTTGACAACAAACGATTTGACATGATTAGTCAAATTATAGGAGGACTTATTACAAGCTTTATCTTTACCTTACTATATAGTGTACTCGTCTTGTTTTTTGGTCAAGCAAGAGTTATTGAATTAGTTTTTAATCAGAACTATGAAGTCACAAGAGAACAGCAGAACCCTAAATTGGTTATTCCTGCTAAATTGGGACTAGGAAATCCAGATACGATTTACGTAAATATTGATGACGATCACAACACCTACCTATTTGCTCCAGATGAAAAAAATAGTAAAAAGCCAGTAAGCATGAATATATGGTTTGAGCCTGTTCCTGGCAATAGGTATCTTGGGCATATAGGGCGTGCAGATCAAGATTGGGGGCTTGCTCCAGAAGATTCCGTTCGTGTAAAATCTAGTGGACAACTCTATTTGATGGCAGACGGGGAAATGCGTTGCTTTTGTGACAGCAGTTTTTTAGTCACCTCCGTAAATGACAGCATGCGTTTTGAATGTTTAGATGATTATTTAGCAGCCAAAAGTGCTACCTCTTTCTTTTATAAATATATAGAGGTCATTCCTCAACGAGGAACTCAATTAATGAAAGGCATGGCTCCATTCATAAAAAACTTCTTAGATTACATGAGCGTTGCCTTAGAACGATTAGATGAAGGAAGAGAAGACAATAAAAATCCAATCAATATGTATTCAGGAGAAGACAACAAAGATGCGGTACAACCTGTTGAAGAAGAAACACAACCGCAACCTAGTACGAAGCAGGTAGAAGACGATACATTAAACAGCTCCTTAGATACGACGAATAGACCAACCATTCGTCCTTCTGTGGATACAACACCTGAGGTAGCCGCTCCCAAAGAAGTAGAAGATGAAGGATAAACCACATCTATTGTTGCTTGATAATTACGACTCATTTACCTATAACTTATACGATTATTTGAGTCAACTAGGGGCGAATTGTACTGTTATTAGAAATGATAAAACGTCTATAGTAGAACTAGAAAAGTGCCATTTTGACGGAATTGTACTTTCTCCAGGCCCCAAACGCCCAAAAGATGCGGGAATATTAATGGACTTGGTACATCATTTTTATACTAAAATACCTATTTTAGGGATTTGTTTGGGAATGCAAGCGATTGGAGAGTATTTTGGTGCAAAACTTGTACACGCATCTACACCTATACATGGTAAAACGTCTCTGGTAGACCATACACAAAAGGATCTTTTTTACGGGATTGCGCAACCCACACAAGTAATGCGCTATCATTCCTTATTGTTAAATAACCTACCCAACTGTTTAGAAGCTACTGCTTGGACTGCAACAAGGGACTTGATGGCTATACAACACAAGACCTATCCAATCTGGGGCCTACAGTTTCATCCAGAATCTATTCTAACCCTAGAAGGCTTAGCCATTTTGAAAAATTGGCTAGAAATAGGTATAAAAAAGACATAAAATGCGAATCAAGAGCTAAAAGTAGGTCTGAACAATAAAAAGCAGGAATAAGCATTCATCATTAAAAATTTAGAAAATAGGCTTCTAAAATAAAGTAATCTTGTTTTAAATGTACATTTTAGTTCTGTTTTAGCCCTTGATTCGAATCTAAACTCTTAAATTAACTTTAAAGCAGTCTCAAAAGAGTGTAAATCTCTTTCTTTTATCTTATTCTTGGTAACAATTCAGACTTCAACGGAATTAAAAGATAACTTTCTAAGTTTCTACTATACCCCATGCTGACTTTCTACTAACAAATTCCTAGTTTTTATTTTTGCTAGAGAAAGGAACAACCAACATTAATAAAAATAATAAACTCAACATATGTACGCATCAACCTTAATATCTTACTCCGTACCACCACTTAAGTTAAACGATACTGGCGTTAAAGCATTATTGTGGATGAATGATTTTCATGTAAGGCATTTACCTGTTGTCGAAGATGGAAAGTTATTAGGGATTTTATCAGAAGATGAAGTGCTTAATTTTGTAGATGCAGAGATCACAATAGGAGAGAGCCGACCAGCTTTATTGTTGAAATTTGTTCCCACCCAAAAACACCTTTACGATATCATGAAACTGGTCGTCGATTTTCATTTGACAGTTATTCCAGTTCTAAATGATGAAGGAGATTACATGGGACTCATTACAATAGAAGATTTGCTAAGAAAATTAGCAGATACAGGTTCTATTACGCAGCCTGGAGGTGTTTTAGTCTTAGAGATGGCGCCTAGAGATTATTCGCTCTCTGAAATATCAAGGCTGATTGAATTAGAGAATGCAATGGTTTTGAGCAGCTTTATTTCTTCTCCCTATGGAACCAATAGCTTAGAATTAACCTTAAAACTAAATAAAGAAGACTTAAAACATATTGTCGCTACACTAGAACGATTTGGCTACGATGTGAAATCTTCTTTTTATGAGTCAGAATTTATTGATACACTAAATGATCGTTACGAAGGTTTAATGCGCTATTTAGACGTTTAGTCAGCAAAGGAGTTTCAACCTTTTTTGAGGTGTCGATTATTCAAAATTCGGTAGCTATATATAATATAAACCAAAAGTCATCCTAGAAGCATTGTTCTAGGATGACTTTTGATTTGTAAGGGACGGTCTAGAAAGAGCCAATCATCTTTAGTATTGAACCAGATAATAAACAGACCAGACTGCGATTCAATTCTTATGAAGGCTTTTTTATCTTTGTCTATAAGAATACGGGAATAGCTTTGGAATGGTCAATAAATAAGATGAACAAATTTGAAGCTGGATTTTGGTTTACGCTGCTGCTACTTATTTTCTTTCAACAGGAGTGTTTCATTTTGAAGTATGGTATCAGACACTTTCAAAGTGTCTGATACCATACTTGCCCACTATTTAATAACTTATTACACACTGTACTCAATCAATTACAGATAACTGAATACACTAAATGAATAAATTAATAATAATTGCCGCATCCTTTTTGTTGACGACAAGTTGCAAGACCCCAGAAGTTCCCAAAAGTGAACCGAAAGAAGCAACAACGACCATTCAAGAAATAAAAGAAAAAGACCATACAACGTTTGTTTCAAACCAACGGCCTAAAAACGTGATCTTCCTAATAGGAGATGGCATGGGCTTAACACAGATTACAGCAGGAAGTATTGCAAAGAAAACGCCATTAGTTTTAGAAAAATTCCGACAAATTGGTTTGGTCAAAACCTATTCGACGAAGCTGATAACAGATAGTGCTGCTGGTGCTACGGCAATGGCTACAGGTTCTAAAACCTATAATGGCGCTATTTCGATGGACATACATCAAAATAAACTGAAAACGATTGTAGAATATGCAGAAGAAGCCAATTGGTTGACAGGAATTGTCACCACAGCTACTGTTACACATGCAACACCAGCTTGTTTCTATGGCCATCAGCCAACAAGGAGTCGTGTCAATCAAAAATTAGCGGCTGAGTTTATGACAAAAAATATTGAAGTTTTAATGGGGGGTGGTTGGAATTACTTCAAAAAAGGCTTAGATGGACGGGATTTAATAGCAGAAGCACAAGAAAAAGGCTATTTTGTAACAGATGACATTGAACAAGTAGGCGATTACCGCCCTGAGAAAATGATCTGTTTGATCTCTCCCAAATTGCCGCCTAGAATAAAAGAACGAGGAAACTATTTACCATTAGCTGCAAAAAAAGCAATTGATATTTTAAGTTACCCTAAGTCAAATTTCTTTTTAATGATAGAAGGTGCTCAAATAGATTGGGGAGGACATCAAAATCAATCCGATTATATTGTAGAAGAAATGTTAGACTTTGATAGAACGATCCAAGAGGCGTTCGATTTTGCAGAGAAAGATGGAAATACTTTAGTCCTAGTTACAGCCGATCATGAAACAGGTGGATATAGTATTAATGGAGGAAGTGCCAAAGACGGGAAGGTCGAAGGGAAGTTTACCTCGGATTATCATACCGCTACTATGGTTCCTATATTTGCTTATGGACCTGGAGCAGAATCTTTTACTGGAATTATGGAGAATACAGAAATATTTTATAAATTAAAATATTTAATGAACATAGATAGTTTAAAACCTGCTTCGGATTAGTTAAGTATTGATTGTCAGCGGTTTGTTGTTTTGCGGGGGCTGAGTGAGCGTTAAAAATAGAGTGTAGGACCAAGAAATTTGTAAAAAAAAACTGAAAATCCATTTTAAATTATAGGCATAGCTTTATAATATTGTTACTTTTGTCTTTATTATAAGAATAACCACCTAAAGAATTTTCTAAATATTTTGCGTTACTAAAGCAAACAATGGAATTGAATAACTATATAGAATACACCCTACTAAAACCTAATACAACAAAGTTGGATATAAAGGAACTTTGTAGAGAGGCGATGGAACATAATTTTTCAGGAGTATGTGTACCACCATTTTATGTACACACTGCTGCAAAGTTACTAGAGGAAACCAATATCAAAGTAATTACTACAATTGGTTATCCAATGGGCTACCATGCAATTCCTGTAAAAGTGGAAGAAGCCAAGCGTGCTATAGATGAAGGGGTAGATGAAATTGAAATGATGGTTAATATTGCTGCGGTCAAAGACTCTAATTGGTCTCATGTCAAAAATGATATTGCTAGTGTAACAACAGCAGCACATTTAAAAGGAAAGAAAATTAAAGTTATTTTAGAAACTAGCTTATTGACGGTGGAAGAAATAAAGCAACTCTGTGCTATTTGTTGTGATATAGAAGTTGATTGTATTAAAAATGCAACAGGAGTAAATGGCGGACGAGCAACTATTGAAATGATTCTTTTGCTCAAAGAAGAAGCCAAAGGTATTAAAATAGTTGCAGCAGGCGGAGTACATACTAGAGCTTTTGCATTAGAGTTAATAGAGGCGGGAGTAGATAAGTTGGGAACATCAGAAGGAGTTCAGCTGCTTCAATAAAGTATATGTTATGAAATGGATAAGCACAATTGTAACTATTGTAATATGGAATAGTTTTTCGATGGCTCAGAATCAAGAGGGAATTGTAAGAGTGGTAGAGGAAAATTCTATTCGAGAGATCTTAGACCATAGAAAGGCCTTAAATTTTACCAAAGATAGAAAGGTGAAGGTTTGGAGTGTGCAATTATATTTGAGTAGAGATAAATACTTAGCAACCCAACAAGTTTCTGAAGCAAAAAATAAGACTAGAAATGTTACTTCAAAAGTAGACTGGTTTTATGAAGCACCTTATTATCGCATTTATGCAGGAGGGTTTTATACGAAATTAGAAGCAATAAGCTTGTTGAATGATTTAGTAGAAATGTATCCAGATGCAATTGTTTTTAAAAATACAGAGGCTAAGCCAGCAGATATGTAACCAGAATAAGGTGTTTTATAGGCTTCTTGAAAAAAAAGCATATTTATTTTTTTTGGTAATGGCTTAGTAATGACAAGATTAATGATAAATGGCTTTAAGTAGTTGTTTCTTTTGTTTTAAAAAATTAGGAAAGTCGAAAAGCCTGCCCTATATTTGCAATCGCTTCGAAAGAGAGGTGTTGAAGATTGAAAACAAGAAGATAGAAGGCCAGTAAAA
>CACVAQ010000548.1 GCA_902727865.1 uncultured Aureispira sp. | reverse complement strand
TTTAACATTTTTTTAAGAAAAATAAATGATATAAAAGAAACTTGATTTTTTTTTTAGCGTTTAAGGATGTAGGTGGGAAAACTGACTATTTTTCCATCCTGCTTTATACAGGTTTTTTTTAAGTAATAGATTTGTAATTTAGCAATTTTGTACTGTTTTTTCAGAGGCTTCCCATTGCAAGGGGGGGCCTCTTTTTGTTTGCAGTCGATAGGCTCTGGAAAGAGGTGGACAAAAATGCAACGCTTCGCTCGGAAGGTTCTTCTAAAAATGGGAAAGCCAAGGATGCGTAAACTATCAGGCTTTTTTTAGTTTAAAAAGTATGACAAAGTTGCCTTTGGACAGCTTGGCAGATTCAAAATGACAGGAAAAATGAACTATTGGGTAGGAGATAGTTTAAAATAAAATATTTACATAGACTTGATTTTGTAAATAACGTAATGAAAAGAGTTTTAATTATAGAATAGTTAATAAAAGTAATTTTTTGTAAACTTATTTTTAATTAAAAGTTAATAAATTGTTTTTTAACTAAATCTGTGAAATCGGGTTGTAAACTCCAGAAAAAATGTAGTACATTTGTTGCATCGTAAGATTCGTACCAAAGAATCATCAACAATCAATCGTTTGGGATGATAAAAAAGAACCTTTTTTGTCATCCCTACTTTTTAAGGTTAATTAAAAATCAATTTAAAATAAATTCAGAAATGGCAATTATCAATAGCGTAACAGAAACTGTGAAAGATGTTTTCGCAATCAGTAAAAACATTGTTAAAGTAGTAAAAGAAGAAGTTGTAGGTTTTAATGGCGACAATGATGGTCATTATGATTACCAAAATACAGCAACAGATTCTAGCAAATTGTCTCAGTACATCGAAACATTTGAATCAAAAGCTAAAGAAGTAATTGGAACGGCATTTTCTGGTTTCAAAACGTCTAAGTCGGAAGATCAAGAGGAATTAGAAGAGCGTATTGCAGCATTAGAGGCTAAATTGAGCAATTTAGTAGAAGAAAGTTTAGAAGCACTTCGCAGAGATTAATTTAAAATTTTGTTCTAAAGTTTTATGGCAATAGCACTGCTGTTGTCAGTAAAAAAATACAAGTCGTACTAAAATGGATAATCTAATTAAGAAGGCCCTGTATACAGGAGTAGGCATTGTTGCTGCTACAACAGAGCGACTACAACATTCTATTGATGAATTAGTAGAAAAAGGAAAAATTTCTGAAGAAGAAGGAAAAAAAGTAGTGGATGATGTTGTCAAAAATACAGAAGTACAACGCCCTCAATTCGAGACTAGATTTAAAAAAATAGTCGACGCAGCCTTTGATAAACTAAATTTACCACAAGGAGATTCTTTTTCAAAAATGGAAAAACGAATTAAATCTTTGGAAGTAAAAGTAGGACTTCTTGCAAAAGAAGTGGAACGTCAGAGAATAGAACGTAAAGAGGCTGAAAAAAATAATGCGCTTGATGCGTAACATTTAAGTAGTTTTTTTGGGTAAGTTTTTATGAAAGGTCTGCTGGAGAGCAGGCCTTTTTTTGTCTATCTTGATCGCCTTTTCCTTTACGGCCAATGCTACTCTAGGTCTTATTGTGCCGAGCGTTTGGACTAACACTTGATTTTATTACTTAAATAATTGCTCTAAAATTGCTTTTTTATACGTTTTACCAATTGGTAATTCTAAGGGAAGTTTGAGTATGATTTTGCCATGCTGATAACTTTGAATTTGAAGTAAAGCGACAATATAAGAGCGGTGAATTCGAATGAATTGGTGCTTGGGTAAATCAGCTTCTAAGCGTTTCATTGAATTTAATTCAATGATTTTTCCTTGTGTCGTATGGTAGCGAACATATTCTTTGAGCGATTCAATATAAATAATATCCTTAAGGAAAATCTTATGATGTTTGTGTTCAGAATGCACCATAAGAAACTGTTCCTCTAGTTCTTTTTGTTGTTCGAATAGCGTTGCTTTGTAAGTAGTGTCAAGCGTTTTTATACTCTTTTGAATCGCTTGCTCAAAACGATCAAAAGAAATGGGTTTGAGCAAGTAGTCGAGGACTTCTAGTTCAAAGCCTTGTACGGCATAATTAGGGTAAGCTGTCGTGAAGATAACACTGGGTTTATCAAGCCCTAAGTGTTTTAAAAAATCAATCCCTGATTGTTGCGGCATTTGAATGTCTAGAAACATTAAATCAATCGCTTGTGTCTTTAAGACTTCTTGTGCCTCGTAAGCAGATTTACAAAGTGCGACCAATTCTAATTCTGGAATTTTGAGAAGATAAGCTTGCAACATTTCTCTAGCAAGTTGTTCATCGTCTACAATTAAGCACTTTATGATCATGTCAGTTGAATTATTAATTTAATTTGAAAACTATTGCTGTCCTTTTCAATTTGCAATTGATATTTGTGTTGATACAGAAGATTGAGCCGTTTTTGAACATTCCCAATCCCAATGCCCATGTATTCGTCGGGAACTTCCTCTTGTGTATTGGACCGAGAGATGCTATTGCTTACCTCAAAAACTAAGGCATTGCGTTCGTTTTGAAGGCTTATTTTAACCCATCGTTTGCGGCTGCTATCTTGGTCGTAACTATGTTTAAACGCATTTTCTATAAAAGGAATCAAAAGCATGGGTTCTATTTCTAGACTATTGAGGGAGGGATCTAGGTCCAGATGAATGTCTTGGAAATTCTGATCCCGCCATTTTTGAAAATAGACATAATTATTTAAATAGTTAATTTCTTTGCTAATAGAAACTTTATCGTTTTGACAATCGTAGGTAACGTAACGCAACATCTCAGACAGTTTTAAGACGAACTCGCCTGCCTTTTCAGGTTTTAGTTGTACGATTGCATACAAATTATTCATGGCATTGAACAAAAAATGAGGGTTGATTTGGCGCCTTAATAACTTTAATTCATTTTTTAAATTGGCTGCTTTTAACTTTATTTCTTGTCGATCTAATTGTATAAATTCAAGGGCTAAGCCATAAAGGGAGCTTATAAATAGGATTAATATCGTAATCAATCCAATGACGGAGCTAGGGAAATTAGAAGCACTTCTATTGGTGTTAATTATTTCTCCATTCTGTTTGAGTTCAAATACGATAGAAACGTCAACATTGGTGATAATATTGACAAAAACAAAGGCATATTGAATGAATAAAAAAGCAATAGGAGTAATCAACGTATAGGCTATAAAAGGAGTGTGCCATGCAAAGCCTTTGCGTCGAAAGAGTTGTCGGATAACAAACAAATTATTTGCATAAGCGATAATAGCGATCGCACTAATTGGAATGATCGTTCGAACCAGCGCAATCGGGAAGCCAAACAATCCCGTATTAAGATATAAAGGGCTTGCCATAAAGAGCAGCCAAAAGGTAATGTGGGCAAGAACTACTCGAATGTTTTTTTTCTCTACAGGGGTCATATTGCAAATCTATTGACGGCTAAATTTTGTACGATTACTTATCCGTTATTCTACACGGGCACTTAAAAATAGAAATAAAACAAGAGGACTGCTTATTAGGGGAGGTGTATTTAACAAAAAAAAAGGAACACTCTATAAATTAGAGCATTCCTTTTAGTAGTCCATAGGGGAATCGAACCCCTCTTACCAGGATGAAAACCTGGCGTCCTAGCCGATAGACGAATGGACCGTGCAAACTCGAAAGTTTGAGCTTGTAAATTACTTTAATAATAAATTCGTGTACAACTTGTATTTAAAAAATACAGGTTAATTTTTATGTTTTATTAAAAAACTAAAACATAGACGAAGTATTACAAAAGCTATAGTAGTCCATAGGGGAATCGAACCCCTCTTACCAGGATGAAAACCTGGCGTCCTAGCCGATAGACGAATGGACCATGCAAACCCGAAAGTTTGAGTTTGTAAAATTACTTTAAATAATTGATTCGTTCAAAGATTATATCTAAAAAATAAAAACTTTTTTTATTTTATTAAAAAAAAATTAGACGAATTCTTACAAAAAGTATAGTAGTCCATAGGGGAATCGAACCCCTCTTACCAGGATGAAAACCTGGCGTCCTAGCCGATAGACGAATGGACCATACTGTTGACGTGTTCAACATTGCTGTGCAAATATACGTGAGTTTTTCTATTATGCAAAAGAAAAGTCAAAACTTTTTTTTATCTTTCTAATAAAAGTTGCTAAACCCAACTGTATAAAGTAACCCCAATTGCCTCAAAAGAGTTCACAATCAGTGCTTTTAGTGCAAAAAAAAGTAAAAAATAAAAAAATAAAAAAATGGCAAAAAAAATTGCAATAAATGGTTTTGGTCGTATCGGACGACTAACTCTTAGGAATTTAATTGTTCGAGATGACGTAGAAGTTGTTGGAATTAATGATTTAACAGATACCAAAACACTAGCGCATTTGTTTGAATATGACTCTTCGCATCGTCGTTTTGATGGAACGGTCGTTGTTGAAGGAACGGCATTAGTTATTAATGGCAAAACGATTCCAACGTTTTCAAAGCGCAATCCTGAAGAATTACCTTGGGGAGCATTAAATGTGGATGTTGTGTTAGAGTGTACTGGTTTGTTTAGAAAAAAAGAGCAGGCGATGTTGCACCTTAATGCGGGCGCAAAAAAAGTCTTATTATCCGCTCCTGCCAAAAGTGAAGGCATTCCAACGATTGTAAAAGGCGTCAACGATCATATATTAACAGGAGCAGACTTAATTGTCTCCAATGCTTCCTGTACGACCAATTGTTTGGCTCCTTTAGTGAAAGTTATAGACGATAATTGGGGACTTAAGTATGGTTTTATGAGTACGATTCATGCCTATACTGCCAATCAGAAATTGCAAGATGCTCCACATTCAGATTTGCGTAGAGCAAGAGCCGCAGCCTTGAATATGATTCCAACGACTACGGGGGCAGCAAATGCACTGGCTTTGGTGATGCCTTCTCTTAAAGGCAAAATTAGTGCTTCTAGTATTCGTGTGCCTGTTTCAACAGGTTCTTTGGTCGAGTTGGTCTGTGCCTTAGACAAATCTGTTGATGCCGAAACGGTGAATGCAACGTTTAAAGCAGCCGCAGAAGGGGCTTTAAAAGGTGTTTTAGAGTACTCTGAACAACCGTTGGTTTCTACAGATATTGTATCTAATCCCTATTCTAGTATTTTTGATGCTCCTTTGACAACCGTTCATAATGGCATGTTAAAAGTAACCTCTTGGTACGATAATGAAGCGGGATATGCTGCTCGTTTGGCAGAATTAGCGACAATGGTTTAGATCGTTTTTTGAGAAAAAGACAGCGCAATAGACTTACTATTGCGCTGTTTTTTGTTTATTACTACGTTTGGTAAGGCTGCTACTTATTCTCTTTGGCGATTCTCCGAAGTTTTAGTTTTTTAATAAAAAAAGGGTCTTTGACAACTCAAAGATTCCCCGCAGCTAATTTTTGCCACAGCGGACGCTTTTTCTTTTTCATAACAGTAGGTATTTGGTCGTAAATAGTAAAGCCTAAACTATTTTTTATGGGCTGGCAAAAACTGTTAAAGAACCCAAAAAAACATAAAAAACATCTTGTATTAGATGAATTATTAGCTTAATGGTTATTTATCTTATAGTAAATCTGATACGATTTGGCTAAGCTGAGCCTTTGGGTTTTCAACGGAGTAATGGATTTACATTACTTCGTGGAGAAATTATATTAGTTTGATTATTAACAAGATAGTTTTGGTTTTTTTTTTTTTTGACTAAAAAAAACTAAAAATCCCACGAAGTATTAGATTTAGGAACGTGTAAAAAATAAATTATGAATTTTATAAAAATAGGATGGATGACACTCTTACTTTTTTGTGTCGGAATCTCCTGCAACCGAAATATGCAAACAAAACTAAACGCAGATGGAACCTATGCTTTTGAAACAGTAGAAGGAGATCCGATGGGAGTGAAGGTATATACTTTGGCAAACGGCTTGAAAGTTTATATGAGTATCAATAAAGATGCGCCTAGAATTCAGACCATGATTGCGACGCGTGCTGGTTCAAAAAACGATCCTTCAGATGCGACAGGCTTGGCACATTATCTAGAGCATATGTTGTTTAAAGGAACGAGTAAGATTGCTTCTTTGGATTGGGAAAAGGAAAAAGTGTTGTTGCAGCAAATTTCAGATTTGTATGAAATACATAAAACGGCTAAGGAAGAAGAGCGAGCAGCGATTTACCATCAAATTGACTCTCTTTCAGGTTTGGCAGCGCAATATGTTGCAACGAACGAATACGATAGAATGGCTGCTTCTTTGGGGGCAGAAGGAACGAATGCCTTCACCTCTTTGGACAGAACCGTCTATATCAATGACATTCCTTCGAATGAAGTGGAGAAATGGTTGAAATTAGAGTCGGAGCGTTTTGGGGAATTGGTTTTAAGGTTGTTTCATACAGAGTTAGAAGCCGTTTATGAAGAATATAATATCGCACAAGGAAAAGACGGACGAAAGGTATTTGCGGCATTTCTAAAAGGTCTGCTCCCTAATCATCCCTACGGAACTCAAACCACTTTAGGTACAGGAGCGCATTTAAAAACGCCTTCTATGCAAAAGATACACGATTATTTTAATACCTATTATGTACCGAATAATATGTCCATCATCCTTTCTGGAGATTTTGACCCCAATGAAATGGTTAAAATGATAGAGCAATATTGGGGCAAGCATAAATCTAAAAAAGTACCTAAATGGAAAAAGCCAGTACAAAGCCCATTAACAAAAGTAAACGCAACGGCTGTTTATGGCAAAGAAAAATCGAACCTTCAAATAGGTTGGTTGTTGGACGGAGCGACTTCTGAGGAGGCTTTAAAAGCGCAATTAACCGCAGGGATTCTTTATAATAGAAAAGCAGGTTTGTTGGATATGAACCTCATTCAAAAACAAATGATTGGACAGCACAGTGCTGCTGGAGCTTGGTCGGCAAATGACTATTCTTTCTTCTATTTGTATGGAGAGCCAAGAGCAAAACAGGCACTTGAAGGGCTAGAAGCGCTTATGATAAAAGAGTTAGAGCGTTTGAAATTAGGGGACTTTGAAGATTGGATGCTGGAGGCCGTGATTAACAATATGGAGGTGCAAGAAATACGAAAATTAGAATCGAATACTGGTAGAGCCTTTAGTATGTTGGATGCTTTTATTTTTGATCAGCCTTGGGAAGCCGCTTGTGAAAAATATAAAAAAATGCGTGCGTTTACCAAGCAAGATATTATTGATTTTGCAACAGAAAAACTTCGTTTAGATAACTATGTAGTCGTTTACAAAAGAGAAGGAACAGCGGAGGTCGTAGAAAAGGTAGAAAAGCCAACGATTACTCCTGTGCAACTAAATAGAGAAGTAATGTCTGCGTTTCGAAAAAGCTTTGAAGCAATGGAATCGCCCCAGCAAGAACCTGTGTTTTTGGATTATGACAAAAGCATCGCTAGCCAAACACTGAAAGGGGGCATTGAGTTGGATTATATTAAGAATACAACAAATGAAACTTTTGAGTTGGTTTATATTATTGAAATGGGGAACCAAAATGTCCGTGAATTGCCTATTGCTTTGCGTTATTTGAAGTTTTTGGGGACGGATAAATATACTCCTCAGGAATTACAACAAGAGTTTTTTAAATTAGGATTATCGTTTAGTGTGCGTGCACAAGCGGATGTATCCTACATTAGTTTGGTTGGTTTGGACCGTTCGTTTGAGGAAGGCGTAGCGCTTTTTGAGCATATCTTGGCGCATGCAGAGCCAAATGAAAAAGCCTTGAAGAATTTGGTCGAAGATATGAAAAAGAATCGAGCGGATGAGAAAAAAGACAAGCGTCAAATATTGCAAAAAGCCATGCTGAGTTATGCTTATTATGGTGACTTTTCGCCAATCAAAGGTCGTTTGCGAATCACGGACTTAGAAGTGTTTGTTCCTAAGGATTTGATGAAAATTATTGCGAAGCTAACCAAGTATGAGCATAACATATTTTACTATGGCTCGAAGAGTCAAGCAGAGGTTGTTGCTGTATTAGAAGCGCATCATGACGTGCCAGAACAATTAGAGCCCTTGGTGCCTCAACGTACTTTTATAGAGTTAGAGACCAATGAGAATAAAGTGATTTTTGTGGATTATAAAGGAATGCCACAGGTGGAAATTTTGATGGTTTCTAAAGGAACGCCAAACTTTAATTTAGAAGAAAATACCGTTGCTCGATTGTACAACGAATATTTTGGAGCGGGTTTGTCTTCTATTGTTTTCCAAGAAATTAGAGAGTCGAGAGCCTTGGCTTATTCGGCTTATGCTTACAGCTCCTCGCCAGATAGAAAGGATAAGGCACATTACCTAATGGCTTTTGTCGGAACGCAAGCAGACAAAATGAAAGAGGCGATTCCTGCAATGACTGGAATTATACAAGAAATGCCTGTCGCAGAAGAGCAAGTTCTAGATGCTGTAGAGTCGATTCTAAAGAAGATGGAAACAGAACGAATTACAGGCGCAGATATTTTCTGGGATCGTCGGAGTAATGCTCGCTTAGGCTTGGAAACCGATATTCGTACCGCAGAATATGAGAGGTATACCGAATTGGCAAAAAGCAAGCAAGCAGCCGTAGAAGCGCTTAAAGCGTACCACGAAGCGAACATTAAAGATCGCAAGTTTACGATCTTAATTTTAGGCGATAAAACGAAATTGGATATGAAATATCTAGCGGCACTAGGAACTTTTAAAGAGTTGACTTTAAAAGATATTTTTGAATACTAGGAACGAGGCAACAAACAAAAATTATGGATTGGAAGATTTTGAAATTGGACGAGTAATCGTTTTATTTTAAAATCTTCCATTTTTTTTATCATTTTTTAATGATTAGGGAATCAAGCATATATCTATATTTAGAGGTAAAGAAAAAGTCAACAAGGAACTATTTAGGCTAAAAGTAGGGTTGTTACTAAAGTTGTCAAAAATAGACAGTTACTTATTGTACCCTATGTTTCTACGTTCTCAGGTATCGCAGCAAGAAGATGCTGTGGACTAGTACTAGTAAAAATAAAAAAGATGAATTATATAGTTTTAGATTTAGAAGCGACTTGTTGGAAGGAAAAAGGGAAATCTACCAATGAAATTATAGAAATTGGAGCACTTTGTATTGATCAGAATAGAAATATAGTAGGGGAATATTGCAGTTTTATAAAACCGACCTTGCATCCTATTTTATCTGATTTTTGTACAGAATTAACCACTATAGAGCAGCAGGATGTCGATGCGGCTCCTTTGTTTCCAGATGCTTTACACGATTTTTTAGATTGGATAGAGTCTTTTGGTACTTCCTACTACCTGTGTTCTTGGGGCTTTTACGATCGGACACAATTTAAGAAAGATTGCACCTTGCATGGCTTGGATACAACTTGGTTAAAACAACACATTAGTTTGAAACATCAATACGCAGACATTCACAATTTGTCTCGACCTATTGGGATGAAAAGCGCTTTACAGAGAGAACACATTTCGATGGAAGGAACGCACCACAGGGGGATTGACGATGCTCGAAATATCGCTAAAATATTTGTCCAAGATTTTGAATATTGGACATTTAAGTAGTTACTTGTTTAGTAATGAATTTTACTCCTTTGTTATTTTCTTGTTTTTTGTAATTTTTATAATCTTTCAAAAATGATTTTGTCTATTTAATTTGTCTTATTATTTGTTCTGTCTATATTTGATCATAGATTAAGGCAGCTTCAATACGATTAAATTAAATAAATAAAAATAAAAATGAAGAAAATTATTTTACTCCTCTTATTATCCTCTATTTGTAAGGTTTGTATTGGATCAACCTTTTATATCGACCCCATGAATGGCAGTGATCAAGGGGACGGCTCTTTTACTGCTCCTTGGCAAACATTAGAGAACGTTATTAGTAGCAATCTCATTGAAAGTAGAGCTTATGTGACACCCTATGATCAAAATGCGCCTCAGATAGTTGACAAAAATATTGGAGCACCTATACAGGTAGGCGACACAATCATGTTATATAGTGGTTTGCATGGGGAACTTTTCTTAGACAATTATATTAATTCCGACTTTATTACAATAAAGGCCGTCGCAAACAACATTCCTATCATTAAAAATGCCCATATCCGCGCTGGAGAAAAATGGCGATTGGAAGATGTGACGATTAGCTCGGAGCCATACAATCAATACATCAATAATAAACTTGTCTTTCTTGAATCTCATACTTGGCAAGGTCCAGTTTCCACGATAGAAATAATAAATTGCCACGTATTTAGTTCTGTGACACCTTGGACAGTCGCCAATGACTGGATTACGAAAGCAAGTGGTGGAATAATTATTAGAGGAGATTCTATTCTAATAAAAGACAATGTGCTTGAAAATGTCATTTTAGGGATTACAATGGAAGGGCAGTACATTCATGTTATTGGAAATTCTGTAACCAATTTTTCTGCGGATGGAATTCGTATTATAGGTTCTAATAATTTGGTAGAATCGAACACCATAAAGAATTGTTACAATGTAGACGGAAATCATGATGATGGGATTCAATCGTATACAACAGGCGGCGCAGTCGTCGATAATAATATAGTTAGAAGGAATGTTATTCTAAATTACGAAGACCCAAATCAACCTTTATCGGGCCCTTTGCAAGGAATAGGCTGTTTCAATGGACCATTTAATAATTGGATTGTCGAAAACAATTTAGTTATTGTTAATCACTGGCATGGCATCTCCTTTTATGGCGGAAATAATTGCCAAATTATCAATAATACGGTATTAGATCCTACGCCTGACCTTACTCCTGGTCCTGCTTGGATAAAAATAGAAGATTTAAGCGGAAACCCAAGTTTAAATTGTATGGTAAAAAACAACGTCAGCAATAGCTTAGAAATAAGCCCTAATTCAAACACCACTCAAGGGAACAATAAACAATTAAGTTCTTATACAGATTATAGTAATAATTTTGTTGACTATGAAAATATTGATTTTCATTTATTGCAAAATTCTAGTTTGATTGACAGTGCTGATCTAATGGTTTCACCCAGTATCGACTTAGATGGGATGAGTAGGCCGCAAGGTTCTTCTTCTGATATAGGAGCCTATGAATATGATTTTATAGTGTCTACAAAGGATGTTAGTCAAGAACAAAGCATAAAAATATACCCAAATCCAACTTCCGATAAAATGCAAATTGAAGGGGATTTTAATAAGCTCACGATACGGCTGTACAACGAATTGGGACAGGCAATCAAAACATTCACAAGCGTCCAGTTGCCTTATACGATGGATGTTGAATCCATTCCTAATGGAATCTATTTTATAAAAATTATAAATGATTCGGGCGTTCAACTGAATACTTATAAAGTCCTAAAACAGTAATGTTTCCCTAAAAAGAGGAAGGCCCCAAAGATCGTTGGCTAAAAAATAGAACCAAACAATGCTAAGGAATGAACAAA
>CACVAQ010000547.1 GCA_902727865.1 uncultured Aureispira sp. | reverse complement strand
ACATTACTCTTCCACCACAAAGCCTTTTAAAGACAAAACATCTCCTTTGGGGTTCCCATTACTATATACTGTAACGGTCGTAAACTGTGGGCCCACTTTTCCTTTACTATCAAAACGAGCTTTGATCGCATTTTTTTCGTTTGGTGCAATGTCTAAAAAAGGGTAACTCCCAATCGTACAACCACAAGAACCTTTTACATCTTTAATCGTCAAAGGGCGTTCCCCTATGTTTTCGAATTCGAAGTTGTATTCTACCACATCCCCTTGTTTTATAGTATCGTAGGTATAGGATATTTTTTTGAATTTAATTTTGGCAGGCGCTCGTGTTGGGCGATCTACTTTTCGAACCTCCTTAACGGTATCCACGCTTACGGTATCTATTGCTATTGTATCCAGTACAACTGCTGGCGGGCTATCCTCTACGACCACCTGCGTTTCTTCAGCGATTGCTGGAGGCGTTTCCATTGCTTCCGTTGGTGGCGTATTATCACAAGAAGTTAATAAGAAAAAAGGGCTTAAACAAAGGGATAGGAAAAAGGGATATAATAATTTCATTAGTGATTGTTTTAATTAGATATAAACTTGTTTCAAAGTTCTTCTTAAAAAAGGAATATACAAGAAAAGTCGTGTTAATTTATTTGAAATGTTCTTTTTGCTTACCTGTTTGGCAAAAAAAAGCACCTCCGAATCATCCTGTCCACTAAAAACAGTCGAGACAAAAAGTCGTCCTTCTTTTGAAAGCGCTTGATTTTTGGAAAAAATAAGGCCTTCCTTTTTTTTCAAAAATTTAATTTCAAGCTCCAAAAGCACGGCTATCGCAGGCTTTCCGTTGCTTCTATTTACAAAGAGATTTGGCTAATTCAAAATAAAACTTGGAACTCATCAATCAGATTAGTATATTTGTAGCATGAGCAATTTCGTAGTATCCGCAAGAAAATATAGACCTATACGTTTTGATGATGTTGTTGGACAACAGCACGTCTCACAAACACTCAAGAACGCCATCCAGAGCAATCATCTGGCGCAAGCCTTCTTGTTTTGTGGTCCTCGTGGGGTGGGCAAAACTACTTGTGCTCGTATTTTGGCAAAAGTACTCAATTGCCAAACGCCTACCGAAGACATGGAACCTTGCGATACTTGTGACTCTTGTCAGTCCTTCAACAAAAATGCTTCTTTGAACATTTCTGAGTTGGATGCTGCCTCGAACAATAGTGTCGAACACATTCGTGCTTTGATTGAGCAGGTCCGTTTTGCCCCGCAAAGTGGTCGTTACAAAATCTATATTATAGATGAGGTACATATGCTTTCTCAACAAGCGTTTAATGCGTTCTTGAAAACCTTAGAAGAGCCGCCTTCTTATGCTATTTTTATCTTAGCAACAACCGAAAAACATAAAATTATCCCAACGATTTTGTCTCGTTGTCAAATCTTCGATTTTAATAGAATCCAAGTATCTGACATGACGACGCATTTGCAAAAAATTTGCAAAGAAGAAAGTATTGAAGCAGAGGAAGAAGCCTTAACGGTTATTGCTCAAAAGGCGGATGGTGCTTTGAGAGATTCTTTGTCTATTTTTGACCGAATTGTTAGCTTTTCTGGGAATAAGATTTCTTATCAAGATGTTATTGAGAATTTAAACATCTTGGATTACGACTATTACTTTAAGGTAGTGGAAGCGATGCTGACGGAAGATGCCAGCCAATTATTGTTGTTGTTTGACCAAATTTCAAGAAAAGGTTTTGATGGTGATATTTTTATCAATGGACTAGCAGCGCATTTGCGCAACTTGTTGGTTTGTAAAGATGCCAGAACCGTCGAACTCTTGGAAGTGAGTGGTAATATTAAAGAACGGTACCACCAACAAGCTAACTTGGCTCCTACTGGACTCATTTTGTCTGCCTTGAGCTTGGCAAATGATTGTGATGTAAATTACAAAATGGCTCGCAATCATCGTTTGCATGTTGAAATGGCCTTGATAAAAATGGCTTATATCCAACGTGCGATGCAACCTAGAGTCGTTCAAACGATCACTGCATCCTCAGAAAAAAAAACACTAGACAATAGCAAAATCACTACAGCGCAAGAAACAAGCCCTGTTTATAAAGCAGAACCTGTTGAAAATCCAGTTGTTCTGCCTACTATTGAGCCGCCTAAAAATACCACAACCGATACGGAAGAACCCAAAGCAGAATTAAAATCAGATAATCAGCCTGCAATTCAACCTTCAGAAGTACAAACGACTAGTAATTTTGCCGAGAAATTAGCCTTAAAAAAAGGCAGTAGTTTTTTATCAAAAGTCTTAAACGAAGTTAAGGAAGAATACAAAAAACCGCAGGAAGAAGCCATGCCGTTTACGCAGGAAAATTTGGAGGTCATTTGGAAAGGTTATTGGTCAAAAATTGACTCGCAATCGACTCAAATTTTATTCAAAACGTCAAAATTATCTATCTTAGATGCTGAAACGGGGGTCATCAAAATCTTGACGAATGGCAATAGAGCCAAAGATGCCATTTTTAGGGATCGGACGATTCGCCAATTGCTCATTCAAACCTTTCAGAAAAAGGATTTAAATTTTGAAGTTGAAATTGATGAAGCCAAAATAGAAGTGCCTAAACCGCAGAAAACAATTCCGCAAACAGATCGAGATAAATACGTCCATTTTTTAAACTTGAATCCTGTTTTAAAAGATTTTCAAAAACGGTTTCAATTATTACCACCTAAAAACAATTAACTGATTTCTATTTAGAAACCTGTTGTTTGATCTATTCATTCGGTCAAAACCTGATTAGATGGATCTTAATACATGACCATACTTATTAACAATACAATGGATAATAAAAACAAAAACATACAGCTGCAACTCAATTTTGAGGAAATAAACATCATCCTAAAAGCTTTGGGGAATCTCCCTTTTAATGAAGTGTATGACTTGATTGGTAAAATCCATGAACAAGCCAATACCCAAAGCAAATAATTTTTTAGCCCTAGCCTATCTATGAATGAACTGTTTCAAATATCTGACGATGCTAGTTTCTTAGGTCTCATCAACACCGATTTGTATGAATCTTTTATTCATGAAGATTGGGAATTTGAAGATATTGAAGTTCGAGTGATTCGAGAATGTCAAAAAGGACACCTGCTTTTTTGGGGTACGAGTGTTCCTAATCTCTGGACAGTTCGTATTTGTAATCAAGCAAGTACTCAAAAAGCCTTTCAATCCTTTGAAGGAAAAATAAACGTCACCAATTCCAAATTGCATTTAATCAATTACGAGTCCATTACCTTAGCGGCTCATTTTGAAGACGAAAAATTGCCTAATTCAGACATAGAAGCACTTTATGTCCCTTTGGAGAATGGCGTATATACCGTTCATGTACGGCAACTATTTGACCCAGAAAAAGAGGTATTAGAGGAGGAAAGTTTGGGCTTTGAGATCGTTTTACAAAAAAGCAGTGCGCCCTATTCTTTTCCACTCAACTCCTTTGAAGAATTGGTTTGGTCTAATTATTAAAATGCGTGACAGATGCCTTTGATCAAGATAGAAACGCTTATTCAAGCCCCAATTCAACGCTGTTTTGACCTCTCTAGAAGTATTGATTTGCACCAAATATCAATGGAACATACCAATGAAAAAGCCATTGCTGGGCGTACCAGTGGCTTAATTCAATTGGGAGAACAAGTCACTTGGCAAGCACGACATTTTGGATTGACACAAAAACTAACGGTTCAGATTACAGCATTTGATGCACCCTATTTTTTCGCCGATGAGATGCTAAAAGGAGCCTTTCAATCCTTTCGACACGAACACCATTTCAAGGCAAGCGCTTCTGCTACTTTAATGACCGACCGTTTTGAGTTTGAAGCGCCTCTCGGTGTTTTAGGGCAAATTGCCAATCGTCTTTTTTTGACAAAATACATGAAACGCTTGCTCCAAGAACGCAATAAAACCATCCAAAAAATCGCAGAATCGGAACGCTGGAAAGAAGTCTTGTAAAAAACTTTTGGTTCCTTGACAACTCAAAGCCTCCTACTTTTAAGACATCCTTTTGTTTTTTTACTCCAAAACAAAACTTTTTTAACTTTGCTTCGTTTAATAATTAGACATTTGCCTAAATAACTAATCAATACCTTAATGAACGATCTTTTTAAAGCCCTAAATGACCCCACTAGACGTCAAATTTTAGAATTATTAAAAGAAAAAGACTTGATGGCGGGAGAAATTGCGGCACACTTTGATATTTCAAAACCTAGTATTTCACATCACTTAGATTTACTAAAAAGAGCCGATTTAGTAATTGGCATTCGCCAAGGACAGTTTATTTCCTATTCTTTGAATATGAGTGTTTTTGAAGAAGTGATTCAGTGGTTGATGCAGTTTAAGGAGATTAAGCCTTAGGGCAGATGCTATAATCTTATTTACGATTTGACGTTCGATACATCCTATAAAAATTTAAATTATGACAAAGACCATAAATCCCCCATCGACTAGTTTAGCCAAAGAGTTGCTCTTAATATTTATTACAATTCTCCCTCTCGTGTACCTCTTTATTGTATGGAACGATTTGCCCGACCAGGTTCCGATGCACTGGAATTTTCAAGGAGAAATAGACCGATATGGTTCTAAGGCATCGCTTGGATGGCTTGTTTTATTGATGAATGTTCCGATCTATTTGCTACTACTTTTTTTACCAAAAATTGCCGCAAAACAAGAAAGCATTGAACGAATGGGGAAAAAATATTACCGCCTGCGACTCATTCTACAAATATTTATCGCTGCCTTAGTCTTGGCTATTTTACTGGCGAGCTCTGGAGCAACCCAAATTCCAATTGAAAGCCTTCTAGCCTACTGCTTTCTCTTTTTTATGTTGTCTTTTGGCAATTACATGGGTAGCATTCGCCAAAATCATTTTATGGGCATTCGGACACCTTGGACCTTGGAAAATGAAGCTGTCTGGAAAAAAACACATCAGCTAGGAGGCCGTTTATGGATTGGAGGGGCAATTATTGGGTTTATCCTTTTGTTCTTTTTACCAAAAAATTGGGCCCTAATGAGCATCATTTTCTTAATGATCCTTCCGTTACTTCTCGCAACGGGGTATTCTTTTGTGCTGTTTAAAAAACTAAAAAACACCCCTGCATCCTAGACAAAAAAAGGGCGATTAGCTTGGTTCATGCTAATCGCCCACTTAGGTTGGTTATGATTCGTTGGTAAAATCCAGTAGTGTTCTTTTTATGAAGCCGTTACAAACGCTTCATCGATACTTTTCTTTGCATCAAAAGGTTTCCAAGTAGCATTCATTTGAACCCAGATACGACCATCTTGATCTACTTTTACGGCATTGTATGTTGTTGGAACAACTTCAAATCCTTGCTCATTCAACAAACCCCATTTTCCGTCTTTAAGTACAGCAGCTAACCCATCGTTAAAACCACCTACCCAATCGTAACGCAACGGAGTTAATTTTTTTCCTTGCTTGTTTACAAACGTCCATTTTCCGTTTTTCTTTACAGCAGCATAACCACCGTTAAACAAATGAATCTCTTCATAGATTGGTTGACAAATTTCGTATCCTTGTTTGTTTACCAAACCGTATTTATTCTCTAATTTGATGATAGCAGCACCTTCTTGGTACTTACTAACAATCATAGCACCCGTATTCGTAAGCACAGTTTTCCCGATCGTTTCAGTGTTTGTAGTTGCTACATAAGCATCTCCCAAAGTAGTTGTACAGGTAACTAATTGCGCTTGCGTGTTCATCGCTAAAAGAACCAAAGCCATGATTACCATAAAGTTTCTTGAGCTTTTGATTGACCCTTTCATAATTCAATGTTGTTTTAAAGTTAAAAGTTAAAGTTTATATTTTTAATAATTAATTACTTTCCTAATAATTAATGTCACGTTTTTTTTTAAAAAAAATTTTGTTCTAATCAATGTGACATTAAGAACAATGTAATTTGGTCTGCATAAAATGCTAGATTCTAAAAGCAATACGTTAGTGTCTATATTTATTCGATGAAAATTCTATTTTTCTGCTTCTTTATAGTTTAAAAGAAAGTCTTCTGAAAATTTTTGCTCGAATAAGACCGCTTAACAATTACCATTCAGCTTCTTATGAAACAAAGCACCAAATTCTATTTGGGCGCTTTTATTTTTTCAATCTATTAATTGTTTTTATTCTAATGTGGCTTCTAATTATCGCTCTTTTATTACAAAAATCAAAACAATCATATTTCCACAAAAACAACTTATATATCTAACTATGCCACAAATGTAAACTATTATTTCAACAAGTCAAGCTTTTTAATGTTAAAACAAAATTAAATTCTGCAAACTTTCACTTAACATGCCTAAAACGCTCTCCGATACACCTTAAAAAATTTGGACTTGTTTTCTCTCTATAATTCTTTGTATCTTTACGCCCATAATCTACCATTTAAGTACTCTTAATCACTCTATTATGCAAAATTTTAATTGTTCTACTTTTTTTTTACTTTTTTTTACTTTTTTTATTTTTAGTGGTTGCAAAAACAGTGTTATCGATCAACTTCGTCCAGAAACCGTCTCTTTTTTAACAGATCAGGAGCAAGCTCGTTGTACTTGTTTGGATATTTATGGAACAGAATTTTTAACAAAGACAAATAAAGGAATATCCTATATCAATTCACTTTCGGAGCAATACGATATGGACAATTTATCGGTTTCTGAACTTTACGCAATTAAAATTAAGTTGGTGGGCTTTATGAGTATTGTCAAAACGGTCTCTAAATGTGTTGGGGAACGTACGACCAATCAAATTGATCAATTTACAGGAATGCTCATTCAAGAAGATTTGAGGGTCGTCTTGGAAATAGATAGTACTTTATCTCCTCAAGAAGAATTGGAACGAATGAATCAACCGAGCTTAGAACTGTTAGATGAGTTTTGTCCTAAACACAAGGAGGCTGTTCTAAAATTGCAGGAATTAATTAATGCTGCTCAAATTTTGCCGCTAGGTTTGCAGTAGCTTTTCATCCTTCTTTGAGGGCGCTTTGAGTTAGCAAGCAATCTTTTTGAGGAAAAATTGCTTGTACTATATAGTATAGTATTTTTACCCAAAAACAAGTTTTTAATGTATTTGAAAATCAACTTGCGATGGAAAAGCCAGGAGGATAGAATTTTTTAAGGTGATTCGCCTTCGGTTTTTATCGAAAATGCTTTAAAAGAAGAACACTTTTTGCTTCTATTTTAGACGAACAACGAATTTCTAAGTTGTTCGTCTAAAATCAAAGAACTAAGCCAACAACTTTTCCAAATAATGCATTTCTAAACCAAACTGTTCTTTAAGTCGCTGAACTTCGGCTAAACGTTCGGCTCGAATTTCTGTATTAATTTTGGACTGTCGCACAGCCGTAATCATTAAATTCTTAGCCGTATGCTCAGAAGAAATAAATTCAAACACCTTGGTTTGATACCCATTCGCCTCTAGCAACAAAGCACGAATCCCGTCCGTTAAAATTTCGGCTTGACGTTCCTCTAAAATACCATTTTTTAAAATACTCTGCAAAATATTTTCGTTACTCATGCCTCTTCGCACTTGTTTGTGACAACAAGGCGCTACTACAATTAAATCTGCGTGTGCTTGGATTCCTTTGGCGATTGCTATATCTGTCGCAACATCACAAGCGTGCAAAGCAATCAAGACATCTATTTTGTTATTATCATACTCAAAAATATCTTGTGCTACAAAACTCATATCCTCCCAGCCCAAAATTTTTGCTTGCTTGGCACAAAAGTTCGTCAAATGCTCTCTCAATTCAATTCCAACCATTTTAGGCGCTGCTCCTTTTTGCTTTAGAATATAATCATACAAAGCAAAGGTTAGATAGCCTTTTCCACAGCCCATGTCTACAATTTGAGGCTTTTCGGGCAATTTTGACTGCTCCAACAAGGCCCCCATTATTTCTATGTACTTGTTAATTTGGCGGTATTTGTCTTGATGTGCCTTTAAAACCTTTCCATTGGAAGCGATGCCCAAGCGTTCTAAAAAAGGGTTACTTTCTTCTATCAAGTAATTTTTTTCCTTGTTGTGACTCAGTTTTGGCAATTGGCGAATCGTTGGTGAGCGGTGTTGTAAACGAGCTTTCCGTTTTTTGTTGAATTGAATGACAACATCTGCTTTAATCGTCAATAAGGTTCCAGTCAAAAGATCCTTCCCTAAATGCTGCTCCAAAATATCAATCGCTTCTTCTAAGGTATAATTCTTAACAATGTCTTGCGTGCTGTAATGATAGGTAAAC
Source organism: uncultured Aureispira sp. (assembly GCA_902727865.1). Classification (GTDB taxonomy): domain Bacteria; phylum Bacteroidota; class Bacteroidia; order Chitinophagales; family Saprospiraceae; genus Aureispira. The sequence goes on along the minus strand of CACVAQ010000547.1, from coordinate 3,178 downwards.
GACAAGTACAAGCTGTCTTTTAATTCTATTCTACGAACATAAATATTTTTCAAATCGGCCGACTTGGGCGCACATTTGCTCAAAGTCATTTTGGCAAATTCATTTTGTACGATACTATTTCTAAGCGCTTCTATAAATTCTTCCACAATATTTTTTTGGTAATAATGAACTGAGTACAGGACAAAAGTTTTTTCTATCTAATAAAATGTTGAATCCACTTAACACCCTTTTATTAGATCTTAGATCGAGCAGCCCAGTTTGTGTATGAACACAAAACTACTCGTTCTCTCCGCTCATGCTTTTAGAACTTAGATTTTAGACCCTATTAAGCTCTTATAGGGTCTAAAATCTAAAAGCAACGCGATCTAAAATCTAAAAGCGAAGCGATCTAAAGATTAGTTTTGAATAGATTTAAGCTCTAATATTATTTAAAATATTTTTTTGTCCTGTACCTAGAATAATGAATTTTAAGCCAAAACGACTGGCTGTTAAATAGGCTCTAAATTGGACTAGTAAATAATAACTGAAATGGTATCCAACTTCATACGAGCTTGAAAGAAATTTTCGATGCGCTCTTTTTGCGCTTTTCTAATTCTTCTTCCATCCCAACGAATCACAACCGTTGGCAAGGTATCCAATATCCGTGACTCGGTATTCATTCGAATCAATTCATTGTAAGATATTTCGACGGCATTCGGATATAAGGTTGAAAACTCTAAGGCAATATCATTGATTGGCTTGGTCGTTCGCTTACTCTTTACCTTGTATTTTGATAATTCCGTTTCAAGGAAACTAATCCGTTCTGTTTGGTTTTTAAGCACGACTTCGTCGTTCTCGCTGAGTTTTTTCAACACGCCCGAATAGTCTTCTTTGATAGAAGATATTTTTGTTTTTAGGTCTTGAACCTCTGCCATCAGTAACTCTGCATCCAAGTTTCCTTCTTTAAAAATAAGCAGCGTATGCTCTAAGCCAACTTCCTGCATTTCATGCTTCAAATTAGCTTTATCACTATCCCTAAGTCCACCAGATGTAATCAAAGTAATGCTTGAAGTATCCCTTCTATAATCCTCCTTTTGGTCAATGATGACGCCTTTTTCTAGATAATACCCTTCAATTTTTTTCTCAAACAAGGCTGCTTTGCTGTTAAATAATTCTCGTTGCACCAAATTGTAGCCCGTCCAAAGACTAGGTATAATCGTAAAGACGACAATAAGAACCAAAATCGCTTTGTAGCGTTGTTCACGAGCAGGATCTAGAAACTCTTTTTTGGGAAACTTAAGTGCCCGAACAAAGATAAGGGACGTACCTGCAATAAAGACAGAATTAATAAAGAATAAATACAAAGCACCTCCTGCATAAGTCCATTCTCCCGTCGCCAAACCATATCCAACCGTACATAATGGCGGCATCAAAGCGGTGGCAATGGCAACCCCAGGGATTGCATTTCCTCGATCCAAGCGAGAACTTGCCACAATTCCAATCGCACCACCACATATTGCAATCATCACATCGTAAAAGGTAGGATAGGTTCTTGCTTCTAATTGATCGGTCAAGGATTTAATAGGAGAAATCGAAAAGTAGATAAAGGAAGAAAGAACGGACCCAACAACAAAAATCACTAAATTTCGAAGCGCACTCTTTAAGGTATCAAAATCATTGGTTGCCAAAGCATAACCAATCCCAACAATCGGTCCCATCAAAGGAGAAATTAACATGGCTCCAATAACGACTGCGCCCGAATTCATATTCAATCCAATCGAAGCTATAAAGGCAGCAAAAATAAGCCCCCACAGATTTCCGCCCTTAAATTCAATACTTTTACGGACACTTTCTATCGTTCCAGCCTCGTCTGTATCTAGATGTAAACTAAACAACTCTTTTAACTCTTGAATACCTCTATAAAGCGTACTCATTATGCCACTACGAGGAGCAACTGCCGCTTTGGGCTCTAAGCCCAAGGGTTCATTCTTATTGTTTGACGTATTTTTTTCTTCCATTTTTTTGCCTTATAATAGGGGGAATGCTTCTTAATTGGTCTATTTTTCTTCGAATATAGAGCCGTTCTTATCGTTTTTTATGACCTGCTTAAAAAACAACATCAACTGCTCAACCCAACAATATACAAACTATTTAAAAAAAGGGGGCTGCTATCTCTATTATTTTATTTGCTTTGTCATAATGTTGAAGAGCGAAGGCTACTTTTAAGGTAGAAGCGGCATTGAGTTGTTCTGCAATTAAAAACAAGCCTATGATTTATTTCACGAATAGCACACAAGGAATGGATTCCTACAATAAAGAACACTTTGGGTCAGATTAAAGGCAAGTTTTTTTCAAAAAACAAAGAAAAAAGAACTTTGTTCCTTTTTATTCAAAAAAAATAAACTTTTCAAAAATAAACCTAAACAACTGTTTTACAAGCAAATAGAGCCCAAAACAGCATAAAACTTCAAAAAAGATACGTTTTTATTTTCAGCCCGTGGAACTATAAAAGCCTCTCTAAAGTTATATACCTCGAACGGCGCAATGAAAACAGACACAATGTAATCTTGTCCTTCTAAATTAAGCCTTCTATTTTCTTAATTTATGTACTTCATTAGAAAATCTAATTTGTACTATATTGTAACTTAGGAACAGTAAAAAAATAAGCTGAACATTTGAATAATCTTATTTATTGACCATTCCTTAAAAAGTAAACTAAAATAATAATAATGGTATTCATTCAATCACATATTCGCCCAACCAATGCGCCAATGCTCCAGAGCATTTCAGGCAATTGGGATGCCTCGAAAGCAATCATAGATTGCCAAGAGAAGGGACTAGGGTATGATAAGAATACCAAACTAGTTCATTGTTTAGATTTTAGTTCTTTTGACAATTACAGAATACACCTTCACTACGAGCGCTCCTAAGCTCAACTAACTTAAACCGTTCGTAGTGTTGCGCAAATAGCAAGCTACGGATAACCTAAGTTCAATTTACTTTTAGTATAAGTTTGGAACAATGTTAACCTTGTTATTTGCAAAGCAAATAAGTGTCTTCTTATGTTTCTTTGACCTTATTATAATGCGTTATAACAAAAGAATGAATAGATAGAACTCTTTCTTAAAGATTGCCTAGTTCGACGATTCTATTGTTCAAAATGCGTTTAACACTGTATAATAACTAAACTTAAATCTTA
>CACVAQ010000546.1 GCA_902727865.1 uncultured Aureispira sp. | reverse complement strand
AAACGTTTTTATTTTATTTGAATGCTAAAAAAATGCCTGTTGGAAAGGTGGAAGCGGTAAAGGTTTTATTTCCGAAATAAAATGGAACGTATTGGAGAGAAAGGAGGTTTGTTTTGAGCGTAATAATACAAAAATTGGCTTATCTTGCCTTCAGATTCGGGGAGCATTCTATTTTTAGAATACCCTAACTTGTATCATATACTCAACGCTTAAAATGGCTAACATGAACAAATTACCACTGTCTCTATTCTTATTAATAGCCTTACTATGTTTCTCTTGTGCAGAAGAAGAGCAAACAGCTGATTTCTCGGCAATCAATACGACCAAAACAAATGAACATACAAGAATTGAGGGAACAAAAGCATTTGCTGTAATCCCTTCCGCTTATGTGTACAAAGAGGCCTTGGCTCGATATCAGAAACAAGAAAGTCTCTATTTTCAGGTGATGGAAATGCCGACTTCTTACGAGGAGGCGAAAGTTAATTTGTCGAAAAAAGCGATTGAATCTACTGGAGCAAAACTAGATCTATACAAGGAGTTTAAAGTGAATGCCTATGATGGAATTTACTTTGAAGGACCGTCTAAATATCCTGGGGAAACGAAATTAGGAATTTGGTTTGGCGATGCGACTTTTGTGACTTCGGTTGTAGCGGTTTGCAAAAATACGGACGTTGAAGGAAAGCAGGAGTTGATGAAAATTCTTAGAACTGTTTTTTATGACAAAGGCTTTGAATTAGACCCATTTGAGTTGGCAAGCTTTACGTTTAAGAAAGATAGTTTTCAGTTTAAGTATAATGCTCAGATTAATACAATGTTTATCTTTACGCCCAATGGAACAGAGGATTCGGATGCCAATAAAGAAATACCTGTGATTACGATTGCGCCCCTACCTTTTATGCCTAAAAAAGGCGCTGAAAATTATACCAACGAATTGATTCAGCGTTATGAAACGCAACAAAGAGCAACGTTTTTGTCTGAAAAAATGACAGAATTGGAATTGGTGGACCAAAGCGTTTCCATTTTTGAAGCAGAGATAGAAATGGCTGGTCAAGTTTCTTATCTATATCAAACGGTTCTTCTTGGAAAAGAGTCCTCTTTGTTATTTATGGGAACTTGTATGAAAAATAAAGAAGAGAATAGACTTGCGTTTGAACGAGCGCTTCAAGCGGTACGCTTCAAGGAGTAGGACCGCTATTCTTGAGCGGACTGCCGTAAAACGACTCGATGATCTTCATACAAAATGATTGGATAATGCTGTTCCAACCAAGCTTGTTCTTCTTGCGAAGATACTCGATCTTCTTTGTCCCACAAAACGACTTGATAAATTCGGGCATTGATAAAAGGAGCATAACTTTTGCTATCAGAAGCAGACATAAAAACGCTTAAACGTTGTTGATCTTGCAAGTAATAATATTCTAATAAAGGTTTGTCATAATTAGAAAATAAGTAGACTTCTGAAACGTTATGCTCAAGTAAGGTTGCCGCAATTTTTTGTGCCTTTTTGTCCAATTCAGCACTCCAACGAATGGCATAATGCACCTCTGTGCGCCAAATAGAGAAAGAACTTAAGGCAATTGCCAAGAAGAGGAGCAAGGCACTAGATTTAATCTTTGACGTATAAAAAGAGCCAATTAAAGGGATTGTTAAGGCAACGAAAATGGTCAAAAAACACCAAACTCGATACGGTGGTTGTGTACCTAAACTAAGGTTGAGGATAGAAGGGAAGAGCAAAAATAATAGGATTAATTCAATTATTCTTCGAATCGAATTGCTTTTGACCGCCCACCAAATGGGAAGAATGGAGAGGAGGAGCAAACACCAGAACCAATAAACGGAGGTTAAGCGACCAGCCCCCAACAAAACCCAATCCGAGACTTTGTCTTGATAAGCTAAAAAAGCTTCTCCTTGTGGTGCTTCTGTGGAGGCAATGGCAAGCAAGGTGTTTAAGCCATTGGTGATAAAAAAAGGAAAATAAAGCAGCCCCGTAACCAATAAAATAACAAGGTTACTCCCAATCCAAGGCTTCCAGTTGATGTTTTTAGATATGAAATGAAGACACAAAAAGAGATTCAAAAGCAACCAAATATAAGCATAGGTTGGGACGCTATAAAAACCTAGAATGTTGGCTAAAACCCAAACGAGCCAAAGGTAATTAGAGGTCGTTTTCTGCGTACTCTTTAAACTCGCCCAGGTGGCTAGAAGGGTGAAAAAAATCTGAAAAATATAGCCTCTCGCATACATAGAATAGAAGCAAATGCCTGGAGAAAACGCAAACCAAGCCAAGGCAACCAATGCCCATTGCCATTTCCAAATACTTCGAACCAGTCCATAAAACAGCATGCAAGTAGCCAGACCACCTAAATAGACCGGGAGTCGCAAACTATATTTGGCGCTGATGGGAAGGTAATCGAATAGACAAGCCAAGAAACTGTAGAGTAAGTGGTTGTTATTTGGGCTAATGGCTGAAATGAGAATGCCATTGGAAATGAAGTGGTTATAGGTCCAAGCTTCGTCGTATTGGAGTTCGTAGCGATACATTTGGAAAATTCCTCGAAGGGCAAAGCCAAGTAATAAGAGTAGAAAAAAAAACGTTTCTTGACGTTCGAATTGCTGTATTTGTTGGCGAAGTATCGTTCGGGATTGCTGCCAGAAATGCACCAACACCTCTGCGAAATAATCGGATTTTTTATAAAAAAAACAAACAAACAAAGCCCAGCTAAAACTCGCTAGTAATGCCACGTATTGAAGGGTCTTGAAACGGCTAGGAGGGAAAACTTGTTGTTGAAAATAAGATCGCCAACCTTCCTTATGCACTGCTTTTAAGACAATGTTCGTCAAGCTGTCATAATCTGTCATCCACAAAGCAATACTTCCAAAGGCAAAAATACTGGTTATTAATGCAAGAGAAGTAAGTACTATTATTTTGATTGGATGGCTATTTTTGCTCACTTTAACTTCTTGATAATGGATTTGAGTTCATTAATTTCAGACTTCAAATCAATCGCTTCTCGGCCACTAGTTGGCGGGTCTATGAATTGACTATCCGTTAGGATGACTTCTACATTGCCCAATCTTTTTTCTACGATATTGAGTTGATCTTGAACCGCTTTTAATTGTTCGGCAAGTGCTTTTTGTTGTTTTTCTTGTTCCAATCTTTCTTTGAATGCTTTGTTTGAAGTAGAAAACGTATATCCAATAATTAACAATAAACAAAGGGCTAATAATCCAGCTAATGCAGGCATAGTGTAATGAATTAAGGTTAGGAGTTGAATTTATTTTGTTGATCCACTTTTATTTGCTCTTTTTCGTAATCTTTGAGGTCAATAAGCCGTTTGTCTTGGCTCAAGAGGTATTTGATGTTATTTAATTCTTCTTTCATTTCCTCGTTTTCTGCCATGACGTGCCCTAATTGTTGTTTGATTTCAGAAGTATTGGCGTTCGAATCTGCACGATTTTTGTACTTTAATTCCTGAAGTTTGAGGTAAAATCGAGTGAGTATAACCACCATTATAACTGTAGCGATACAGAGAAAAAGGACAAGTTTGATAATCATAATTCAAATTTGTTTTGTTGATCCACTTTTATTTGTTCTTTTTCGTAATCTATATTAATACGTCGAGACTCATCACTCAAAATATGTTCTAAGTTTTTCAGTCGATCTTTGACCTCATCATTTTCTGCCATGAGGTGTCCTACTTGTTGTCGTAAATCTTTAACCGTATCTCCATCTCCATTTTGGCTAATTTTTAGTTTTTGAAGCTTTAAGTAAAAAGACCCAACAATAGCGACTAAAGGAATAGAAAATACTGCGAGAATGGCAATAATGCCAGCAAGATGTTGCATAAATTGATTGTTTGATAAAATATAAAACCCTAGAGAGAAAGAGAACCTTTGGCGTCGTAGTCCAACTTCATTTGCTCTTTTTCGTAATCGAAGTCAATACGCTCCCGTTTAGTTTCCCTGCTTAGTAAATATTTGATATTACGTAATTCTTCTTTCATTTCCTCATTTTCGCTTAGTAAATACTCGATCTGTTTTTGGGTGGATTCTGTTTTTTGTTTGGGGTCTTCCAAATTATGTTTTTGCCTTACACTTTCCAGCTTTATTTTTAGATAAGCCGCAAGAAAATAGAGTCCCATTGGAACTCCCAGCACAGTTAATAAGAAAAAGAAAAATTCATCCATGAGTAGTGTTTTAATTGAGTAGCAGCGTAGCTAAGTATAGATTTAGGAAAGGAGGAATGTTGTTGATTTTAAGAGGACTTAGTATTCAAGCTTATTACTATCCTTATCTAAGCGTATTTGCTCTTTTTCATAATCCAAATCAATGTAACTCTTGTTGTCCGAGGCAAGGTATTCTAAATTTTTGATGCGCTCTTTCATTTCTTCATTTTCAGCCATCACGCGCCCTAATAGACGTTTTACTTCTTTAGAATTTGCACCGCCTATTTTTTCATGTTTGAGTTTTTCTTTCTGTAGGTTAAAATAATAACTTCCAAGAACTATGATTACAATTCCGGTCCAAAACATTTTATTTTTATTTTATGGAGTAAAAAAAAGGTAGTGTATGTATTCTTATAAACGATCATAAGAACTTATAGAGTTCCCAGATAGTAGCAATCTTTTGTATAAATCGACCTAAGTACTTAAAAACGCCCTAAACCAATGTCAGGAATCGACAAGCGGACCCCATTGTTTTTAAGAATGACCTGAATTAAGCGATATTCTTCCCACAAATCATTCATACGACCTTGCCTATTGACTAGTTGTCGATATTCTGTAATAATTGGATTTAATAGGTTGGACAATAGCGGTGTAGATAATTCAGTGGCATTTTGCATGGCGACTAAAGCATGAAACCGCATTTTTGGGTTTTTTAAATGCCCTCCAATGGTAACAATAGATTTTTGAACTCCTGTCGGCATTTGCGCTAAGAGGACCAAGGCAGCTTTTACAATATCTGGATTGTAAGATCGAGCATAGCCATCAATATAGGCCCAAAAAGGTTCTAATTCTCGGTCATAAGACCGCAAACATTTAATAAAATACAAGCGAACCAGATCAGAGCGATTGTCCATCAACTGAAACCATCGTTGAAACATCTCTTTTCGAGGCGGTCTACGAAAGGTTTTTAAGCGGCTGAGGGTAGCGGTGTCTAGCTGAACGGGGATGCCTTTGGTTGCTTGTTTGACAATTGTTTTATAAGACGTATTGGGACAATACCAATGCATTAAGCGGTCAACCCATTCCATCTGTTGCGCAGGAATATCAGAGCTGTTGTGCCTCAATAAGGCCAATAGTTCTTCGAGTTCTGTATCGGGTTGTAGTAAGTGAAATAAGGCTTTGCGCAAATCCCTTTTGGCAACCGAAAGAAAAGCTGTTTGGCAGGTTTCTTTGGTTTGATGGGGAAGTGCTTGAATTAAAAATTCAAGTTGTAAATCATATTTATCCATTGAGCATACTTATTTTGTACTTAATTTACAAAAAATAGTTTCAACTTTAGGAATAAGGAAAGAAATATTCACGTATTGATGAATTATAGAAGGCGATTTATAGTTTGAATGGATCTTAAGTAGAAGTCTTCTAAGAAAAAAAATGGTTTTTGATTTTTAGCTCAAAAAATATAATTTATTCAATCAAAGCGGCCCAATACTATAAATAGCAAGGAGCAATAAAATTCGATAGAGAACCCAAGAAAGCGTCAATGTCCAAGGTAGATTCAAGCGTTCCACTCGATCTTTATGAATGAGAATAATTAGCCCGACAATGAGTAGGAAATAAGCTGTATCTCTAGACAGGGGGAAATCTTCCTCTTGAAGTAGATGTTTTATATTGCAACGAACAAGACCATTAAAATTAGTGTAAGTGCTTGATCTAAATAAATGATAGTCTATTTATTGATGGCTAAATTTTGCAAAAAAAAAGCTTTAAAAAGCTGTGTAATAGCTCGCTATTTCTTCGTTTTTTGCATCGAAAGCTACTACTGTTTATTGTAATTTCACTTATCAGTTATTATAGACATTCACTTATATTCGTTGCAGGAAGCCATTTTTTACGTTAAACGTAGAAACATTTTTAGACTTGTCTAAAAATGCAATTTTCTTGTCTATAGAAGTGGAGGGGAAGGATGGAGCCATAGCGGCTTATATAAAATAAAAATAAGTAAATGGACAAAAGTAATTCGTAATTAAATGAGGTCTCTTTTGTCTGCTTAGCTTCTTTAAAAAGCTTCGATTTAGGACCTTCAATAGGAGCCAAGACCTCTTGAAGTTATGCTTTTCGTTGTCAATGAAAGCTACTCCAATTTTTAAAAACGAATTATGCCCATTTACTTACTTCATTACTCCGTTGAAAAATCGTATTAGTTTATTGCATGAGTGCTTCGCTTTGATTATCGGTAAGATGATTTTTTAGTTGTAAAAGTGTTAAAAAGTTGATAATCAAACTAATGCAAGATGCTTTTTTATGTTTTTATAAAAAAACTAAAAACCACGCAGTAGCAGCGCAGCTAATCAACGGAGTATTATTACTTAGGAATGAAAATAAACAAGACAAGAATGTCATTTTATTTATTTTTCATTCCTTAGGATCAAATAATCGACACATTTTTGAAAGGCTACTTTTTCTGCCAGCTTTTTTTTAAATAATCAGGTTATTTTAAAAAAAATAAGTTGTTTGGCAAAAAATAGCTACTCTCAAAAATGGCGATTATTTAATTCTATGCATTTACCTTTCCTATGTGAGTTGTTGAAAATTCAAATTAGCACAAATAAAATGAGAAAAGTATATGTTTCGTTCAATGAGATCGATTGTTACTTAAGCACAACTTTCTTTCCTTGAATGCCTTTATCAGTAATAATAGCTAAATAATACATACCTTTAGCAAATTTAGATACATCTATTGTTTGGGTATTCAAAGGCTTAGTAGATTGGAATACAATAGTTCCTTTTGCGTCTACCAAATAAGTCTGGCGAACGGTTACTTCAGTTGGAATTTTTACATTCAAGATATTTTCTACTGGATTTGGGTAAACATTTATTTCAAATTCAGCCTGCATATTTTCAGCCTGCATACTTCCTGTCTGCATACTTTTTGTCTGTATACTTCCTGCCTGTATACTTCCTGTCTGTAGTCTGAAAATTCCACCAGGTTCTGCTGTTGGAAGTAAGTCGACCTCTACGGCAATCGCTCTGCTACAGCCTGTGAGGGGATCTACTATGCTCAAAGAAACCCATGCATTTGCAGGCAAACGGACTGCGGCATAATTTGAAGAAATTGAAGGAGTTGTATTTAAGGTTGGATCAGGAAAATGAGTACCTATAGCTTGATCTACTCCTCCTATGTTTTGAATTACATCTCCTTGGGTTGCACCAGAATAGAAGTTGATTATCAAAGGATTGCCAGTGAGGGAAGTTGCTGTTATACTAGCAATAGAGAAAGGGCCCATAGGCATTACGTCACGAAGAAGAACAACACTAAGAGCATTACGAGGAATTTCTAAACAAAGTTCTTCACTATCACAACCGTTGTTATATCCTTTCAAACATACAGAACCGCTCGTGTTTGCATCTAAAGTAAGCGTAATAGAATTATCATTAACCCCTCCACCAGAAACAAGCGTCCATTGAGAAGGATACGTCCAATTATAGTTATTAACATTACCTGTTGTATTTGCGGTATAAGTAATGGTAGGCGTTTCATTGAAACTTACACATAGATTGCTAGAAGTGATAGAGGTGACAATAGGTTTAGTTAATACGTCAACCACAGTAGGTAAAGAAGCACAGCCTGTACTTGAAAAAGTAGTAAAGGAAATTGTTGTATCTACAGGAGTAGTAAAATTAAATGGAGTTCCGATAGGGAAGGAAGGAGAAGTAACCGTTGCTCCAGTAGCAACCGCAGAAACGGCTCCAGTAGAATTTACCATATAAGAATAAGGTGCATTTGGTGTTACACATGTATCCCCTGTAATAGTAGGTTTTTCAGGACCAAGTTCAAAATCAGAAGAAGCGCTTTGAGTAGAAGAACAACCTCGAAGCACTGCTGTTATAGTATACGTACCTGACCTATCAACTCCACCAACATTAGGAGGTGTAATTGTAAAAATATTCCCACTATTATTCATAGAATAGCTAGGAGGAAGAGCAGGATTGACAGACCATGTATATTGCCCAGCTGGACTAGCTGTAAAAGAAAAAGCCTCTGTTGTTCCACGTTGGATACATCCTATACCTCCAATACTAGGTATTCCCCCTTCACGATTGAAATAAATCATTTTTTCAGAGCTTCCACAAGTTGTATCAGATTGATTTACAATCTTTACCTTAACAGCCCCACTGATGCCATCAAGAAAAGTAACTGTAAAACTATCTCCATTTACGGTAGTAGTCCAATTTACATTATTTAATGCTTCGACGTCATAGACCTGGCCAGGTAGAAGTGGATCTAAATGAACTGTTTGAGTCGTATTTATTGCATTAGAAACACAGTAATTATTGTTTGCAGCAGTGATGTTTGGAGAACGAGGACTTACAATAATATCTCTATAAAAAGGTGTGGAACTACAAGAGTTAGTTATTTTTAATGTAAAATTACCGACACTACTTGGGACACCTCCTGTATAGATTATCGTAGCAGAGTTGCCATAAAGCACTTGAGATCGTATTTTGAACAAATTATCGTTAGGAACAATAACACCATTTTGGTATAATTCCCAATTATATACTGCATTTCCTGCAAATTCATCAGGAATACTATATACAACTGATCGAGAAGCATCCAAGTTATTATCACGTAAACAAGTAGGTCCTGCAATTTCAGTTGGCATGATATTTTTTAAAATCTCCCAATCTAGAGCAGCACCACAATTAATTGAGCCGCAGGCATCAGATACAAAAGCACGTATAAAACCTTTACCTGCATTCGGACCTGTAGTCGCGATAGTAACAGAAGCTGTAAATCCACTATTAATACTGTAAGATTGTGTTTGATTTATTTTTTGAGCACCACCGTGAACAACCCATAATATATTTAATGGACTAGGATTTGTAAGGGTAATCGTTTCTGTACTGCCATCATTACTTATACAGATCCAAGGTTTTGTAGTCTGAATATTGTTTGGATTATGCATCCCCCCAAAAGCAGTAGTACTATGTTGTAGGTTGCCTAAGGTAGATGAAGAAGGTGTCAAATCAATAGAACAAGACCCACAGGATGATGTTACAGTACCAGAACCATTGATAATGGCTTCTACTTGGTTGCCAGATATATTCGATAAAGAAGACGTTCCTGAGCCCGAAGTATTTATCTCACGAAGTGAAATACCTCCACTTGCTTGCCAATCAATATTATTACCATTAGCTACTAGAGCTTCTAAAGTAATTACCTGTCCACAATAATAAGCAGTAGGATTACCAACAATCGTAATGTTTTGTGCATAAGAAGCACAAAAAATAAAGAATAAGCAAAATGACAAAGTTGCTTTTTGGATTAATTTCGAAGCAGTTTTTAAATTTTGCTTGGGACTAAATGGGAATGGTATAGTCCTGTCAATACTGTTATCTGTTTTTTTGTTTTTCATAAAAAAATAATTGAAAATGAAATTAATAATGAGTTATACTTAAACAAGAAGATAGACATGGACATAGCAGAATTAACTGCTGAACAAAAAAGTTTATTGACAAAGGATACAAAATTGGGAAAATTAATTGAGGAGAAAAATATGGCTTTTACTACTTGTTTCTATACAAATGTAAATTTATTAAACTATCCTTGCAAGGGGCAATTGGTAGCTGTGTCGTTTGGGTAATCAAGTGTGTAGAAAAGAGGATTTAGTGCGTTATTATTCTGAGAAATATAACCTATATCTATAAAAAAAAAGAGCAACTCATATGACGAGTTGCTCTTTTTGCCCTAAGGAACTGTTAATAAAATACGTAACTAAAATTTTTTAGAGTCTATTTTTGCTCCTTTTTGCCAGCCCCTCCTATTATGGTTTGGGTTTTACTATTAAATCGTACGTTTTAAGTTGTAAGGAAGTTTACTAACAGTCAACAACGTACGATCAAAACCTTACTGCTATGAAAAAGAGAAAGAGTCCGCTTTGGCAAAAATTAGCTGTACTAAGTCTTTGTTAATACGTGAAGTCGCTTTGTTAGTCGCTAAGTTCCTGAGCGCTACGCTTTAGTTCGCTAAGCTCGAGTTGCCAACCAACCCTTTTTGTTTACGAATTTAAAATGAAATTTTAGTAGGTCTTGGATATAAAAAAAATGGTTTTTGATTTTTAGCTCAAAAAATATAATTTATTCAATCAAAGCGGCCCAATACTATAAATAGCAAGGAGCAATAAAATTCGATAGAGAACCCAAGAAAGCGTCAATGTCCAAGGTAGATTCAAGCGTTCCACTCGATCTTTATGAATGAGAATAATTAGCCCGACAATGAGTAGGAAATAAGCTGTATACCACCAAGGAGCCTCCCAATGGCTAATCCAAGCAAAAAATAAAACAGGCAACAGAAAAAGCGCCCCAATCAAAGAAACGGTCATCATATTACCCAAATAATGGATTAAACGCCCTCTGGTCAGATGCCCAATGACAATCGTTTGGAAGACAAGTTGCCCTGCACTCATAATGAACTCTCGATAAAAGCCTTGATCTGGAACAACAGGGACCAACAATGCCCCATAATAGCCCAATACGATAGAAATGATAAGCCAAGCAAAAAATAAGTAGAGCCATCGCCAAGCCAAATGAGGCGAGTTGAAATGGGCGGCGTCAAATTTCTTTGGAGGAAAAATAACCAGCTTATTTTCTTCTATAAAATGGAACATAGTAGGGCGGAATTTACTTGATAATGCGGTACCGAGTAGCGGTTTGTTTTTGGTAGGCATCTAGTGTTTGCCCCGTTAAGGCAAGTATTGCATCAGAGACAACTTCTAGATAAGTTTTGTTTGCGTTTTCCCATTGAAGTGGTGCCTTGATGTTGCGACGAACGATGCCATTAAAATTAGTATACATTCGTTGCATAGAGCCATTTTCTGCATATTCTAAATTAAAGGTAGAAGCATTCTTAGAAATATCTAAAAAAGCAACTTGGCTGTCTCTAGAAGCTGCGGCAATATTATATTCACCAGATGGAATGCAAAGAAGGGTTCCTTTTTTACTAAAAAAAGCGTGCAAAGCGTCTTTTTTCCAAGTATGAATTTCTTTAAATGCTGCTTCTCCCAATAGTTCTACCGACAAACCTAAGGCACGTGCAAAAGCTTGAAAGAAATCGATGTGATTTTTATTGGTAACAATAACCGAAAAATCTAAGTTAGTAGCTGGCGTAGTTGACATAAGGAATGAAAATTAAATGAAGTGATAGAGTTGACGACGTTTATTTTATTTCTAATGAGGCGAAAAACGCAGGCATAGCACCGCTATGACGAGTATTTTTAACGAAATTAGAGGAAAAATAAACAAGACAAAAATGGCATTTTGTTTTTCATTCCTAAGGTGTTTTTGT
>CACVAQ010000545.1 GCA_902727865.1 uncultured Aureispira sp. | reverse complement strand
TGGTTGGTTTTTTAGGTGTAGATGCCAACGAGTCTGCGTTCACTTCTTTTGTAATCGCTGTATGTTTAATATGAGTGCCTTGGTCCTCAGCAGGAGTACAGGAAAACAGTAGGCTTGCCAGCAAAAAGTATATAATTACGTTCATTATTTAGTCTTCAAGTTCTCAACCAACCTCTTTTTTTGAATTTACAAATAGCGGAAAGGGGAGAAGCCTTTATTGCCGAATACGACGATTTATTTTTAGAGAGAATGGGTTTGTTTTGGTTATAAATAAAAAAAAAGCACAAAATATTGAGATTCAATAATTTGTGCTTTGTAATGTGGAGGATATCGGAGTCGAACCGATGACCTTTTGACTGCCAGCCAAATGCTCTACCAGCTGAGCTAATCCCCCATGATTTACAGTGGTGACACGAATATAGGATATAAAAACAAAAATTACCAAATTATGGGAACAAAATCTACTTTAAGAAGCGAATTTAGAGAGAAAAAGTTCCAGATGAAGAATTTTTTGGATAAAAAATGTATTTCTACCACTTCCTATACTATCTTTGTGCTTCTAAAAGCAAATAGCGTTCCTTGACTTGTCAAAGAACTCCAAATAGAAAAGAACGATGAAAGCAAGAAGTCATAAAGAAGATAAGGTCAATGTAATCACTTTGGGATGCTCCAAGAATATGGTGGATTCAGAAGTTTTGATGAACCAATTACAAGCCAACGATTTTGAAGTGGTACACGATAGCAACGATGCGGATGCAAATATTGTGATTGTGAATACTTGTGGATTTATTGACTTGGCAAAAGAAGAGTCGATCAATACCATTCTTCAATATGCCGATGTGCGTGAACGTGGAGAGATTGATAAATTGTATGTGACGGGTTGTTTGTCGCAACGGTATAAAGACGATTTGGAAACCGAAATTCCGCAAGTAGATGCTTATTTTGGAACCTTGGAATTGCCTGCGATCTTAGAAAAGTTAGAAGCAGATTATAAGCACGATTTGATTGGGGAGCGTTTGTTGATGACGCCGCCACATTATGCTTATTTGAAAATTTCGGAAGGCTGTAATCGTACCTGTTCTTTTTGTGCGATTCCCTTGATGCGAGGCAAGCACATTTCTAAGTCGATCGAAGATTTGGTCAAAGAAGCGAAAGTGTTGGCAAAACAAGGTGTCAAGGAATTGATGTTGATTGCGCAAGAGTTGACGTACTATGGTTTGGATATTTATAAAGAACGAAAATTAGCCGAACTGCTGCACGCATTGAGTGGGGTAGAGGGGATTGAATGGATTCGCTTGCATTATGCGTATCCGAGCAAATTTCCCTTGGATATTTTTGATGCGATGAAGGCCTTGCCAAAGGTTTGTAATTACATTGATATGCCTTTGCAACATGCTAACAACGATGTGTTGAAGCGTATGCGTCGCCAAATTACGAAGGAAGAAACGCTGGAACTGATTCGAGAAGCACGGGAGCGTGTGCCTGGAATTACGTTTAGAACGACCTTGTTGGTTGGCTATCCAGGAGAGACGGAAGAAGAGTTTGAAGATATGGTCAACTTCGTCCGAGAGGTGAAATTTGAGCGGGTTGGGGTTTTCCAATATTCGCACGAAGAAAATACGTCGGCACATGATGTTGAAGACGATGTGCCTGCGGAAGTAAAAGAACAACGAGCGGCTGCCGTGATGGAAGTGCAAGCGGACATCTCTTGGGAGAATAATTTGGCAAAGGTCGGAAAGACGTTTAAAGTCTTGTTTGATCGAGTAGAAGGAGAGTTTTTTGTTGGTCGGACCGAATTTGATTCGCCAGAAGTAGACAATGAAGTCTTGGTGAAAACAGAAGGGAATTACGTGCGAATTGGTGATTTTGCGATGATCGAAGTGATTGATGCAACGGAGTATGATTTGTACGGGAAGGTTGTTGAAGCTTAAAATTAGAGCTTTGCTTACTTTTTATAAATTTTAGCCCATTCGGACTTCATCGCGGACCTATTGCGGTCAAAGCGTAATTTTTTATTATTGATAACGAAGGGCTTAAGATAGATTTTGAAATTCAGGACTTAAAAAAAAAGCAATATATTAGTGCAATAGCTACAATTTTGTAATTTTGTTACGGAATTTCTTAAAACACATAAAAGACACCAAAACATGGGATGGTATAAACGTGATAAAGATAGTATAACAACTTCCACTTCTAAAAAGAAGGAAACTCCTGACGGAATTTGGCATCAGTGTAATACTTGTAAAACCACTTCAACCGTTAAGGATTTAGTAGAGAACTTATATGTATGCCCGTCTTGCAATCAGCATGAGCGCATTGGCTCACAAGAGTATTTTGAAATCATTTTTGATAAGAAGAAATATACAGAAATGTTCAGCGACATTATTGCGCATGACTTTCTAGAGTTTACAGATTTAAAAGGCTACCAAGATCGTTTGGAATCTGCTCGCAAGAAAACAGAATTGGATTCTGCGATGCGTGTGGCGGTCGGTAAAGTAGATAAAATGGAGTTTGTCATTGCAGCGATGGATTTTGGCTTTATTGGTGGCTCAATGGGTTCTGTTATGGGCGAAAAGGTTTCGAAAGCAATTGATTATTGTATCGAACACAAAACGCCTTTTATGATCATTTCCAAATCTGGTGGTGCTCGTATGATGGAGTCGGCTTTTTCCTTGATGCAAATGGCTAAAATTTCTTCTAAGTTAACACAGTTAGCGGATGCGCAAGTGCCTTATTTGTCTTTCTTAACCGATCCAACGACAGGAGGTGTTTCGGCTTCTTTTGCGATGTTGGGAGACTTTAATTTCTCGGAACCAGGCGCTTTGATTGCATTTGCAGGACCTCGTATTGTTAAAGAAACGTTGAAACTAAAAGAATTGCCAGAAGGATTCCAACGGGCAGAATTTTTGTTGGATAGAGGGTTCTTGGATTTTATTGTAGAGCGTAAAAATTTGAGAGATCGGATAGAGGACATTCTTTGGATTCTGAAAAAGTAATGTTTCATTCCTTCGAAATATACAAGATAAAAAATGCCTACTAAAGTAATTTAGTAGGCATTTTTCAATTTTATCAAGCGCCCTCTGTGTTTGTAGACTGCGCTAGAGAAACAAGGTCAAAGAACCAATTCTTATTCTAAAATAGCTTTTAAATCTACTAGAACATCATAAGGACCTTCTACAATAGTAGAATTAATGACCCAATCAGGGACTGAACCGCCCAAATCTCCAACAGATTGTTGTACGACTTTAATCAATCCATTACCTTGGTCAACAAACAACCAATGTCCTTTGGTACGCGGTATACGGACGATATCTTCTTTTACAGGAATGAAATCAGGTAGAGATTCCATTGTCACTTTGACTTGATTGCCTTCTTTTATAAAAATAGAATGTGTAATGTTATCCCGATCTAGAACAGGCCAGGGAGCATCTATTAAGTTATACGTGATGATATCTGTTTCTGAATTTTCTTTTAAATTAGAGACTTCTAGGCTTCTTGCCATGAAAGATTTACGTTTTACAGGATCTCTATAAGCCTCTACGACCTCGTCTAAGGTTGTTTTGATATAGGTCGTTGCTCGATATTCTTTAACGGTCCAACCGTCAATAAAACGTGTTTCTACTTTAATACCATTTTTTTCTTTGGCGACCGTCCAGTCTTGGGCAGTTGTAGTTTGAGAGATTAGAGAAAACCCTAAAATGAAGACTAAAGCGTAAAACGTGTATTGAATTGTATGCATTAGATGAATGGTTTTTTGTTTGTTGACTTAGTAGAGGTTCAACAAACGATGTTTTTTAAGATGATTACGGCATTAATTAGTAGGCTTATAAGTATACTTTTATTTAATAGCTACTTAGAGTCTTATAATATACGTTAAATAGATTAATAATACAACTAAGAAAGCGGCTTAAGCCTAGAATTAGTGACAAGATTAACATAAATGAATGAATAAGCGCTTAATTCTTAACGGATGAATAAGGGCTATACCTCTAAAAACAAAAAAAGTGCCGCCTTTTGTTTTTGGCAACACTTTTTTAACATTTTCATAAAAGGGCTTTTATGTTATAGGGTGAAATAACATAAAACCCAATCATTTATTGTAGCATAGCATCAAGTATTTGATGGTTAAGATGTTCTGTTGATTGAACAAAGGCACGTGTTTGTTGCAATTTAGCCCCTATTTTTTTCTTTGTTAACTCAGCAGTATAGGCTAAGTCTAAGGTTTTGCAGCCCAATTCTTTTGCCCGCAACATAGATTGAAATAAAATTTGTTTGTAGGTATTGTGGGATTTTACATACCTATAATCGAAACCAATAAACATGGCATTATACGTCATGGCGTTTAATTCGCTAAAGGAAGCGACGACTAAGACAGGTTCCGTTGCTCCTTCTACAAATTCAGGTAGTAGATAGAGCTGAATGATGTCGTAATTATCATCTGCACACATGGCTCTAAAGTAGTTTTTCGGCAGTTTGAAGACATTTAGTTCGAAGGCTCTACTGTGAACAGACAAATAAAGGTTATAACAAGCATCAATTTCCTCTTCTGTTTGAGGTTTAGTTGTTTTTACAATAAATCTATCTTCAAATTTTAAGATTTCTTTCCGAACCACGTAACGATATTTTTGCCCCAGACGAGCTAAATATTCGGATCGATCCGCCCAATCTAACTCATTCATGATACAATTGTTTGGTAGGTCATAATTGATTAATCCCAACTCCAAAAATACCTTTTCTAATTCTACATCTTTTTCCCCAAGAAAATCTCGCAACATCAATTTTGTTGCGCCTGATGCGTTCATGGCATCCTGCATCGCTTTGATCAACAAGCTCAAGGCATCTTTCCATTTATCGTGTGTTCGATTAATGTAAACATGCGCTCCTTTGGTCACCATAGAGCCTGTCATGACATTTTTAGAACTAAGCGTATAAGGATCTTCTTGCCGCATTTCTTCTACTTTTTCAGAGAGCGTAGGCGTGGAGAACATATCATCTTTTACCAAAGCGGTTGTGAAAAAAGTCTTTAAGACAATAGTATCTTGATAATCTTTAATGGTAATGTATTGAAAGTCCCAGTTGTTTTCTGGGATCGCATTTCCTTGAAAGGTTTGCTCTATGAGTTGGAGATTACTATAATTAAGACTACCATTATTAAGAAACAACTTATTCCATTCTTCTTTATTCACCGCATCAATAGAATAGACCAATTCCACTTGTAAACCATTGTTTTTTACATCAAGATGTTTAGCGCCATTGACCTTGATGTCAAAGGGAGGAATTTTGAAGACGGTACTAACGGCTAAACAGTTACTATTGGCTTCTGTTAGAGAATTTAAGTAATTAACTTGCAAGGCCGTTAACATCTCATTGATGTTTTGTTTGGTTAGAGAATTATTAACCATAAATCGAATGCCACTTTTCTTCATCGGAACGGCTGGAAATGCCGCAGAATTTAAATAAAAGCCATCCTTTTGCATCTTGGCGATAATGTCGTAGGTAATGGTTGGCAAACCAGCAGGAATGAAAAATAGAGGACTATCTGTTTGCATAAATTGAGGTAAAGACAATTTATTCAAACGCATATTTGTATAATCAATCAGCTCTCGTAAATCTGCTTGGCGTTCTTCTAAGGCTGGCGATAAATGAAATTTAACAGAAGCGCAGGCGGCACCTAGCATTGGGGGCTGTATGGGGCCACAAAAAATATAGGTAGAACCACAATTGCGAACTTTATTTTCCATTTCAGCATTTGGAAAAACGATGCAACCACCAGCAGCGCCAAAGGATTTGTTGAGCGATACCGCCAAGACCATTTTATCATGGTGTTTCATGTTGCTACGCACCACGCCAACCCCATGTTTGCCCATCCAACTCATGCCATGTGCATCGTCGATATATAGATGAAATTTTTTGTATTTATTCATCAAGGCTTCTAACTCTTTAAAGGGGGCAAAGTCTCCATACATAGAATAAACACCATCTGCAAAATACCAAACTTTGTCGTGCTTATTGTTCAATTCTTGAATCTTCTTTTCTAGAGATTTCATGCAATTGTGTCGAATCACACAGACAGGAATTTTTCGTGCTTTGAGCAACTGGGTGGTCATTTGAATACTAGCGTGCACTTGTAAGTCTAAAACGATGGCATCGTTCTTACCAATAATAACAGGCAAGGTTGCTAAATGCCCTAAAGTAGTAGAAGCGGCGACAAGCGTCGGTTTTTCAAAAATATAATCCAAGGCAGTTTCTAATTCACGGTACAAACCTAGAGAAAGGTAAGTCCTGGACGAAGAAAACTGTGTTCCATATTTAGTGACGGCATCAATGACACCTTCTTTGAGCAAAGGATGTGTTTCTAAACCTAAATAACTACAGGAACCAAAATTAATTAAAGGTTTCCCATCGATCGTGATTTCCTGCCCGTTCAAACTTTCGTCTTCAGTATGATTGTGCGCTAAGCCTCGATCAGCGGCATCTTGTACAATTTGATTTAATATGTCTATTGTCCTTCCCATAGTTTTTATTTTATGTATTTTCTGCTTTCGTCCACTACAGTTGCGACTTTCTAAATTTTAGAAGGCGAAGTAGTTTGAAGCTTGATACGATAACAATGCGAATTAATAGTTCGAGTTGATTCGCAATCAACTCGATATGCCTTTCGCTAGAGATCTTTTATGAATGAGTTAATGTACAAATATGTATATGTAGTTGAATTGTAGGGTGTTCTGTGGATTGAGTTGTAGATCTTTTTTTTTTTTAAGATTTTAACTACTGTATTTTAATCATTTTTTTCTATAAAAGCAAATGTATATACTATAAAAATAAGGCATCTAGTAGATAAATAAACGAAATTACAAAATTAGCTTAAGGTTTTAACAAAGTTAAGCTTTTTTACTTTTTTGAAAAAGCATATTGGATTAATTTACTTTAGGTCGTAAAAACGATACAACAGCGATAATGCCATCTAATAAAATGATGGTTTTTGCCTAAAAATAAAAAAACTGGAGCATATCCTTTAATACCACTATTTTGTAAAGCTTTAGTTTGTTCAACAGGCAACTGTAAAATTTGTTCAAAATTTAAACTAAAAAGGTTATTTTTTAAAAAAAATTATCGAACCCTTACACGAGCAATGATTTTGTGATACAACCAAGGCATATAACGCTTGATATAAATCATGACGACCTCCTTTTTGCCAATGTAAACTTCTTTCTTTCGCTTACGCATAGCACGCAGCATCTTTTTCGTGAAAACATCAACCTGCATGCCGTTGTTTTGTCGATTGTCCATGCTGCCTTGTGCTTCGCCATTTCCAACAAATGCATTGATGGAAACTTGCGTTTTGATAAAACCAGGGCAAATCAGTGTCACGTCAATATTGTCCTCCCTCAGTTCTGCTCTCAATGAATCAAAAAAGCCATGTAAGGCATGTTTCGTCGCAGCATAGGCAGAGCGGTAGGGCGTTCCAAAAACACCAGTTAGGCTAGTTACGGTAACAAAATACCCTTGCTGTTGCTTTAGAAAAGTAGGCAATAAGGCTTTGCTTAGGGCAATAGTTCCTAAGTAATTGATGTCCATCAAACGCTTGTCCACTTCAAAAATGGTGTCTTGGGTTAGCGAACGTTGAGAAATGCCTCCATTATTAACCAAAATATCAATGTGCCCTCGTTCTTTGACCACTTTTTGTACAATGGCAGGAATTTTATCGTGTTGTTCTAAGTCTAAAGCTTGTACATAGACTTCTTTACAATCCTTCAAACAGCTTTGTTGGACCTGTTCTAGCACAGCCACTTTTCTACTGGATAAAATCAAAATGGCCCCTTCTTTGGCTAGGGCATAGGCAAGTGCTTCCCCAATTCCAGAAGAAGCGCCTGTTATCCAAATTACTTTATTTTTAAAAGACATACATTGATCGTTTGAACGTAAAAGAAAAAGATTCGGTTGTAGTTCGACTGGTGAAAGCGTTTAAGGTGCTTTGAAAAGGCTGAAATTTTGATCTTTTTATAGCTCTATCGCTGCTTGAATTTCTGTTGAATACCGAACTTTTAAGCTCGAACGAAACGAGTCAAATGAAGGTATTGGCTTGCCTCTTGTTAAAAAAACGTAAGAAATGAGTGCCTAATAATTAAAAAAAAATCCTTAATCAGAGGCGCAAAAAAGTAATCTCTTTTTCTTTTTCATAACAGTGCATTTTTGGTCGTACGTTTTAAGTAGAAAATCGTAAGTCCTTGACTTGTAGATTTTTTATTGCTACTTAAAACGTACGATTTACTACTGGAATAGTCAAGCCTAAGCTGTTTTTAGGGGCTGGCAAAAAGGGGCAAAGCACCCTATTTTTTATCTAAAGCAATCACCACCACTGCAATATCTTGCTTTGCCGTTGCGCTTTGTTTGAAGGAAACTAAATTGCCCGATTTACTTTTGTAGGTTAAATTTTGAAAGGCACGATTCCCAACCGCTGACATGACATTATCATAAAAATTACCTTTGCCTGCATTGTCAATACTTTGGCGAATTTGATCGGGATTCAGTTCATTTTTGGAATAAACAATCGCCATAAAATCTCGTGTGCCTTCGTCGTCTGCAAAGAATTTTCCATTTCTAGGAAAAAGACGTGTTCCGACAATACCCATATAAGAAGAATATTTGTCAGAAGGCGGGAAGATTTTTAAGGCATTGCCTTGTCGGTTTCCGTTGTCTGCTTCTTTACTAAAGACATAGGTAAAACACTCTAGAGAATTGGTGATTTCAATTTTAAGTTCTGTTCCTATACGAATAGGGCTGGTGGTTTCAAAAAGATTGTTTCGAACGTTTCGAAGGTTCAAGGTCGCACCTGTAGCGACATCATACAAGCCGCATTCGATGGCAAAGTCGGTCGTAGAAGCGGTTTTTGCTTTCTGATGTGGGAAAATACCATAAGCTTCTCGGCAGAAAATTTTAAAGTCCTCGTAACGCACAAATACAAAGCCTCCATCGCCCCATTGTGTTCCCCAACTGTTCTGGATTTCAAATTGTTTCTTGGTATCGTCGTAACCAATCAAACACATGGCATGCCCCCCTAAATTATTAACATTGCGTTTTTCAGCCGACTTCGCTTTCCAAACTTTTTTGCCCATCATGTCTTGAAACGAATGAGGCACTTTTGCAGCAATAATCACAGGCGCACCTTGTGCGATATTTTGCTTTACCGCTTCCAAATCAACATCGTAATTACGGCCCGTTTTGGTCAAGCGGTTGTAGCCTCTAATTTTGTAACGGGTTGCTTCTTGCAATTGAGCTTGCGACGGTTTTTGACTACAGCTATTCTCATTATAAGGAAACTTAGAAAACTGCAATAAACCTTTCTGCTTCATATGTTCTAAGGCTTCTCCTGTATAAGCGCCTTGACAACCTTTGATCCCAATTTGATTGTATAAAAAAGACGGACTAAATGCCGTGCTATTTGGGTTAGTTCCTGTTGTGGCCGATTCTAAAATTGTTCTAGCAGAATACGCACTGGCCCAACCAACACAAGAGCCTTGACTTCCTTGATTAAGTGGTCTAGGCGCATATTGACGCAAGGATACCTTGGCTGGAAGACTGTATTTGCTAGAAGAAGAAGAGAGCGCTGCAAATACTTTGGATTCGTCGTATTTTTCTTGGCTGATCTCACAACCCATATTATAAATATCTGGATTATTGTTGCTGGTAGCACCAGACCCTCCGCCCAAAAAGAAAAAAGCAAGCCCGCCTATAACGATCAATGGAATCCCAATTTTAGGATAACGAAACGCAAACATTAGGATCGTCATAATTAAAGCGCTGTTGTTGCGCCCGCCTCCTCGATTATTATTATTGTTATTGTCGTTATTGTTGTCGTTGTCGTTGTCGGGTCTAAAGCGTATGGCCATTTTATTTAGAATTATAAAAATGAAAAGATTGTTTGAGTCTGGAATTTAAGATACAAAATAAAGTAGAATAGTTCGACTTTAGGTCTGTTAAGAACATTTTTGAAATTGTATTAGATGAATGGTCTGCATTCTATCTTGACAATGCCCGAAAGGTTAAACTGGCTCAATAAAGCTGTTTTAAACACCAAATTTAGTTCGTACGTCTTGTGGTAGATCGTCCAAATAATCGACATCACTCAACACAGGTAACTCCACAAAACTATAATTTAAAGCGGTAAAGTCTGCTAAAGTAGCTTGGTACAAACTTTCGTGACTCCAAGTTTTGTTCTGAAAAACAGCAGGTTCCAATTGACGCATTCCTAAAAGGTAATAGCCGCCATCTTTGGCGGGTCCAATGACAAAATCATGGCTTAAAAGTGCTTCAAAAGCTTGGTTAAGAATGCTTGTTGATAATTCATAACAATCGCTGCCAATAATAACAACACGATCGTATTGATCGTCAAACGCAATTTGAAAACCAGCGGACATTTTTTCGCCCAAGTCTCCCTGGCGTTGAAGTGTTTTGGAGAAGTGTTCTTCTGAGAATACATCCCCAGACTCGATATAACTAGAGTAAAAAACACGTTTGTCGCTGTCCGAAGCAGCCGTTATTGTAGCCGTATGTTGTAATAGAAATTGATAAATTTCTAATGCTTTTTCAGCACCAACCGAAGCTGCTAGGCGTGTTTTTGCGGTTCCCAAAACGGGATTCTTTGCAAAAACCATTAATAGTCCTTTATTGTTCATTTGTGTTTAGATTTGATGCTAGAATGCACTTCTGTGGATTTTTTTATCAAAAATCAAGACCTGATTACCTAATAAACTACCTCAATATCCGAGGTAATCCATCTGCCCCAAGGACGGGAATAACCATGAACACGATCGACCCATTGACCTTCTGAATTACAGACCTTATAGCCTTTGTTGATCCATTCAAAAATCCCTCCATATAAATTGTGTACGTCCGTGAAGCCCATTTCTAAGAGTTGTTCGCCAATGCGCTCACTTCGATAACCGACCGAGCAATAGACTAAAATAGCTTGATCTTTGGATAGCGTTTCAAGTACTTTTTTATCCATCTCTGGATAGCCGATCCAAATGGCATTGGGCAAGCAGCTAATGGCATATTCTTCTGGAGAACGAGTATCTAAAAGAACATAGGGCCTGAGGTCTTTGATTTGATCTTCTCTACTTGGATAAATAAAGGGAACCGTTTTGCTGTATAAGGCTTCTAACATTTGGTCGTAATTAGAGGCCGTTAAGACACGAATCCATTTCATGCCCAAAAAGCCAATTAAGGCAATTGAAAGGAACACTATTGTTAAGATGATGTATTTCATTGATAGGGGGATTATTTTATTTGGTTGGTTGACAACTTTTGTAGTAATAAGAAAAAGTAAGCTTTGGAATTAAAATTTTTAGAGATTAGATCGCTTTGCTCTTATGTTTTAGACTAAAGGTTGATTATCAATGATTTAGTATAAAATCTAGTATCTAAAATCTAAAAATCAGCTAAGAGCTATCTGTTATTTAAATATTTGGCAAAAAATGTCAAACAAGCTTTATATTAACTCCAAATTTTACGAG
>CACVAQ010000544.1 GCA_902727865.1 uncultured Aureispira sp. | reverse complement strand
TTAAACACTTCTTGTTCTTCTTTCACTACGTTAAATTACATATCTTGTTGTTTCTAAAATTGTCAAATATGTATCAAGAACTCATTCAAAACTTAACGATCTCCTTGGGCAATGATCGTTCCAGTGAAAATCGTCAGATGTGGACCAACTATATCTTCAAAGAAGACATAGAACTCATTCATCTCACAGCATTACTAGATGCTGAACATCCTGTGGGCATGCGTTTCACTTGGTTATTAGGACATATTATAGAAAAAGACCCTAACAAAATCACTCCTATTGTTTCTTATTGTTTTGAAAATCGAGACAAATGGACATTTCCAGGTATAAAGCGAACCCTTGCAAAAATGCTTTGGTTGGCTGGTGTGCCCGAAGAAATAGAGGGCTTGGTCGTAGACCAATTATTCCAATGGATTTTAGATCCCAAAGTCAAAGTTGCTGTAAAAGTTTATGGGATGGATGCGCTGTATAATATGGTCTTAAAATATCCTGACTTGAAAGAAGAATTGTTGATTGTTATTGATGATCAATGGGATAAAAACTCTGTTGCTTTTAGGGCTAGAGGGAAGAGGGTCTTGAAAGCCTTACAAGCTAAAAAAAAGCTTGATTAAAACGAAATACTATAGGATAATGCTCCCTTGACTTTTTAGTTCCTCCATGAAAAACATAAAAAAAAAAACTTACATTAATTTGATTACCAAACGCTTACCACTTCAACTCGTAAAAGTACACCTTGCTAATAATCAAAGCGAAGCACTCATGCAATAAACGAATACGATTTTCTAACGGAGTAATGTATCATTCTACGTACAAATATTTGTACCTTGACTGGATGAATAATCAAGTTTCGATTTAATTAAAATACACATGAAAAGAATATCTTTATTATCCCTCACCTTACTTTTTTTTTCAATTATAGTAGCCTCTGCACAAAATGAAAATTCGTCTTGGCAGGTAGAGCGCAAAACGAAAGCCTCTTTTATTGAGAACAAAGGTCAGTTTAAGTTACGTAATTCTAGTTTTAAGAATGCGGAGATCAAATATGTTTATGATGGCAATCAAGAAGACTTTTATTTTACTCCAAAAGGTCTTTCGATTGAATTAACCTATGCTAAAAAACGAACCAAATCTCCAGAAGAAAAGAAAATCCGAAATGCCAAAAAGAAAATCGGTTTTAAAGATGCTGAAGAGTTTCGAGCCTTCGAAGAAGTTGGACATCGCCAACACATTGAAGAAGATGAGCTAGATTTGATCTGGCTTGGCGCAAATCCTAATGTCGAAATAGTGATGGAAGATAAGGACGAACATTATCATTCTTATCTATACAAAACCTTAGATGGAAACTTTGTAAATGCCAATCATGCCGCTTCTTGGAAGAAGTTAACCTACAAAAATTTATATCCCAATATTGATGTCGTTTATGAAATTCATCCCGAAGCAGGATTCAAATATTCGATTGTTGTTCGACCAGGCGGTGATCTAAGTCAAGTGCAATTAAAGTACTCCAAAGAAGCCAATTTATTGAATAATGGAACCATTGAAACTAAGACTGATTTTGGGGCAATGATCGATCATAAGCCTTTGACTTTTTATGCAAAAGGTGGATCTACTACAGCTCAAGGTAAAATTATTGAATCCAATTATAAATTGAGTGCTAATATAATCTCCTTTGAGCTTGCTAATTATAATAAGAACAAAACAATCGTCATTGATCCGTGGACGCAAACGCCTAACTTTCCTTCCTCAAACTGGGATTGTGTATGGGAATGTGAACGAGACGGAGCAGGGAATGTCTACATCATTGGAGGAACCTCTCCATTACAGCTGATCAAATATGATGCATTAGGTGCCTTACAATGGACCTTCAATACGCCCTATGATACAACCGAATGGTTGGGAACGTTTGCGACAGATCTTGCTGGTAATTCTTATGTCTCCAATGGGTCTCCTGCCAAAATCTTCAAAATAGATAATGCGGCTACAGTTGTTTGGAACAACACCAACCCTGGTGGCTTATTAAGCTTGACGGAATTCTGGAACATTACCTTCAATTGTGATCAAACCAAACTAGTGATTGCAGGAACAGATGGAGCTCCTTTTTCTGGACCTCAGCCTTATATTTTTGACATTGATTTGGGGACAGGAAATGTGCTAACATCGGTCAAAGTACATGGAGGTGATTTGTTGAATGCCCAAGAAGTGCGATCTATTACACCCTGTAATAATGGTAAATACTATTTCTTGACACATGATTCTATTGGTTGGATTCATCAAAGCTTGACACCTTGTACACCGACCTCTTCGAATGCTATTTTTAGAGTTGACAATGGTATTGATTTGGGTTATAAATGTGAAGATTGGCGTTATAACAATGCAGGGATTATGGCTTTGGCTCATTATAATGGTTTTATCTTTGTTCATCGAGGAAATGAATTACAAAAACGAGATTTTAATACGGCGAATATTGTAGCAAGCGTGTCCATTCCAAATGGAATTTTTAATACTTCTTTTGCTGGGAATAGTGTTGGTTGTAGTGGAATAGACATAGACGATTGTGGAAACATCTACGTTGGTTCGGTCAACGGAGTTTATAAGTTTGATCAAAATCTAAGTCAGCTCGCAGTTTACCCAACATCGTATAATGTTTACGATATTGAAGTGAATAGTGGTGGCGAATTTATTGCTTGTGGCTCTACAGGTACTTCTTCCTCAGGAAATAGAACGGGATTTATTCAATCCTTTTTTGCTTCAGCTTGTGTCCCGCAAGCGATTGTTTGTTGTGATGCAACCATTTGTCCTTTGAATAATTTATGTATCACAGATTCGGCACAGGCAGTGCAATCCACTACTACAGGAGGAACGTTTTCTGCTAGTTGTGGCAGTTGTATTGATTCTGTAACGGGTGTTTTTGATCCAGCACTGGCTGGAGCAGGCACTCATACGATTATTTACTCTTTGGCTTGTGGCTCAGATTCTACGACAGTTGTGGTTGGTTTATGTTCTAATTTATATATTTGTATGCAAACAGACTCTAGTCTAACAGTCAGCAACGGTACAGGACCCTATACTTGGTCAGAATGGTTCCCTGGAGGAAATACTCCAATTACAAATCAAACAGAATGTACGGCTTGTGGTTATACTTGGTTTTTTAATGCTTGTTTGAATGGAGTAATTCCTGTAACGACTTGTAATACACCTGCTGGATGGGTGCAGATTGCAACAGGAGTCAATAACATACCAAATCCAAGTGCATGGCCCATTCAAGTCGTTGATAATTCAAGTTCTATATTAACCATATCAGGTCCTGGAATTGTTCCGCTGTGTGCTGCCTGTCCTCCAATTACCATTAATATAACCAACCAAATAGATGCCCAATGTTTTGGAGATTCTACGGGTTCTATAACCTTCAATACTACTACTGGGGCAGCTCCTTATGATTACTATTTACTGAATGGTGTAAATACCTTAGATTCATTAATTAATGTAACAGGAACACAAACCTTCTCTAACCTATCCGCTGGGTCTTATTCCATCGGTCTTATTGATACCAATAATTGTCTAGGACTTGTGAATTTCACCATCAATGCACCTAGTTCCAATCCAGCCATTGTATTGGATAGTACCATAGATGAAAATTGTGGCTTACTAGATGGGGCGATTTATATGACCGCCTCGGGAGGAACCCTAAATTACACTTACTTATGGTCCAATGGAGCTTCTACTGAAGATCTTACAGGCTTGGGAGCAGGCGTTTATCAAGTTACGTTGACAGATGCCAACGGTTGCGAAGCAATTAGTAATTCTATTGCCGTCAACAATAGCTCTGGCTTATCTTTAACGGTAGATTCCATACAAACAATTGCCTGTAGTGGCGGAAATAATGGTGCCATTTTATTGACTACGAATGGAGGAACGTCTCCTTATTCTTACTTGTGGTCTAATAATGAAACGACGGAAGATATCACGGTTCTATCTGCGGGAACGTATCAAGTAACTATAAGTGATGCAACGGGTTGTAGCATTACTAGTAACAGTATTCAACTAACAGATCCAACAGCCATTGCAATCCTAGTAGATAGTAGTGCTGCTATTTCTTGTGGAACTAGTGATGGCTTCATCGCTATATCGGTTTCTGGAGGAACTCCAAACTATAGTTTTCTATGGTCGAATGGCGCTACAACAGAAGATTTAAACAACTTGGCTACTCCAGGAAATTATACCATAACCGTTACAGATGCTAATGCTTGTACAGCAACAGCTTCTACCTCAATTGGAACAAACTCTGGGATGACCCTTACAAGTATCGTAAACGATGCTCTATGTAATGGCGATGCGAGTGGTAACATAGCTGTCCTTGTGACTGGGGGAACTGCTCCATTGACTTATTTGTGGTCCACAATGGCAACAAGTAGTTCTGTTTCAGGATTGGGAGCAGGAACCTATAGCCTTTCGGTGACAGATGATAATGGTTGTTTACTGCTGTGGGATACAATAGTAGGAGAACCAACAGCCTTGGTCTTGACGCTTGATACCTCCAGTGCTGTTTCTTGTGTTGGTTTTGCAGATGGACAACTAAACTCAACACTAACAGGAGGAACACCTAACTATAGCTATTTCTGGTCCAATGGTGCCAACACACAAAATATTGCTGGACTTGCCATTGGAGCTTACAGTTTGACAGCTACAGATGCGAATGGCTGTACTATTTCAGGGAATACAAGTATTAGTGATGCGAATCCAATTATTTTGACGATTAATTTAATAACAGATACCTTAGATTGTGATGCAAATCCAATTGGGGCACTAACCGCTCTAGCCACAGGAGGTGCAGGAAGCTTTACTTATTTATGGTCCAATGGAGCGACCAATGCTAGCATTTCGGGCTTAACTGCTGGTGATTATTCTGTTACTGCAACAGATACTAACAATTGTCATGGCTCAGATTCTGCCACTATTTATACCTTGTTTGTTCCTAGTGTGAATCCTTATGTAGAGGTACCAGGTCAAACGAACGTATTGATTACACTTGGGGATTCTATCATAGTTAGTTCGGGTAATAATCAGGTTTCAAATGGCGTCTTATATTCTTGGGCATCCACTTCAAATAATGGTGGAAGTTTTGGTTTTAACGACCCTAATGCACCAACAACAGGTGCCTTGCCCAATGCTGGAGATGTTTATAGTTTGACTGTAACGGCAACTTCAGCAGATAGTTGTGTGGCTTCGGATACCTTACTGGTATTAGTTCAAGGATTATTTAATGGTATGCCTAATGCCTTTACCCCAAATAATGATGGAACCAATGACTTTTTTGGTCCCGTTGGACTATCCAACTCAGACGTATTAGAATTTAGAATTTTTAACCGTTGGGGGCAAGAAATTTATAATAATAATGATATAAGTAATGGAGGTTGGGATGGAAACTACAAAGGCGTTCCGCAACCTACTGAAGTCTATATTTATACGCTTCGATATAAGCTATTAGGACAAGAAGAACAACTAATGAAAGGGGAGTGTACTTTGATTCGATGATGTAGATGATTTTTTTTGTTGGGTGAGTCTGCTTTTGCAGCTCGCCCAACACCTATACCAGTAATACGAATATTGAACAAGTTTTAGGTTTTAGAAGACCTAAACAAATCCCAGAATACATACTTTTATTGTAAAAAAATGCTTGTCTATTTATGCTTGTGGAAAAAAGGGACTTAAAGCATTGAGGAAAAAAAGTACCCTAAGTAATGAAGAAGCTGCTATACTTCTTATTCCACATTTGCAAT
This sequence comes from uncultured Aureispira sp., assembly GCA_902727865.1. Classification (GTDB taxonomy): domain Bacteria; phylum Bacteroidota; class Bacteroidia; order Chitinophagales; family Saprospiraceae; genus Aureispira. The sequence goes on along the minus strand of CACVAQ010000544.1, from coordinate 5,903 downwards.
CTTTTGTACTTTTTTCAAATTAATGACCTCTATCGCTCGTTTGTCTATTTTTATTAATCGGTCTTCTCGGAATTCCTTTAGCAAGCGCCCCAAACTTTCTCTGGTTGTTCCAATTATATTTGCCAAATCTTCTCTTGGAAGGACAATTTGAGTTCTTGAACGGTCTTCTTCTTGATACCGTTCATTCAAAATCACTAAATAAAGTGCCAAACGTTCCCTTAAGTTTTTCTGGGCTAGAATCGTAATCGTGTTCACCAAAACACCAAACTCGTGGCTAATATTCTGAATAATCAAAGACTGTATTTGTGGAATCTTGGTCAACAACAAGTTAAAATCATATTTATTGATAAACAAGATTTCGCAATCTTCGATTGCTTCACAAGATTCCTCATAGTTTTCATTACAAAGCAAGCTATGATAGCCAAACAAATCGCCCTTTTTATAAAGATAAAAAATCTGATCTTTGCCATAAGCTCCTGTCTTGTAAATCTTTGCCTTGCCGCTGTTTACCAAAAACACGCCCGTAGGAATGCCTTCTTGATAAAAAATCAATTTCCCTTTTTTAAAAAACAGAGCTTGCGTAAAACTCAAAAAATAGGCTCTATTTTTTTCTGACAAAGAAGACAGAATCTTATCACTTTCAAAACTTAAATTCCTAATATTCAAACCTTTATATTTTAAAAAAAATAAAACAATTCTTAAATGTAACAAAAATCACATTTTTAAGTAACTTTTATTGTTCTTTTATTTTAAGACTTCTCCTACATTTGAAGTATCGTTTGTAATACACAACTTGTTTTCTTTCACTTTGCTTGATTCAACATGAAATTAGATTTTCATTTTTTATGGTTTTACGCTAGCCTCATCGGCCTACTTAGCTTCTCTATACAAGAGATGCCAGATAGTCTAATGGCTCCGCTCAATGAGTCGATTATTGAGGATAGCAATTCGCCAAAAAAAAAGCACCAAGAAAAAGAGTTCCGAAAAGAAGAGGAAGAGAACCAGCAAGAAGAAAATGAAGAAGAGGACTGTTCTGAAGACATCGAAGTAGAGGAAAAATCCTCAGACTGTGCACAGGGCATATCCACAAGGGTTTGTTATGGCAAAAAAGCCTGCTTCCAAAAAAAGAAGCTACTCAGCAACAACTTCTACACGGTATATAACGATACGCTTCAAAATCACCTGCCTTTTTATATTTTGTTTTCCTGCCTCAAAATTGACTGTTAATTTATTTTAGTTGCTCCACTGCGCTTTCCTTTTTCTAAGAAAAGCAGGACACCCAATGCCTTAAAGTACCAACCTGTTTAGGGCTGTGTACGATGCGCTCTGTGTCTTTATTCAACATTCATCTTAAAATATAATTCGTTCTTTGACCAATCATTCTTGGTAACTCCCAACTAGTGTTTAGATACTAGATTTTAGCTCCTTCGCCCTGCTCATACGTTTAGACTAAAAAGCAGGAGCAAAGCGATCAAATCGCTAAAATTCTAAAATAATCTATAGCAAAGTTGAATTTATTATGACGACACGATTGGTCAAAGCACCTTATAATTAACTACAGTCTAACAAAAGTTTTCGCTTTTGTTAGAACGCCTTTTTTTTGATAAAATTCAAGGACACGCTCTTTGGATAGCCTCACCGATTTTCCGTCCTTTCAATAGATCTAGAGCCGAATTCAGGGAAATTATTAGAACAAAGGGCTTCAAAAAATGTGCATTCAATCAATACTAAAATGAGTCAAAATAAACAACAAAAAGCAACCTTCGGTGGCTTTGATTTCAGTAATATAAAAGGAGATTTTTTAGGCGGATTAACAGGAGCAATTATTGCCTTGCCAATGGGTTTGGCTTTTGGTATCCAATCTGGTTTGGGCGCTGAAGCGGGCTTATATACGGCGATTATTCTAGCCATTATTGCCGCTTTTGTCGGTGGTACAAAAACCTTATTGAGTGACCCAACGGGTCCGATGACGGTGGTTGCCGCAACAATTGTATCGGGTGCTTTGGTCGCTGTTAACGATGATATGAGTATGGCAATGCCTATTATCATGGCTACCTTCGTCTTGTCAGGTATCTTTCAAATCATGTTTGGTTTCTTAGGAATTGCCAAGTTGGTAAAGTTCATGCCTTATCCTGTTATTTCTGGATTTATGGGCGGTATTGGTGTTATTATTATCATTCTACAACTCTTTCCTTTGTTGGGACATGCCTCGCCTAGAGGAATGTTGAATATATTAGGAAGCTTGGGCACGCCCATAGCCAATATCAACCGTTCAGCTCTTTTGCTGGGTGGCGGAACAATTGCCTTGATTTATTTATTGCCACTAATAAATAAAAAAATTCCTAGTATCTTAGTTGCCTTGATTGGGGTGACCGTCGTTTCGGTTGTTTTCCCAATGGAGGTGCCTAGAATTGGAGTAATTCCAACAGGCATTCCCCCCTTTCAAATTGGAACCTTACTCAGTTTAGAAATGCAGCATTTAAGCTTAATTTTGGTGCCTGCAATTACTTTGGCGGCATTGGGTACGATTGATACTTTGTTGACCTCTACGGTAGCAGATAGTTTGACAAAAACCAAACACAATGGCAACAAGGAATTAAAAGGACAGGGATTGGGTAATTTAGTGGTTGCCTTGTTTGGTGGAATACCTGGCGCAGGGGCGACAATGGGTACGGTGACAAACATTCGTACAGGAGGAAAAACCAATCTTTCTGGCATTTTTAAAGGGCTTGCCTTATTAGTAATTGTCTTGGGTTTGGGCTATTATGTTCAATTTATTCCAATGGCTGTTTTGGCTGGTATTTTAGTAACCATTGGGATTGGAATCATTGATGTCAAAGGCTTGCAATTACTCCCCAAAGTCCCTACCTCTGATGCGGTTATTCTTGTGGTCACCTTATTAGTAACGGTGTTTGATAATTTACTAGATGCGGTTGCCATTGGTACGATGATTTCATTTATTGTTTTCATGAAAAACATGTCGGACGCAACGCTTAAATCGACTCAAGCGGGGCTCTTGGGCGATATTCTACAAGAACAAGGACTCCCCGAAGCCTTGGCCAAAAATGTTTATATCAAACATTTAGAAGGACCTTTATTTTTTGGTTTTGCAGATGATTTTAAGGCTCGAACAGAGCAAATAACAGACGTAGAGGTTGTTGTCATGCACCTCGATCATGTCCCTTTTATGGATGAAACAGGGCTTTTGGTCTTGGAAGATTCAATCCTACATTTAGAAAACAAAGGAATAGAGGTTTATCTCACAGGCTTACAAGATACGGTAGAAGAACGGCTTCGAATTGTTGGTATTATTCCTCAGTATATCAAAGAGGAAGAACTCTTCAAAAACTTGGATGATTGTATCGTCTATCTAGCCAAACAGTACAACTGTAAACATGTCACAGGCGAAATTGAGGGCTTATTTGAAGCGGCTCTGAAAAAGAGAAACGCAACAGCAGAAACAGGCACAACTGTACCCCATCCAATCCTAATTCAATAAGTTAGAATACGATAGATTTCATTTTTAATTTAAAATAGAAGGCTGCCAGTAGGTTCTGAAACTACTGACAGGCTTTTATTGTCAAAAATATAGTGTATGTATTTATTAATGGCCATTGTTTTTATTTTGGGCTACCTCGCCATAGCCTTAGAACACAGCATACGGATTGACAAATCGGCTCCTGCATTATTAATTGGGGTGCTTTGTTGGACCCTTTTAGTCAGCGGTGCAGATAGTATTTTGGTAGAACAAGCGGCTTCGCATGGAGACATTAGCCATTATATCAATCATCAGTTGGCAGAACATTTAAGCGAAATTTCAAGTATTTTATTTTTCTTATTGGGTGCAATGACAATTGTTGAATTGATTGACAGCTATGGTGGATTTAGCATTATTACAGATAAAATTAAAACAACACATAAGGTAAAACTCCTTTGGATTTTATCCATTCTAACCTTCTTTTTGTCTGCGGCTTTAGACAACTTAACCACTTCGATTGTCATGGCAGCATTGCTCCGAAAACTAATTGACGACAAGAAAGACCTATGGTTCTTTGCTGGAATTGTTGTCATTGCAGCCAATGCTGGAGGCGCTTGGTCTCCGATTGGAGATGTCACGACGATCATGCTTTGGATTGGGGGACAAGTTTCGGCTCAAAACATTGTTTTAAAGCTGTTCTTGCCTAGCCTCGTGACTTTATTAGTGCCGCTTAGCATTGCGTCTTTTACCTTAAAAGGAAACGTCACGCGTCCCAAAGTTCTTGGAGATGAGCAGCATCAAATGACAGTCAATAACTTTGAAAAGCAACTCATTTTCTTCTTAGGAGTCGGTTCTTTACTCTTTGTTCCTGTCTTTAAAACCGTCACCCATCTGCCGCCTTTCATGGGTATTTTGCTTGGCTTGGGCGTTCTTTGGCTCGTCACAGAAATGCTGAACCAAAAAAAGGTCGATGCCAAAGAAAAACTTTCTATTGTTAATGTCTTAACTAAAATTGATGTTCCTAGTGTCCTATTTTTCTTAGGAATTTTATTGGCCGTTGCCGCTCTACAAACCGCAGGGCATTTGACACAATTGGCCTCGCTCTTAGATACCACTTTTGGAAATATCTATGTCATCAACCTCTTTATTGGTTTGCTGTCTTCCATTGTTGATAATGTTCCTTTGGTCGCTGGAGCAATGGGGATGTATTCCTTAGATGTTTATCCTGCGGACGACCTCTTCTGGGAATTATTAGCCTATTGTGCTGGAACTGGTGGAAGTGCCTTAATCATTGGTTCTGCGGCAGGGGTAGCCATTATGGGTATTTTAAAAATTGACTTCATTTGGTATATGAAAAAAATATCTTGGTTGGCCCTCATCGGCTATTTTTCAGGTGCTTTAGTTTTCTATTTGCAAGCTCAATTGTTTAGTTAAAAGTAAAAACCAGGAGTCCTCCCTTAAGTTGGGCTGGCTCCTGTTTTATCAAAAAAAAAAGATGAAACGTATATTTATCTATACACTATTCCTAATAATGTATACCACATCCTTATTGGCTCAAAAAAAATCACTTACCACACACAACAATGCGGTATGGATGTCTTTAACCAACAAAATTTATTTTACCGATCAGTTTTACCTTGCGAATGAATTTAATTGGCGGCGGGCAGATTGGATACTGGCGCCACAACAAATCATTGAGCGGCCTTCTTTAAATTATAAGCTCGCTGATTTTGTAACGGGCTCTATTGGCTACTCGTTTATTCTCAATGATCCTTATGGCGATTTTCCAAGCCCTTTGCCAACCAAAGAACATAATATTTGGGAACAATTTGAATTAAAACACAAACTCAAAAATCTAAGTTTTAAGCATCGCTATAGACTAGAACATCGTTTTGTCAATCGAGTCGTACAAGAAACCAACGAGCGGTATCACTTAGATGGCTTCCAATTCAGGCAACGGTTCCGATATCGAATGACGGCTAATCTAGTCGTGAAAAGATTTAAAAAAACAAATTCTAAGCTATTTGTCAAGGTTTTTGATGAAATTTTTCTGGGGCTCAATTCTAATAATTTGGCGGCAAAAGTTTTTAATCAAAACTGGTTGTATGTTGGATTGGGCTATGCGTTTAATGCTAAAGGGCAAATTCAATTGGGCTATATGCACCAAGTATTGCAACGAAATGCTGCTTTGTACGAAGGCAATCACATCCTTCAATTAAGCTTTAGTTATACCTTTGACCTTAAAGCTTTGTTTAAAAAATAGACACCTGAAGCGTTGAAAATGATTGTATGAAATTCATCTAGGTACAGGACAAAAAAATATTTTAAATAATATTAGAGCTTAAATCTATTCAAAACTAATCTTTAGATCGCTTCGCTTTTAGATTTTAGATCGCGTTGCTTTTAGATTTTAGACCCTATAAGA
>CACVAQ010000543.1 GCA_902727865.1 uncultured Aureispira sp. | reverse complement strand
AAATTCTAAAAATAGACTAGAAGAGAAAGAAAAGATAGAATAAGTCCCAGCCAAGCTTAGCTATTAGATTTCAATAAGAATTACTATTGGAATCTAATAGCTAACATCTAGCGTCTAAAAGCGAAGCGATCTAAATTAAACAAAGAACCATAAATGAGTCAAGTAACCGTAACAGTACCCGTATTGGTGCAACACGTAGATATAAATAACCAACAACAATATCATATTGCGCCAGTGTTTTTTCCGAACCCTGTGGCTGTCAATCGACGTTATGAAGAAGCGGTGTCGCTTTTTCGGAGGGAAGTGCGAGATCACTTCAAGGGCTTAAAAATTGGGCGAGCCAATGCCGACTATTTGTTGTGGTATATGTTTAGCCCGAAAATGCAGCACAAAATTATTAAAATGAATTTTGTGGCAGGAAAGCAGTCGGTGAATGGTTCGTTTAGTGTGATTTATTTTAAATTGCAAGAGAAGACTTTTGTCTGTTTGCCTGGGTTTAATTCCTTTGTATTTGTGTTGGAGGAAGACCAAACGAGCTTTAAAGATGTTTCTATTCAAGCAAAATTGATGGTGGAAAAACTCTTGCGAGTGTATAAAAAAAACATGGGCGTAACGACCTTGGACATGGACGCTTATTATGCCAGTAAAGGAGAGTTTATTACCACCCTAGAATTTAAAATTACGGCTGGACACAGCAACTTTCGTTTTGAAAGTACGGCTGACGATTGGATGTTTGCCTTTTTTGGTGGGCAGGAAAAATTTGATGGCGCAGAAGAGATTGGAAAAGTTGGGGTGAATCTAAATGAATTGCACCCTGTTGGCTTGAAACGGGCGTTCCAGCGAGAAGAATTGGTAGAGCAATTGTCGGGCATTGTGTATCAACAACAGAATACGCCAGTAGTTTTGGTAGGAGAGGAGGGCGTTGGGAAGCACAGTTTGATTCATGAAATTGTGTATCGTTTTTGCAAAGCCTGGGACAAGCCCGATACGGAGAAAATGACCCGACTTTGGCACATTGACCCGACTCGAATTATTGCAGGAATGAGTGTGGTCGGGATGTGGCAAAAACGCTTTGAGGCAATTTTACAACACCTAAAAGGACGTCAGAAAGGCAAACAAACCGATAAGATTCTGATTAATAATGTGGTGGCGATGCTTCGTATCGGAAAGTCTTCGCAGAATAGCATGACGCTGAGTGATGTCTTAAAACCTTATTTGGAAAAGCGGTTGTTGCAGGTGATTTTAATTGCAACGCCCGAAGAATGGAAAATTATACAAGAAAAAGACCGCCGCTTTACGGATTTGTTTCAAGTGATTCGAATCAAGGAGCCCGATATGGAAACGGCCGTTAAGATGATTTTGGAGAAGCGGAAAGGCTTGGAATTGCAGCATCAATGTACGATTTCAATTCCTGCGATACGGCAATTGTTTGCCATTCACAGAAATTACTTCAAACGGAAGGCTTTGCCTGGCTCTGTTTCAAAATTGTTGACCCAATTAGCGGTTAAATATAGTATGCAAACGGTCGATGTCGAGCAAGTACAAGACGAGTTTGAAATGTACAGTGGCTTGAGCAGTCAGATTTTTGATATGAGTTACACGTTTGAAGAAAATGAGGTGCGACAACATATTGAAGCTTCTTTGGTGGGGCAAAAGACGGCCGTAGACTGTTTGACAAATGTTATTCATACGATAAAAGCAAAATTAAATGATCCAAACAAACCTTTGGGATCGTTTCTCTTTATTGGTCCGACAGGGGTTGGTAAAACGGAGGCGGCTAAAATTGTTTGTGACTATTTGCTAGGAGATGCTAAAAAGTTGATGCGTTTTGATATGAACGAATACATTGACGAATCGGCTTTGTCTCGCTTGGTGGGGGATTATAACCAGCCAGAAGGACAGCTTACAGGCAAGATTCGATACAGCCCTTTTGGTGTGGTGCTGTTTGATGAAATTGAAAAGGCACATCCTAAAATTCACGATTTGCTCTTGCAAGTGTTGGATGATGGACGTTTGACGGATGCTTTGGGGCGAACGGTGGATTTTGGAAATACGATTATTATCATGACGTCTAATATTGGAGCGGGGGATGTAGACAATCAGTTGGGTTTTCAGACGCAAAAAAGCACCGACGATGCCATTTATATGAAAGCGGTTGAAAACTTCTTCCGACCTGAGTTTATCAATCGAATTGATAAGACCGTTATTTTTAATGCCTTAGAATTGGAGCATATTTTGGGGATTGCGAAACTGCAAATTCAAAATTTATTAAGTCGAGATGGGTTTGTTCGTCGAACGACGATTTTGAATATTTCAGAAGATGCTTTGGAGTGGGTGGCTCGACGTGGCTTTAATGCTAAAATGGGTGGACGAGCCTTGAAACGTCAGATTGAAAAAGACTTAACGGCTTTTTCCGCAGAACAATTGATTAAGACGACTTCGGATCAGCCTGTTATTTTTGATATAAAACTTAAAGACGGGACGTTGTATCCTAGAATTGAGGTGCTGGATTTTGTAGAGCCGCTTCAAGAGAACTTCTTGCCAGAAATTCCAACAGAAAACCAATTGAAACGATTTTACGGCTTCTTGGTAAAAGAGATTGAGCGTATTGAAGGTCGCTTGTTTGAATTGGATACCGAGGATGATTATGTCATTGATATGGATGGCGGGGATGATTTGGATTGGCAATATTATGACTTAAAAAACCAACTGGCAGAGAAAAAAGAGGATGCTAACCGAATGTTGTTGGGCATCCGAAGTAAATATTTAGATCATATTGTGTCCACTTCTTTGCGCCTGAAAAGTGCTGGAACAAGTAGTATTATTTATAAAAGAGATACGACGAAGATTGATAAAATCTTACTTAAAGAACAGTTGTTCCAAAAAAGTGCCTTGGAAGAGTTGCGTTATGTTTATCAAAATGCACCAGAACAGTTCGATCGCCAACAGTCGGTCTACTTGACGGATTATTTTGATATAGCGTTCTTGAAAGTGAAAGTAGCGCATTTGGAGCGGGGACAGTTGGACAAACTAGAGATCGAAATTCGCTCGACCATCAGTAACCAAGGGCAGGAAGAGATGAAATACTTAAAACGTGTTTACAAAGCGATCTTTGAAGAGCTAGGCTTGTCCTTTAAGTTAATTGATTCTATCTTTTATCTAGAAGGCTATGGTGCCGATCAGTTGTTGCGAGCAGAAGCGGGCTATCATCTGTTTTATCGGTCGCATCAAAATCCATTGCCGATTCAAGTTGAAATTCGCAATACAACGAATAAAGAGACCACTCTAGGTAACTTTAAGGAGGAAGATGGAACTAATTTTGTCGTTCGATTGTATGATATATCGTTGGGAGAGGAGCACAGGGCTTCAACAATTACAGATTTAAGAACAGGATATACGAATCAAGCGAGAATTACAGTCAATGAATATAAGCTGTTTTTGTACGCTTCTTTGCTTTTAGAAAAAAAAAGCAAAAAAAACTTTTAACTTAAATACTTGATTATCTACTTACTATATTTTTAGACAAAAGAAACTTTAAAAAAACTTTAAAAATATTGTCTAAATGTTTGCGAGTACTAATACTTTGCCCTATATTTGCATCGCACTAGTTATGAAGGATACTTGATAACAACAGCAAGAAAAAGAGTTGATCTAAAATTTTTGTTTAGTAGAATTTTTTTATGCAAATGAAAATGTTTTAATGAATGAAATTTAAGAAAGACAAAAAATAAAGAGTTGGTCTGGTAGTTCAGTTGGTTAGAATACCTGCCTGTCACGCAGGGGGTCGCGGGTTCGAGTCCCGTCCAGACCGCAACTTTTTTATAAAATGATTGACTTCATTTTAAAATGATAATTCTTTAATTAGAATTGTAGAAATAAAAAATAGATTATTCTATTTTGGTCTGGTAGTTCAGTTGGTTAGAATACCTGCCTGTCACGCAGGGGGTCGCGGGTTCGAGTCCCGTCCAGACCGCATAAAGCATTTCAATAGCAATATTGGAATGCTTTTTTTGTTTTATGAATATAGATGTAAGAGCCGATTCAATAAAACGTATCCCTAGCCCTGTGGCCTCTTTTCGCCTTAAATCTCCACTTGATGTATTCGGTGTCTATTCTTTATTTTTCAACCATTCAAAAAGTATCCCAAAGGTCAAAACCAATGTTTTAGAAGGTTGGATAGGACGAGGTAATTAAGGAAGATCTGAATGCTCTAAAAAAGATGCTCTTTAGAAATTGATTTGAACTTGCAGCAAAGAAGAACTTCGTCTTGGGCTTTACAACGCAAAATCGCAGATTTTACGCTCTGTGGGTGTTTTTTCTTTTTAGCTTTAGTTTTTGCAGATCACATATACTGGCGTTAGACGGTTGAATCATCTAACTGCTGTAAATAATGGAATTACAGTGTAAAAAAGGTAACTTTCTAGTATGGGTTTTAAAAAAGGAAAAAATAGAAATAGCCCACTAGAGCTCTTTTTCATAAGACTAATTTACTGTTTTTATCTGTAAACTTTGTCTGGGTATTTAAGGGGCTTAGCCACTTAGAGCAAAACGAACTAGAAATAATTCCAGCAGAAATAGGAGAATTGCAATTAATAGAACAACTTGAATTAAGTGATAACAACATTATAATATTACCAAAAGAAATATCTAATCTGAAAAAACTCGTTAGATTAGATATAAGGGACAACAAGTTAAAAAAATTACCAATTGAAATATGTCAATTATCTTCTTTGAAAGAACTCATTTTATGGGATAATGAATTAACTGAAATTCCAGAATGTATATTTTACATGAAGAATTTAGAAACGTTATTTATAGCATCAGGAAATAAAATTCCAGAAGCACAAATTGAAAAATTTAAAAAAAAACTTCCTGATGTATGGATAAAATAATAAAAATACGACTGCCAACAATTAGCGATCAAAATTAGCTCCGCTGAGTCTTCGGGCACGGTGGGTCAATGAGTCCCCACCAATTTTATCGTGTTGTTGCAAGGAAATAGCAGTTGCTTGACCATCTTTCTTCAAGCTATGTAATTTTTAATACATTTGACTTATATAGCCTCAATCTCTAGGCAAGGAAAAAAGCCTATGGACATAAAACGCCCGATTTGCTACAGCGTAAAATTTTTATAGCACCAAGTTCAGGATCTTATCCTTCGCACAGAATAGAAACAGATGATGAGAGCAACAAAAACAAGGTTTTTTTTTAATCATAAAGAAAAATAATACAGATACAACCTAGCATTGATTGGATCGGAAATAGAGTTGCCCCCCCAATCCTTAAAACAGAATATTAACATGCGGCAAACTGCGTTGCAAGGCTCTTTTTTCTTTTATATCAATCGGATTATTGGATAAATTAAGGCGACGTAATTTTTTTAGTTGCTTAATACTATTGGGTAAGCTTGTCAACTGGTTTTTTTCTACGTATAAATACTCTAAATTACTAAGCTCCCCAAGGCGTTCGGATAGTTGCGTCAATTTGTTGTTGGCAAGACTTAAGGTTCGTAGTTCGTGTAGGTCAAACAAGGAGGTTGGTAACTCTTGCAACTCATTGTAACTTAGCCATAAGATTTGTAATTTTTTTAAGATGCCCACATTTAAAATTATCGGTTTTTTCATGCCTCCTTTGAGCCCACTAAGGTGAAGCTCTTTTAGGCGAGGCAGCTCTCTTAAAAGACTAGTAGGACTTTCTAAGTTTTCATTAAAGCCAATCGCTAATTTTTCTAGATTTTCTAATCCTGCAATTTTTGGAGAAATACGTTCCAAATTATTGCCCGTCCATTCTAAGACACGCAAACTTTTTAGGGCAAAAATTTCATCAGGAATGGTGTTGATGCCAGAGAAACTTAGGCTAAGTTCTTTTAAGTTGCTTAAATCTTGGATGTTTTTAGGGATTCTAAGAATATGATTTCCTGCTAAATTAATAGATTCTAGTTGTCGCATTTTTAATAAAAAGGCAGGAAAAACGGTTAAGCCAATACCACTTAAATTTAATTTACTTAAATTCGGTAGTTGAATGATTGCTGGTGAAAACGAGTGAATCAAATTTCCAGATAGATCCAATTCTTTTAGATTTTGTAAGGTGCTAATTCTATCGGGGAGACTTGTTATTTTGTTATAAGCCAAGCCTAAAGTAGTCAACGTAGGCAAGTGATAAATCGCTTCTGGTACCTCAATAAATAGATTGCTATTAAGAAACAAGCTTTTTAAATTTGGAAATTTTTGAAGGACAGAAAGTGGTAAATCAGACAACTTTTTATTCATTAAGGTTGATAAAGCATAAACTTTCTCTGGGTTTTTTAACTCTTTATATAAATTTTTACGCACTGTTTTAACCAAGACCTCATCGTCAAAAAGAGACGTTTCAGGAACTGACTCGATGATTTCTACCGAAGAAATCGCTTCCTCTTCTGGAGCATCAAATTTTAAAATGATAGCATGAAAGTAGGTTTTTAGTTGCTGAATAGCATCCTTGCTTAAAGGATTTCCTGTTAAGTCAATCTGTGTCAATTGACTTAACTGTGCTAGTTCAGGTGGGATTTCAGAGATATTGTTGTGTGCTAAAGAGAGTACTTTTAAATTCTTTAGGTATTCAATTTCTGGAGAAATGGCATTAATCTGATTGTAAGAAAGATCAAGTATTTCTAGCTGCTCTAAGGTACTAATTTCGTACGGAATCTCTAGGAAGTTATTATTCGATAAATACAATAGCTTAAGGTTGATGCAATCGGGTAAATACAATACAATAAATTCATTTTGTGCACACAATTCCCTGCTAGGCATACTAATTATGTCAAACTGATCTAAAGCTACTTTTTTGTACCAATTCGGAGTTCTAAATAGTTCGCTTAACTCTTCCGAAGAAAGAGAGCTGAATGCTTTTTCTGAGGAAGGTATTTCGAGGGGCTCTACAGCTGTGTTTGTTAGAGGCGGTGTAGGCCTGTCTGTTATTTTTTCAACAGGCTCTTTGCTTTTCTTTGAAGTAGCAGGATTGATGATTCCAGTGATAATTAAGTACAAAATATAAAGCCCAATAAGCCGACTAACAATATCTCCAAAGCCATAAAAGAAGGGGTCGCCTTGAATCCAAGTATTAATATAAGGAAGTAAGATAATGTAAGCCATTGGCGTTATTAAAACAAAACTAAGGATGCTTTTAAAGGTAGGCAACCAGCCTTTTTTATAGCTCCAGTAAAGGAAAGATAGACCTAATGATACAGCAAAAAACCATAGAATGCTGTTGTCTCCCCCCTCACTAGGGGGTACATCTTTGAGCGCTTGCAGGATAACATAAACAATCAAACCGATGAACTCTCCTAAAGTGATTAAGATGGCTAGAACGCCCCAGCCCCAGTGTCTTCTGAATAAGGCAGGTGCGCCCCAAACGGCTAAACCTAAAATGATATTAGCACCCATACTTGTAGGCGCATGAGGAAAAATGATCGCTTTGCAAGCGATGAAAAATAAAATCATTGTCAAAGAAACCCCATCTTGCCACTTTAAGTCCAAGGGCGTTCTCTTTTGGTTTCCTGTAGAAAAAAAGCTAAAGATCGAAGTTATGCCTCGACCGACCTCAAAGATAATACGAGGTAGTCGCCCAAAGAACTCTGCAAAAAAGAGTGCTAATACGCTACTAGCTAAAGGAGCTTTAGCGGTAGAAACGCTAAGGTCTTTTGGTGTGATTTTGGGTTCTGGAAGCGGAACGATGGCCTCTGCTGGAGGATCAACTATAGTGTCAGAATCTACCTCAGGTTCTTCTACTTCAACCCAATCTGGTTCTATTAAAATAGGTTCTTCTACGGTTTCGTTAATACTATTTGTGACCAAAGGTGCATCGATTTCCTCAAGTGCTGTATCGACTAAGGGCAGGTCTGCAAAATCAAAATCTATGTTTGAATTAGACGGATTCGTGCTGGCTAAGGGTTGTAATTTAGCATTATATTCCAGCCAATATTTTTTTTGCCAACGAGCGGTTAACCACTTGTACAGTAGCCAAGCAAAAGCAATAAATAGAAACAACCACCAAAGTAAAAAAAGTGGATTGGGGCCTGTGTTTTCTGCTTTTTCAATGATGCTAGGAGCGGGAGCAGCTAAAGTAATTACCGTTGTATCAACCGTTTCAATCGTTTGTACGACAATAGTCGTATCCATAGCGGTACTATCTATATTCGGAACAAAGGCCAAATGAGTGTCCTGAATACTAACAGTTGTTAGCACAAGACTGTCTCGACCAAGCAAGGAATCTGAGCCAATTTGCAGCAAGGAATCGCTTGTTTCTGACAAGGCATCGTCTCTTTCCCAGACCGAAGGCCGCAAAGGAATCAGGAGGAGTACCACCAAAAAGAGGAACAGTACGGTGAAAATAAAGGGCTTGTTAGAATTGTGGCGGTATAAGCTCATTGCGATTAATTAAGGGTTGATGCCAGTAAAAAGAAGCAGCACCCAAAGCGCTTTACCTTTTACTTATTTAGGTCTAGTATTGTATTTTTGTACGGCAACTAATTGGTCGTACAATCCACCAAAGGTTTTATAATAAACTAAAAATAGGTAATCATTTTCAGATTCAAAACTACTCCCTTCAATTTTTTGAATATTAAGTTCGTTCTTACTATGATCAAAAATACCATAATAATAATCGTAAAAGCCATTTTTGAACGTATTACTTAATTCGTAACAGCGGCAGTCACTACTGTAGTTCATTTTGTAGCTAGGTTTAGGGCGAAAGTTATTAAACTCTCCCAAGAGATACACTTCTCCTTCATAAGGGGTGACTGCTTTGAGTGAAAAGTTGATTTGACCATATTCGCCTTCTAGTTTTCCTTCCCGATCATCGTTAGATTCTATAATAAACTTACCATTCAAGTCATGTGTAAAAACATGAGAGGTATAGAGACGACTAACGTCTTCAAAAAGCCACAATTCGAAACCATCGCTGTACTCTTGCATGCGTTCTACTTGTATGGTTCGGTATCTGAACGAACGCAAATCCAAAGGACGAAACTCTTTATAACCTGGAAACAGTAATTTGCCATACATATCGTAGCCTATTTCTTCATTTTTAATGAAAGTAGGCTCTAAGTTTAAAATGGCATTGTCCCATCGTCCATTTTGTAGAATGGCTGTTTTAATTTGCTCACTAGGGTTTCCAATCCGAATGCCTGAATGTTCAATAGAAAAAGAAAATTCTTGATGAGAACTAGTGTAAGGAGGAGTTGCCGAGCGACGCATCTTAGGAACAACTTTCATTTGGGTATCTACAATCATAAAACGACGGGTTATGATTAAATCTTTTTCGTCATCGTTTTTGTATACTTTTAATAAGTAATTGCCTGATTTGGTCCATTTTACATCCTCGTTTGGCAATTGTATTTCGTAGTGCGTGTAGGGCACTTTTGTACTAAAAGAACTCTGCGAGTCATAGAATCTATTTTCTTGATAACCATCGATATAGTCTAGTGGGTCGAGTTCTTCGGATGGGTTCCAATTGGCATCACAATGGATGATTTTATACGAAAAATCCTTGGCATAGGCTTCCATATCGTCAAAAGAGAAAATAAAGTATCCTGGATTTTGAAGGCTCAGAATGGGGTAATCGCTTTCGGAATCAAATGGATGAAAACGCACGCTCTTTATGTATTCTCTGTAGATGTAATCATAGTTTTTGAATTCAGGATACTCTTTGTCTTGACCAACTAAATAGTTTTGAAAAATAAAACAACAACTAAGAATTAATAAAGCATTTTTTAAGCGCATAATAAAATTTTACTTTGAGTAAAAACATTACTTCGTGGAGAAATTATATTAGTTTGATTATCAATAAGATAGCTTTGAACTGTTAATTTAGCTAAATTATTGATAATCAAACTAATATGAAATGGTTTTTATGTTTTTTGGTAAAAAAACTAAAAATCCCACGAAGTATTATAAAAAAGAACCAAAAAAGATAAAAGAAATGCAACGGAGCAGATAGTATAACGAAAAAAATAACGATTTTAACTTTAATAAAGCGTTAAAGTTAGTTTCTTTGAGGGGTGATTTAAGGCTGGAAGCATTAAAATATTGAGGCAACAATAGGAATAATTACAAAAGTACTCTTTTCTATCTATTGAATATTGTATTTTCGTGCCAAAATGAGCGTTTGTTAGAGGTTATTTTTTAGGAAACAAAAGGACTAAATGTTGTCCGCCTTATTATTTTGCTTTTACACTAAATTGAAGTGTTATGGTTCGCTACTTTGAGAAACAAAAAAAAGGTACGTTGCAAGTGTTAGAAACCCTAACTCCAGGCTGTTGGGTGAATATATCTCCTCCATTTAATGCGGTTGAAATTGACCAACTGGCAAAGCAACTTAATATTCCGATGGACTTTTTAACCGATCCCTTGGATATTGACGAACGCACTCGTTTTGAAATAGAAGATGGGGTGAAATTTATTGTTGTGAATACGCCCGCACTTAACGAAAAAGGGCGAGATGATTTGACGCTGTACATTACGGTTCCGATTGGTATTATTATGACAGGGAAACATATTATTACTATTTCTTCCTATGAAACGGCTGTCATGCAGAAGTTTATCGAAGGCAAAGTACGTAACTTTGACCCGCAAGATGCTTCGCTTTTTGTTTTGCAAATCTTAGAACAGAACGTTTACACTTATCTCCGCTGTCTAAAAGACATCAATGTTCGACGCAATATTATTGAGAAAGAAGTCTACGAGTCGAGCCAAAACAAAGACCTAAAACGCTTGTTGAGCCTAGAAAAAAGTTTGGTTTATTTTGTGACGGCTTTGAGTTCAAACGCTTTGCTCAAACAGAAGCTGCAACGAATGGATTTGTTAAACATTCAAAAAGATGAAGAGAAAGCAGACCTGTTGGAAGACATTATGATTGACAATAGCCAAGCCCAAGAAATGGCACATATTTATACCAATATCTTGAGCAATACCATGGGGGCTTTGGCTTCGATGATTTCTAATAATTTGAATGAAGTCATGCAGCGTCTAACGCTAATTACCATTATTCTGATGGTCCCGACCTTGGTCGCTAGTTTTTATGGCATGAACGTTAAGAATTTACCTTTGCAAGAAAGTCCTTATGCTTTTTGGTGCTTGTTGGGCGGTTCTATGTTGTTTTCCTTTTCTTTAGTCCTCTTTTTTAGAAGTAAGCGAATGATTTAGGTATCCATTGCTAACTCATGTTACGCAGGATTTTTTTATTTACTACTAAAACCTATTGTTACTTATTTAAGCTATGTTTTAATGTTTTAATTTTGAAGGCTTAATTTTGAATGCTCCTTGTACTATAAAGCCTTCAAAATTCAAATTAAGCCTTCAAAATTAAGAATAGGTTGAGACACAAATTTTGGTATTTTATCGACAAGATCAATTTTCTGCGTAACATCAATTACTAATGTGCAGTTTTTGGCTAAATATTTCCTGATCCTTTGTTCTAACTTGTATAATATACAAGCCATTAGCATAGGCTCTTGTATTTAACGTACTTTGATGATAACAATTTTTTTGTTGTTCAATAAGCTGTCCTAAGTGATTTAAAACAAGATAATCAAAGCTTTGCTTGGGCAAGCTTAGGGTACAATGACCTTGACTTGGATTTGGAAAAACAGTAAGCGAAGAAGGACTTGTATTTAATTCTTTTGCTGAACTCATAAGGCAATTCAAGTCATTC
>CACVAQ010000542.1:10016-11723 GCA_902727865.1 uncultured Aureispira sp. | reverse complement strand
CGGGCTACACGCCCGATTCTTTAGTAGAATTTGAGGCAAAAATATTATTCAAATGTTCATCTTATTTCTTTACTGTTCCTTATTTAGAACAACAGAAAGCTTGTGTGTCGTTTCTTGTGCAATAATACAGCTTTTTTTTGAGAGAAAGCACCGACTATTGTAAATAAAAAAAGCCTGTTGAATAGGACTATTCAACAGGCTTTTTAAGAACGTATTTATTGATAAGAAGACTCGGTTAATTCGTTCACTACGTTTGTTAGCTCGCTTTGCTCGGATTTTCAACGGAGTAATGTTATAAAGCAGATCTCATTTTATCGTTTTTATAATTATAAGCTGTTTTTTTAGGTCTTCTAAATTGGTACGTTGCCAAAATGCCATTTCCTTCCAAAATTTCTGTAAACCCAGTACAAACTAAATCTTTGGAATAAAAAATATGTTCATCTCTCGAAATTAACTCCAAGTCTATTTTACTGTCATTAAACCGATGCGCCTCCTTAAAGTCTTGAACTTCTGGCGTCCAAGAGGCTAGTTTTGTGCCACTTAAAGTCAACAGCGGTCTATTTCTAAAATTAGTGTGAATGTACTCACTCAATCTATCCAAATGCATTTCGGCTTCTTGGTGCGTTCCTTGACCGACAGGAACTTTGGTACTAAGAAAAGAAATTTGGTCCTGTGAACTGCTGTCAATAAACATCGTCCCAACTAGGCTAACCGTTTGATTCCCCTTACAATAAATAGTATCCAAATCTTTGAGTTCATAACTAGAAAAGACAAACAATGCGGTATTGTTATTGCAAATTGTTTTGTTCCAATAAGGCATTTTTTTGCTCAACTCTTTCATTAGTTGCAATTCCAACGTTGGCTCTATAGGGGTTTGAATAGAAAGGAAATCTGTTTCTAGACCTATAAACGATTGCCCAAACGCAGCAATACTCTCTTCATTATCTAAAACCAAGTGTGCGACTCGAACCTCAATATCATCCGTAGACTTAGAATAAGTAAATTCTTGAGTTAAAGATTCCTTTATAAAAGTACAAAGGACAATACAAGCCAAAAAACTAGGAAAAATAACCATATTATCTCTAAGGACAAAGCCAACAAAGCCAACCCCTAAAAATAATAACATAATTGTTATAGCATGACCAGCCAAAAAATGACTGGCAGTCATATCTATAGGTACAAGGATTCCTAATGTCAACAGAGCCACAAGAGAAAGCCATAAAAGGCTAGCATTCTGTGGCTTAATAAAATTCTTAAGTTTCATAGCGCAAATATATACAATTCCTATTAAAAACTATAGCAAAATACTTAACGGACGATTTTATAAGCTCTTCTGCATACTAATTTTTCATTAAGAAAACCTTAGACACTTTTCCCTTTAAGCATCTATAATTATTGATTATGATTGTGATTCTTGCGTGTAATTTTGCAATTTTAACCAATAACAAATTTTTATTCTGAATAATAACAACATCAATTATTACATATATTTTCTATAAATTTTTATTCTGAAATAAAAATTGTTGTTTGTTTATGGTATTTGCTTCTTAACGATAAATTTTAGCTTTTTATTACTTCTAAAGTATTATTTTTACGTTTTACCTTGTTCCATGATATTTTGATCTTGGGGATTTATCAAAGGCAACAAGCGCAAGATGTTTTACATTGATTACACAACTATTCCTTAACTCATTACTTCGTGGAGAA
>CACVAQ010000542.1:0-9916 GCA_902727865.1 uncultured Aureispira sp. | reverse complement strand
AATCCCACGAAGTATTATTAACTAAAAGCTTGCCATTAAAATTATTATGAAAAAAATATATTTTGCATCCGACTTCCATCTTGGAACGCCAAGCCTTGAAGCGAGTAAGCTCCGAGAACAAAAAATTTTACGTTGGCTCCATTCTATAGAGAACGATGCCAAAGCCATTTACCTAGTTGGAGATATTTTTGATTTTTGGTTTGAATACAAAACAGTTGTTCCCAAAGGAGCCGTTCGATTGTTAGGAAAAATAGCCGAATTAAGTGACCGAGGCATAGACATTCATTTTTTTGTAGGCAATCACGATATTTGGATGTTTGATTACTTCCCCAACGAACTGGGCATTACGGTACACCATCAACCGATTCAAATTGAGTTGAATGGCAAACAGTTTTTTGTAGGGCATGGCGATGGACTTGGACCAATGGATTATGGGTACAAACGGCTCAAAAAAATATTTACCAACCGACTTTGCCAATGGCTTTTTGGTTGGTTGCATCCAGATATAGGACTGCGAATTGCCAACCACTCTTCTTCGGCAAGTCGTACCGCACAAACAGAACCCGAATATTTTCTGGGGGCAGAGAAGGAATGGTTGTTGTTATATTCTAATTACAAACTAAAACAATTGCCCGAAATAGATTATTTCATCTTTGGCCACCGACACTTGCCTTTGGATATTTTGTTAGAGAATCAACACAGTCGGTATATTAATTTAGGGGAATGGTTTAGCCAATGTACTTATGCAGAATTTAATGGGCAAGAGTTGCATTTAAAAGCTTTTGAAAATCCTTCTATTGAGTTAATACAACGCTAAACACTACATATTATGGTTGCCTTCCTGCTCATCTTGCTCTTTAGCGGTACAACGCTTAGTTATGCACAAGAATATACGTTTAAAGAATTAAAGTCTATTCCTAAAGCAAGCCGCTGGATGGAAGTCGATAAAATGAAACAACTCTATCTAATTGAAGATGCGCATACGCTACTCAAATACAGTCCAGACGGAGACTTATTACATCAATTTAATGAAAATAGCCTTGGCGAAATCTCCTATGTTGATGTGAGTAATCCTTTCCGTCTTTTAGTCTATTATAACGATTATGCGACTGTTCTTTTTTTAGATCGTACACTTAGCGAAATACAACGACATGATTTATCCGACTTAGACATTCCCGAAGTTCGTGCCTTGGGAACGGCATCTGATAACAACATCTGGGTTTTTGATAACAATACCTACACGCTCAAAAAAGTGAACAGTCAAAATGAGGTTCTTGCAGAAAGTGCTGATTTAAGCTTGCTTTTAACAGATGTTCTAGACCCGAATCGCTTAATTGAAACAAATGCTAGAGTGTATCTCAACTCTCCAAACCTCGGTATTCTAGTTTTTGATGTTTTTGGGAATTATATTAAGACGATTGAAATTCTTCATTTGGATTACTTCCAAATCTACGAGGGGCAAATTTTTTATGTTGAGAACAAAAAATTCAAAAATTACCATCTTTTATCTTTTTTAACAAAAGAAATAAAAATGCCTATTTTAGACAAAAAACTAGAACAACTCTGTATTGCACAAGAGCGTTTATATATAAAATATCATAATGAAATAAATATTTTTACGATAAAAAGAAAATAATTTCATTTTAATTGCTCAAAAATTTGGAGGTATGGAATGATTTGTCGTATATTTGTGTCGCTTTCAAAGCAAACATACTGGCTTCTTAGCTCAGTTGGTAGAGCATCGGACTGAAAATCCGTGTGTCGGCAGTTCGAGTCTGCCAGAGGCCACAAAGCATCTTGAATTAATTCAAGATGCTTTTTTTTATGCCCTTTTTTAAGTGTTCTATTTCCTTACACTACCGTAGACTTTCTCTACGTTTTATACCAACACCATGCAAGTACTCTTAGCAATGATGAACAGATAGTAGACTCCTAAGAGATTCTGGTGGCGGCTGCGAAAAAGAAGCGCTTCGAATTATAAAAAGCATGACCTGCCTACCTCTTAAATCCCCCTTGAATTGAAAAAAAAGGTTCTTTGACAATTTTTGCCACAGCCTACTTTTTTTCTTTTTCATAGCAGTAGATTTTTGGTCGTAAGTCATTGTCTAGTAGCTTTTTTGACTTAAAATTATAACATACGACTTATAAAAAAATAGTAAAACCAAAGCTATTCTGTGTAGGCTGGCAAAAACTGTCAAAGAACCAAAAAAAAGATCAGAAGATAGCGGTTCAATACAATATACCTATCCGTTTTAAGCTCAAATACAATGGATCTCTTAAATATATTTCCTTGTAGATTGTTTATATCTATATTTTATTATAAATTACCCTACTGAATCTCCGAGTAGAGAAAGACTACATATTTTTTTTAATTATTTTTTAGTTCACTTCGCTCATGAGCGTTGCACTTTAGTTGTCCTACACCTAAAAAAAAACAATAGAATGGATTTAAAAAAAACAATTATAGAGGTCTTCAAAGACGTTAATAGCATTAAAGAAGAAGGCGCCTTAGCTTCTTATATCCCTGAGTTGGCCAATGTAAATGCAAAAAAATTTGGCGTTCATATTTCAACCCTTTCTGGGATGAATTTTGGCTTGGGAAATTTTGAAGAAAAATTTTCAATCCAGAGTATTTCTAAAGTACTTTCACTCTGTTTAGCCTACCAAATGCTTAGTGGAGAGCTTTGGAATAGAGTGGGCGTAGAACCTTCTGGTACGGCCTTTAATTCGCTTACACAACTTGAAAAAGATAGGGGTATTCCAAGGAATCCTTTTATCAATGCTGGCGCACTTGTCATTGCGGACATTCTTCTAAGTAATTTAGCCGATCCTAAAAGAGATTTATTAACGTTCATCAGGGGGCTATCGGGTAATCAAGATGTAAATTATTCAAGTAAGATTGCTTCTTCTGAAAAATCAATCGGATACCGTAATGTAGCCTTGTGTAATTTCATTAAATGCTTTGGCAATATTAAAAACGAACCAGAGGAGGTACTTGACTTTTATTTTGATTTGTGTTCTATTGAATTATCTTGCCAAGATCTTTCTGCCTTGTTTTTGTTCTTGGCAAACAACGGAAAAACGATTCAAGGGAACAAACAAATATTGCTCCCAAGCAAAACAAAAAGAATCAACGCACTCATGCAAACTTGTGGGTTTTATGATGAATCGGGAGAATTTGCCTTTAAGGTTGGCTTGCCAGGAAAAAGTGGCGTTGGAGGTGGAATTATAGCCATTCACCCAGGTCAATATGCCATTGCTGTCTGGAGCCCTCAATTAAATGCAAAAGGAAATTCGTACAAGGGAATGAAATTTCTGGAAGAGTTTACCACCTTGTCTCAATTGTCTATCTTTTAAAAAAACGTTCTTTGACAAATAAAATAGAGCATCTACCTACTATTTATTCTAAACAGTCACTCATTAAAAATTAAAACCATGAAAAAATTACTAATCCTACTGTTGTTCCTTTTCACCGTTAAAGGCTATGCCCAGAAATGTGAAGCAAAAAAAGATGCCTTTACTGGAAAAGAAATTGTCGAGTATGATTTCGGAAAAAAAGCCGTCAAATTTCGAGTAGAAGAAGACAAGATATACCTAGAAATGAGATTCAGCTATCTTGGCGAACTAAATGTAAGCGTTCCAAAAGGGACGGCCTTCCTTCTAAAATTAGACAATGAAACCGTCATAAACCTTGAAGTAAATGCGGAAACACCTCCTCTTTCACGAATTGTAGGAGAACACATCTACTCCTTCTATGTCTATGAATTTGAGTTGTCTAAAAAAGAACTAGAACAATTAGAAACCGCAGGTACTGAAATGGTTAGATACCCAGATCCAAATGGAGGAACCTTGGACCTCAAATTAACGGGGGGCAATCGTCGACTAAAAAAGCA
Organism: uncultured Aureispira sp.; assembly: GCA_902727865.1. GTDB lineage: Bacteria > Bacteroidota > Bacteroidia > Chitinophagales > Saprospiraceae > Aureispira. The sequence goes on along the minus strand of CACVAQ010000542.1, from coordinate 6,023 downwards.
TTTGTCGGCAGGTAGTGCTTGTATTCTTGAGAACTTGAAATCTTAGTCTTTCAAAAAAAAAGCCTTCAAATAAAAAAGGTGCCTTGCTGGATTGAAACCCAACAACGCACCTTTTTTATTGTTATCCTATCCGCGTGCTACCATTTTTCAGGGAAATACTCAAAGCATCTCTTTCTAACCTTAGAAAACGCTAGGCCTCTTTATTCGCTTCAATTGCGGTCAAAACCTCTTTCTCCAAACGCGCTAAAATCAAATGCGTTTCTTGAAAATTCTTCACATTCTCACAAACCAACATCAAATAACGAGTAGACTGTTTTAAGAAGAAACGATGATCGCTTTTCTTTTGAATATACGCCAATAGAGTTCCAAAAAAGTTGCTGTCAAAAAAGCTAGATTGCTGATCGCCCACAAAATAACAACGCAATTTTCGATTTTTAAGCATGATGCGCTCAAACCCAAGTCCTTTTGCTTTCCAGCGAATTCGAATCGCTTCGAAAAGATTATTTACCGCTTTGGGCGTTGGTCCAAAACGATCTTCTAACATGACCTTAAATTTGGCAATCCCTTCTTCGTCCTCCACCTTATTCAAATCCTGATACAAGCTCAATCGCTCCTGAATACTGACAACATATTCATCTGGAATCATCAAATCCAAATCAGATTCAATGTTCACATCTTGTACAAATTCTCTTTTTTCTTCTATTTCTTCTTGAAATAAATCTTTATAATCGCTTTGTTTGAGTTCTTGAATCGCTTCGTTTAGAATTTTCTGGTACGTTTCATAGCCCATATTGGTCACAAAACCACTTTGCTCCCCTCCCAGCATATTTCCAGCACCACGAATATCCAAATCACGCATCGCAATATTAAAACCACTCCCCAATTCCGAAAACTGCTCCACAACCTTCAGACGCTTGCGAGCATCTGCCGTCAAGGTAGACAAAGGCGGCGCTAATAAATAACAGTGTGCCTTTTTGTTCGAACGTCCAACACGGCCCCGCAATTGATGTAAATCACTCAGCCCAAAATGATGCGCATTATTAATAATAATCGTATTGGCATTTGCAATATCCAAACCCGTTTCAATAATATTCGTACAAACCAAAACCTCATAATAGCCTTTGATAAAGTCCATCAAGGTTTTTTCTAAAACCGCTGGGTCCATCTGTCCATGCGCCACTGCAATATCCGCATTTGGGCACAAGCTTTTGACCATCGAAGCCATTTCCGCCAAGCTTTGCACTCTATTGTGTACAAAAAAGACCTGTCCACCTCGATCGACTTCCTTATCAATTGCCTCTTTAATCATTTCCCCATTAAACATTCGAACCTCCGTATCAATTGGCTGGCGATTGGGCGGTGGTGTATTAATCACCGACAAATCTCTTGCAGCCATCAAAGAAAACTGTAAGGTTCTAGGAATTGGCGTTGCCGTCAAGGTCAAGGTATCCACATTCACCCGCATATTTCGCAGCTTCTCCTTCGCTCCCACTCCAAATTTTTGTTCCTCATCCACCACCAACAAGCCCAAATCTTTAAATTTGACTTTTTTATTTAAAATGGAATGTGTTCCAATCAGCAAATCAATCTCTCCAGCTTCCAAGGATTTGTAAATCGCTGTTTTTTCTTTACTCGTTCTAAAACGGTTAATGTAATCTACTTTTACATCAAATTTTTTGAGCCGCTCACGGAACGTCTGTGCATGTTGCAAGGCTAGAATCGTTGTTGGCACCAATATCGCCACTTGTTTTCCTGCTACAACGGCTTTAAAAGCCGCACGAACCGCAATTTCAGTTTTACCAAAGCCCACATCACCACAAATCAACCGATCCATCGGATAAGGCTTCATCATATCTTCCTTCACCTCTTGCGTTGCCTTAGCTTGGTCGGGGGTATCTTGGTAAATAAAAGAAGCTTCTAATTCATTTTGCAAATAACTATCTTCAGGAAATTCGATTCCTTCGGTTGATTTGCGTTTGGCATATAATTTAATCAAATCAAAGGCTAATTCTTTGATTTTCTTTTTGGTTTTTCGCTTGGTATTTGCCCAAGCATTCGAGCCTAATTTGTGTACCTTAGGCGAAGAACCTTCCTTTCCTGTAAATTTAGAAATCTTGTGCAAGGACTGAATCCCAACATATAGAATGTCATTATCTTTGTACACCAACTTGACCGATTCTTGCTCTTTGCCCTGCAACTCAATTTTTTCTAAACCCCCATAACGCCCCACGCCATGATCCATGTGCGTGACATAATCTCCAGGTTTTAATTCGCTGAGTGCTTTTATTTTTAAGGCGGTATTTTTATCAAAACCAATCCGCAACCGAGAACGATGGTAGCGTTCAAAAATTTGATGGTCGGTATAGGCGGCTATTTTTAGTTTATAATCTATAAACCCTTGGTGAATGGCATTCGGAATCGCATGCCATTTGACTTCGACCTCCAAATCTTCAAAAATATTATAGAAGCGTTCAATTTGTTTGCTATTCTCAGCAAAAATATAATTGGTAATGCCTTTTTGAGTGTTTTCTTCTAGGTTTTTAATCAGAATTTTAAAGTTCTTATTAAAGCTTGGCTGTGGCGTTGTTTTATAGTTGATCACCGTTGCCGTTTCCAAGAGGGCTTCATTGCTCAATTCTAAAACCGAATATTGCTGTAAGGCTCCAATCACTTCTCTTGGATATAAAAAAGCAGCGCCTTTTAACAACAAGGCTTCCTCTACCCTCGTTTTATGTATCGCCTCTTCTTCTGTTAATTGAAATTCCCTTGCCTTTTCAAAACAAACCTGCAACTTATCCAACAACATTTGCCCATTTCCTATCCAAACCGCTGTATCAGGAGGCAATACTTCTAATAAAGAAACTTTTTCTTTTGCCTCAAATTCCGTGTTCACATTGGGAACAATTGTCACAAAAGCAATCTTCCGAGTAGACAATTGAGTCGTTGGGTCAAAGGTTCGAATGCTCTCTACCTCTACATCAAATAGTTCGACTCGATAAGGGTGTTCGTTCCCATAAGAATAAATATCAATGATGCCTCCTCGAACAGAAAACTGCCCTGGCTCATAAACAAAATCGACTCTCAGAAAACCGTAGTCAACCAATATTTCGACCAAAAAAGGAACATCTAATTCCGTTCCCACTTTGATTTCAATCGCCGCATTTTTTAAACTAGAAGGCGCAACAACCTTTTCAAACAAAGCTTCTGGATAGGTCACCACAATAGAAGGAATATTGGGATGGGTCACCAATTTGCTGACCGTTTCTGTTCGCTGCAAAACATTGGTTCGATCCAATTTATCAAAGCCCATTGGACGTCGATAAGAATCGGGAAAGAAGAAGGCTTCTCGTTTTTTGGGCAATAAACTGCTAATATCATTTTGCCAATAAGCGGCTTCTTCTTTGTCAGAAGCAATCACTAAAAAGGGCTTTTGGCTCAGTTTATTAATCGCTGCCATTACAAAAGCAGGTTGTGATCCAACCAAGCCTTTTAGTTGTAAGGCTGGGCGTGTTTTTTTATGGAGGGCAGTTACGATTTTGGTACTGCGAGAATCGGTTGTATATTGCTGAAAAAGTTGCTCTAAATTCATACTGGATTATAATTTCTATGGAAGAACTCCAAAGATAACAATTCTATCTCGAACATGTTCTAAGCAGAGGCATTAAGCGCTTCAAAAAATTATTTTTCACTTTCCATTCTAGCTTTTTAACAAAAAAAAAGGGGTTCTTTGACAACTCAAAAACTCAGCGCAGCTAATTTTTGCATTAATAAGGAATAGTAAAAAAATAAGATGAACATTCCTAAGAAAAAGTAAGCTTTGGGATTAAATTTTTTAGAGATTAGACTAAAAGTTGATTATCAAGAATTTATTCATTTTAATAACCCAAAGCTACCCTATTAATAATCAAAGCGAAGCACTCATGCAATAAACTAATACAATTCCTCCACGAAGTGATTTTATAAGCAACGTCTAATTTTTATCAAAGCATTTCATATGAAACCAATTCTTACGCTACTCAACTATTTAAAATCTAAATTCAAAGCATTGTTAATCGGCTTTATTCTAATCACTAGCTTTGTTTTGGTACAATATATTGGACACTATAGTTCTTTTTTTAGCAAATATGGCATTGCTTTAGCGATTGCCCTTCCCTTGATTTTAATTTGGTATTGGGTCGAACGAAAATTCGAACAACAAGTAGACTCCGACCATCAACGTTCCTTCGTTTGGATTTTGCTCTTCGTTCTTAGCATTCCTCTAGGAACGTATCATCTTATCCAAAAAGAATGGCATTATCAATATAACATACCGATGTGTCCTTGTGACGAAGACGATGATAGAGCGGATCGAGTGGGCGCAATTTGCAAAGACGGAATAAAGAGTTATGCCACAGGAAGGGGGACTTGCTCGGAACACAAGGGCGTCAAGAAATGGCAATGCGCTTGTGATTAATTATTACTATTTTGCCCTAGGATTAAGTCAGTGTGTAAAAAGTTTCAATAGATCAAAAATCAAATAATTATACCTAAAGAATAGTTAAGGTACTTGAAGTATGGTATCAGACACTTTGAAAGTGTCCGATACCATACTTGCCCACTATTTAATAACTTTTGTTACACTGTATTAAGTAGATGGACAAAAATAATTAACACTAAAACCTTTCGGATACCTGCTCTTTTTTTTACTAGATTTAAAATCTACTGCATTTTCAAAAATTATTATAATCTAAAATATAAAAAACCCATTGCATAGACATATATTTGTCTTTACTTTCGTTAGTAATAATAACTTATGTCCAAGACCAATCCAATGCATAAGGCTTAGGAACGAAACGAACCAAACGTTTTTATCAGAAAAAATAGACCATGGCAGAATTTGACGGTATAGATATTATAGAAGATGAGTTGTATGACGACAGTCAAGAAGGGGATGCCTTGTGGCTCAGTACACGGTTTGAAATCAAGGCAATGTTAGGCTTAGATAAATTGCCCGATTTACAAGGTATTTTGTTTGCCATTGGACTGCAAGAACTGGGGCAACTTCGAGATGAGTTTACCAAAGAAGACCGACAAGACTTGATGCACATTGCGGTCTGTCGCTTATTGAGCTACGATGGTTATTATGAACTAGAAGGATACGACGAAGATGGTTGGCCGCATTGGAAACAATTGGCAATCCCTCCTGCTGGACGCCCTCAACAAGAGGTCTTGCTAAGAAAAAAAATAGCCGAATATATTGAACACGTAAAGAACAGTTAATTCATGCAAAATAAAATCTACTTATTTCTATTCATGGGACTTTTGATCAGTGCCTGTACTCCTGCGACTCCTTCGGACCCTGTGGCAGAGGAGCGAGATGCGATAGAAGCACTTCCTAGACCCAAAGTTTCTATTACGACCCAATATGGAGAAATAATTTTGGAGCTTTTTAATGAAACGCCCAAGCATCGAGACAACTTCTTGAAGCTGGCACAAGAGGGCTTTTACGACAGCCTTTTGTTTCATCGAGTACAACCTAATTTTATGATTCAAGGGGGAGACCCTGATTCTAGAGACTCCGTTCCTCCAGAACAATATTTGGGTATGGGGAATGCAGAGAATAGAATTCCTGCCGAAATCTCCTCCAAGTTCATTATGCGACAAGGTGCATTATGCGCCTTTCATACAGGCATCGGGCATCATCCTGATAAATCGTCTAATGGTTCTCAGTTCATGATTATTCACGGACAACCCCTAAAAGAGCATCAAGTCAAAGACTTGTCTTTAAAAACAAAAGTAGATTATACCTCAGAGCAAATCAAATTGTACGAGATGTATGGTGGCACGCCACAGTATGATAATATGTATACGGTCTTTGGACAACTCATTGAAGGCCTCCCTGTTTTAGAAAAAATTGTACAGGCAAAAACATATCGCTCTATAGAGCCGACGCTGCCCGACCGTCCTATCGAAGACATCAGAATGGTTGTAAAAATCATCGACGCGCCAAAAGTAGCGTCCTAAAAATTCTTTATTTATCTGTT
>CACVAQ010000541.1 GCA_902727865.1 uncultured Aureispira sp. | reverse complement strand
TTTTAGTTTTTTTACCAAAAAACATAAAAACCATTTCATATTAGTTTGATTATCAATAATTTAGTTAAACTAATAATTAAAAGCTATCTTGTTGATAATCAAACTAATATAATTTCTACACGAAGTAATGTCTTTTTGAACAAAAAGATAAAAAACACATTTATATCACTTTGATAATCAAATCATGAACCAAAATGCGCAAAAAACCACAATCTACTGAATTTCAGAGCAATAATCTCCTACTTAAGGGCCAATTGACTATAGAAAGGTTGAATCTTTTTTTTCTGCTACCATTTCTCTAAGTTTTTTCAAACATAAAGATTTTCGTTTTCGAACAACTCGTTCATCGCTGTATCCCATTTCGTGCACCACAGCCTCAGCAGAATACCCTTGAATGAACATTAAGTTTAATAACTTTTTGCAAGGGTTCCCTATTTCATTCAACAGATGTCGTACTAATTCTTTCTGATGTTCGTCTTTATAAGTATCAAATATATTGTTATCTAATTGATTTTCAACAATACTTGAATTACTAACATCATCTAAATTAACTAATCTATTGTGTTTATCTCGAAATTTTTCTCGAAATAAATTTTTTCCAATAGAAAAAAGGTACGTTTTAATCGTGCTAGTTAAACTAGTCAGTTTTCCATTTCTGACATTTAGATATAAAATCGTGTAGGCTTTTTGATAAATTCCAACCGCATCTTCCGTTTCGCATTGATAGGTTTGTGCTGCCCAAACCAAAAAGGGTTGGCGATTATCATCATAAAGTTTTTCTAGAACTTTTGGGTCGCCTCTTTTTATAGCTTCTAAAATTTGATTATCTTTCTTTTCAAGCATTTATGAACAGAATTAGTAAAGTGTTACCGTTTCGAATTTTTTAAAGAAAAAAAAATAGTACAAATTTGTCTGTATTTATTTATTTTCTTTTAATAGTTTAAAAGTTACCTTCTATATTTTCATTACTCCGTTGAAAATCGTATTCGTTTATTGCATGAGTGCTTCGCTTTGATTATCATTGAGGCATCTCATTCCTCTTTGCCTATATTATAAGCACTTAGGAATGGTCAATAAATAAATATCGATAGGTTCTAACAATTAGAAGGAGCATACAAAAAAGAGAATAATTTGATTCTTTTCAAAATTATCCATTATAATATATATTTATTTTCAATAAAAAATTAAAGCACCTGTTTTAATCTTTTAATATTGCTCTTATCTTTTATAGCCTATTCACCTACTATTTAGGCAGCTAGTATTCCTTCTATAATTGTACTAAATATAGCCTTTTTTATTAGAAAAGACTAATTCCTGTATCTATCTGTTTTTATGGGGTTTTAAGCGGTACTAGTCGAAAAAAAACTGTACTTTAGAAGCTTTTGACTATTTTTAAGACCCTAAGGAATGTTCAATAAATAAAATGAACGTTTTGCGTCATCTTTTTTATTTCTAAAAGTAGGTAAGCATAAAAGTATACCTATCGTTTAAATACCCTTAAAGTTACACTTTTCCTAATCATTATTAAAATAAAAAACTTATGAATAACGCATCTAAGTTTTTAGCATTGTTTCTTTTTGTGTTACTAGGTTATACAGAAATGGGCTGTAAAAGTTCTTCTGACACAACTTCTAGTGCAAAAAGCAAAAATAAAGAGACGGTTGCTAAATCAGATACGACTGTTCCATCGCCGCTTAACGGCTTAGGTAATTTAGGCTCAACAGCCACAACAGAGGTTGCCAAAGAAGCAGCTAGCGGAATGGATGCCAAGCTTCCTTTCTCGCCTGAAGTACGTACAGGCACGCTTGAGAATGGAATGCAGTACTACATTCGAAAAAATGCAACCCCAGAAAATCGTATAGAACTGCGTTTGGCGGTGGATGCTGGCTCGATGCAAGAGGACGACGACCAACAAGGTTTAGCCCATTTTGTAGAGCACATGGCTTTTAATGGGACCACTAATTTTGAAAAAAATGACTTAATCAACTTCCTAGAAAAAACAGGCGTTCGTTTTGGAGCGGATTTGAATGCGTACACTAGTTTTGACGAAACGGTTTATATGTTGCAATTGCCGACCGATAAAGAAGGCTTGGTGGACAAAGGTTTGTTGGTCATGAGTGACTGGGCAACAGGAATCACCTTTGCAGCAGATGAAATTGACAAAGAACGTGGTGTGATTCAATCTGAATGGAGAACTGGACTAGGTGCCAGTGAAAGAATGCGTCATGTTTGGTGGCCTAAAGTCTTTTACAACACTCGTTATGCTGATCGTTTGCCTATCGGTTTGATGGACATTATTCAAAATGCGCCACATGATCGTTTTCGCAGGTTCTACAAAGATTGGTATCGCCCTAATCTTCAAGCAATTATTGTTGTTGGAGATTTGGATGTAGATGAAATGGAGCAAAAAATCAAGGCGAAATTTAATGGTTTAAAAAATCCTGAAAAGCCTAGAGAGAAAAAAGTATTTGACGTTCCAAATCATAAAGAAACGTTTGTATCTATTGCAACGGACAAAGAAGCCACTGGAATTAGCATACAATTGTATACAAAACACGATGCAGAAAAAATCAATACTTTAGACGATTATAGAACGTCTTTGATGCACGAGTTGTACAACTCCATGATGAGTAGCCGTTTTAGTGAAATTGCACAAGAAAACGATGCGCCATTTAATAGCGCAGATGCGGGCTATGGTAACTTTGTTCGTTCTAAAGATGTATACTATGCTGGTGCAGAAGCCAAGGAAACGGGCATTTTAGGTAGTTTGAGTATTTTGTTGCGTGAAAATCAACGTGTTTTGCAACATGGGTTTACGGACACTGAATTGGCTCGTCAAAAAATTGGCTTGCAAAAATTGGCAGAACGCCAATACAAAGAACGAGACAAGAGCCGTTCTAGCGACTTAGCGATGGAATGTGTTTATCATTTCTTGCAAGATGCGCCCTTGTTTGGTGCAGAAAAAGAAATGCAGTTGGTCAAAGAGTTTTTACCTTCTATTACCTTGGAAGAAGTCAACCAATTGGCAAAAGACTGGATCAAAGAAGAAAGCAGAGCCGTTGTAATTACGGCTCCAGACAAAGCAAGCGTAAAATTGCCTACTGAAGCAGAAATTAGAAAAGTATTAAATACAGCAAAGGATTTGAAGCCTGAGCCTTACAAAGATAAGTTCTTGGACATGCCTTTGATGGAAAAAACACCTACTGCGGGGAAAGTAGTCGATACGAAAAAGCTTACTAAAAATGATTTGAACATTACGGAATATACCTTATCCAATGGGGTTCGTGTAATTTTGAAACCGACGGATTTCAAAAACGATCAAATTCTGCTAACGGCTTATAGTCCAGGTGGACACTCCTTGTATGCTGACAAAGATTTTGTGACGGCTCAAAATGCCGCTAATATTATTGATGAAGCGGGGCTTGGTGCTTTTGATCAGATTGCGTTAGAGAAAAAATTAACTGGAGCTAGTATTCAAATTGGTCCTTATATTGGCGAAAGATACGAGGGTTTCTCTGGTTCTTCTTCTGTAGAAGATTTTGAAACGATGCTAAAATTGATTCACTTATATGGTACGAATCCTAGAAAGGATAAAGAATCGTTTACCCGTGTCATGGATCAAACCAAAGAGGAGTTGCGTAACTTGAGTGCCAACCCAATGTTGTATTTCCAAACGGAAATTCAAAAGATCAAAACAAATAATCACCCAAGACGTAAGGCCATTCCTTCGGAAGAAGATTTGGACAAAATTGACTTTGAGCGGGTGCATGAAATTTACAAAGATCGCTTTTCTGACTTTAGTGATTTCACCTTTGTTTTGGTTGGAAATTTTGAGCCAGAAAAAATCAAAGCGCCCTTAGCATTATACTTGGGTTCTTTGCCGAGTACGAATAGAAAAGAGCAAGGAAAAGATATTGGGGTAACCTACCCAACAAAAACAAGTACAAATAACCTTAAAAAAGGTTTGGCACCACAGGCAAATGTCTATATGGGTTTTGTACAAGAAGACGAATGGAGTCAAAAAAAGGCTTACAACGTCTCTTCTATGTCTAAGGTCTTGAGTATTATGGTTCGTGAAAATCTTAGAGAAGACAAAGGGGGTGTGTATAGCCCTTATGTCGGTGGTGGTATGCGCAAAGAGCCTAAGAAGGGGCTTTCTGATGTAACGGTCTTTTTCCAATGCGCTCCTGAGGATGTAGAAAAATTGGTCGAGGCGGTAAAAGAAGAGATCAAATCCTTGCAAGAAAATGGTCCTTCTGAAGAAAATTTCAACAAAATTCGTGAAACACAACGTCGTTCTAGAGAGAGTGACTTGGAGAAAAATCGTTTTTGGATGAATACTCTGACAAGCTACTACCGATCGGATAGAGACTTAGCTCAGATCAAAGAATATGAGCAGTTAATTGAGCAATTAACAAAAGAGGATATTCAAAAGGCGGCGAAGCAATTTTTAGATTTAGAAAAAGCGATTATTGTAACGGTTAAGCCAGAAAAAGAAGCGACTAAAGAACCGTAACTCTTTTTTTAGGAAGTCTGGTCAATCGTCCATTCTTCACCTAAAATGTATAAAGGTTGATTATCAAATAGATAGTCAACCTTTTTTTTATTGTTGTCCGCAGGGCTTATTACACATAGTACTTAATTTGTTGTATTATAAATAATTTGTCCACTGTGGACTTCCCATCCTTTATCAAGATTAAAGCGTTTGTATTTTGTAATCAAAACAACTCCCGCAACAACCCCCGCCACAGCGGCTACAATTACGGTTCCTCCCAAGGTAATGTTCCCCAATAAAGCCGCTCCCACAATTAAGCCTGCACAACTAGCGCCTACTGTAATGCCTCCAACTAAAGTTTCTTCGGAACTCACTCTCCCAGCGATCATAGAGCAATCGTCAAAACGCACTTCTTTCCCATCAATAATCATTGCGCCATCTTTGATATCGTCTAAGATTCCGATTAAAACCTTTTTGGAATTTCCACGCAATTTATATTTAATTCGGCCGCCTTGGCTGACTAGTTTTTTCTTGTCTTTTGCTAGATTTTCAAAGACAAGTATTTTTAAAATTTTAGTATCATCAATTAGTTTTTGCCCTTTTAAGTTCGTATTTAAGAATAAAAAGCAGGCAAGTAGGAGTAGGATTGAATTGATTTTCATAGTAAATACTATTTTTTTTTAGTATATTAGACAGGCAATTCTTTATTGCTATCTAAAAAAAAAATTTATGGCTTTATTTTCTAAATATAAACTCAATTATTTAATTCCTATTGCCTTTGTTGGAATTCTTTTCGTTTCTGCCTTTCCTAATTCTAAAAAAACGAAAGCAGTCCTTGCTCCAACAACCGTCAATGAGCCTAAATTTGATAAGTATTGGTATCAAGGTAAAGCAGAGATTACAAGTTATGAGCTGAAACAAGCTCGTTATGGAGAAATACGAGCGGGCTCTGCTGTCTTGGTCTTTGTAACAGAGCCTTTTTCAAAATCGAAGCAAGTAAAGTTGAACAATACGAGCCGAAATAAAGAGGATGTTATTAAGGTTTTAAAACTGAATTTTACAAAAAAGTTTACAACAGGTATTTATGACTATTCTATCCTTCAATCTATTTTTACCCCTATTGATTTAGACCATTACAAACACAGTATAAAAGCAACAACTAGCCTCCAAGAATGGTGTGGACATACGTACACGCAACTTAATTTGCAATCGTATAAGTATAAGGTCTTGCTTAAGTCCTATTTTGAAACCGAAGGAGACCAAGAGTATCAAATAGAGCAGGCTATGTTGGAAGATGAAATCTGGAATCTTATTCGAATTGCGCCTGGTGTTTTACCGACGGGTTCTATTCAGTTGATTCCAAATACGGCAACCGCTCGTTTAAGGCATACTGTTTTGAATGTTGAAAATGCGTTTGCAAGCTTGGACGAAAATAAGGCAAATAAAAATTTAATGACTTATACCGTCGAGTTTATAGAGTCACAACGTACGTTGTCCATTCATTATTATAAAAAATTCCCTCATGAAATTGAAGGTTGGGCAGAAACGTATATTGATAACGGAAAAGAATTGAGTACTACTGCTACTAGAATTAAGACGATTTTATCGGATTACTGGAGCAAATATAGAGTTAAAGACGAACCGATGCGCCAAGAATTAGGCTTGTAAATGCCGATTCTGTGTTTAGGTTTTCTTGTATTAAAAATTAAAATCACAACCACAAAAATATTTACTTATGAGCTTTTCTATGCGTACCAACGGAAAACTACTCTTAACTGGGGAGTATTTTGTTACAGAAGGAGCGGTTTCTTTAGCTTTACCGACCCAACTTGGACAAACATTGGATATTCAACAATCTAACTCAACAGGCGATTCTCAATTGATTTGGAAAAGTTATTCTAATGAGGATGCCATTTGGTTTGAAGCAAGCTTTACCTTGCCTGGTCTAAAAATACTTCAATCAGATGGGGACGACGATCATGCGAAAGTAGCTAAAACGCTGCAAAGTATTCTGAGAGAAGCTAAATCTTTAAATTCTAAGTTTTTAAGAAAAACCGAAGGAACTTGGGAAGCTAAATCTGTCCTAGAATTTGCTAGAGACTGGGGCTTGGGTTCTAGCTCTACGTTGATTACAATGATTGCGGAATGGGCACAGGTCGATCCATTTCTATTGCTAGAAAACACGATGGGCGGTTCTGGTTATGACATTGTGGCGGCTAAATCAGAGGGACCTTTGTTGTTCCAAAAATTTAATGGTAATAATCGCTGGGATAAATCTGGTTTCAATCCCGAATTTAAAGAACAGTTGTACTTTGTCCATCTAGGAAAAAAGCAGAGTTCGAAGGAAGCTTTGGTGCATTATACCATCACGCCTCCTGAGCAACGGGAAGAACCCTTGCCTCGCATTACACAGATAACACATGATATTGCTCAATACACGCATAATCTGGAAGATTTTGAGGCCTTAATAGAAGAGCACGAAATATTGGTACAAAGTATCATTCAGCAGCCAAGAGCTAAAGAACTTTATTTTGAAGATTACTGGGGTGAAGTCAAATCTCTAGGAGGCTGGGGCGGTGATTTTGTCTTAGCAACAAGCGATAAATCCGAAAAAGAAACAAAAGCTTATTTTAAAGACAAAGGATTTGAAACGGTTCTTAAATATGGGGCGCTAATTAAGGAATATTAATCCTTTGCGCTCTTGTAACGACTGCGCTGCCCAAAGGCGAAGTACAACGATTCTAAGTAGGGTATAAAAGAATGGTCTTTACAAAAAAAAGCAGCGAATAGATTGGATCTATTCGCTGCTTTTTTTGTTTTTTTGCCCCTTTTCCCAGCCCATACTAGGATGGCTTTGGTTCTACTATTTCAGTAAGACTTAAGGCGTATTTTCTATTTTTCCTGTACTATTGGTTATGGACTCTCGAGCAACTTTATCTCTTTTATTTGCCAAATCAATAATGACGATAATCGCAATATTAAAAAAGAAGAAAGACCCAATTTTATCTGTTTCAATCATATCATTAATCAAAAGGAAGGCATCAATCACAATCGTAGATAAAATGGCCGCCATGACTAAATCTCTTCGGATTTGTGTCTCGGATTCGTGATACACTTGTTCTCCATAAACAATCGTACTATAAATTAACAATAGAAAGATAATCAAGCCGATAAAGCCTTGCTCTAAAGTCGTCATTAGGTAATAATTATGAATCCCTGATTTCTCTGGATTATCACTCACATAGGTTGCAAATCGATTTAAAGTATAATGTTTGTAGAAATGGTAAAAATTGCCTGGACCAAAACCTAAGATCGGCTTTTTGGCAATCATTTCAGCTCCTGCAATCCATCTATAATAACGCTCCATAGTAGAGACGTCTTTTAACTCGGTCGTAGACGATACAATATCGGAAAGCTCTGTATGGGCAACCGTTTGATCGGTTGGTACCAGTTCCAGGAATTTATTTTCTGTGATCAAAAAAGACAAAATCCCTATAAGCGCAATGAATACAATCGCTGCTGCTAATTTCACCAAACGTAAGCGTATAATAAAATAGGCAAAAGGAATTAGTGCTAAGGCAACATAAGCCGCTCTAGTATACGCTGTAATGACACCAAATACAAGGGTAATAAAAGCGATCTCTAAGAACCGTTTTTTCACCCCAACACTCCACTTTCTAAGGTAATAGGCAAAGGGTAAGAACACGGATAGAATCGCAGCATAATTTACATGATTTCTAAAAAAGGGCGGACAGGCTTCATTAATTGTCTTAAAGCCAAATTGTAAGGTTGCGTGATGTAATATCACCTTAGCCGTTGCCAATGTCAATGGAATAATCAGTAACCAAAGCAGGAAATTTATCTTTTTCTCGTCTTTAGCTAGATGCCCTGCAAAGTAAAAAAACGTAACCACATACCAGATCTTTGCCAACAAAAATTTAAGCGAAAAGCCTATTTCTGAAGACGTAAAGGTGGTCACCGCAATCCAAAAAACATGGGCTAAAATTAGCAAGGATAAAGGATGTTTAAAAAACTTCCTATCTAGCGTTAATGGCTTCGTTAGTAAAATCAAAAAATAAACGATCATTAACCCAACAATAAGGGGTTCTGTTGGGAGATCCGTTGCCAAATGGTCGGTTAAAAATACTTCTGTAGATACAGGAATAGATAAAAATAGTAGAAAATAAATTTTCTCGTAATCTATCAATAGTTGAAAAACAAAGGCTATTAATACAGGGAATAATAATGGAATCGGCGTCTCAAAAAAGAGCGCTGCCATTATCGAACTCACAATACAAAAAGCATAACCAACAAATAGATTCTGTAAACTTTTACGTATGATTAACTGGCTTCTCATATAAAACTTCTTTCCAATCGATGCGTTTGTACGTATCTAAGATTAATACCCCTATAACTCCTAAAATAATTGCAACTAAAGTAGATCCAATGACCATAAAAGATCGAATTGGATACGATTTAAGGTTTGGAACTTGTACTGGTTCTAAAACAATAATCCCTGCTATATTAGAATAAGCATGTGTCTTAAACTTGGCAAATTGTGTGATAATTAAAGAAAGCTCTTCATTTAGGTTCGCAATTTTGGTTTCCCAATAAATTACAGGATCTCGCCCTTGATTAAAAGCATAAATATCTGAAGAGGTTTCTACGTCAAGATTATTAAGGGAACCTCCTCGCATCAACTTACGAAGTTCCTCCCCCCCTGCAATACGAGACGATACATTCACAATTGAATCTCGTGGCGCATTCATTTCTATAAAACTAAGTAACTTCGCTTTATCATAAGCCAAATTCCCTTCCAGTCCAGACAACATTCCAGAAAGTGTTTTACTTTGTTGGTTCACATCAAAAATATTGAACTTTTTACGCAAGGTCGTTAGCGTATCCGCAACGGTGATCAGTTCCGCTTCTTTTTCTGCAATGGCTTTTTCGTAGGTCTCTTTAATCAGTCCTTTGTTTCCAGAAGTAGCCGAACGATACAAGTCTTCGATTTTATCCAGTGCCGCCAAAACCATATTAAAGGCTATTTCAGGATCTTTATCTTGGATAGAAATTTCCAGACCACTGTGCTTGTTCCGTTTAATATCGTAGAGTTTTTTAAACTGCTTCTCAATTTTGTTCCGCCCTCTAGGAGTGCTGCTGTCAATACCGTAATGTTCTGACAGATTAAACTTCTTAATCATATGATCCACAAACTGTGAGGATTCTGCGAAGATTAAGACACGACTAACCGCATCATCTCCACCATACAAAGTCAAGTTCCCTGCTGAATCAAATAATTTTTGTTCCTCATTTGTTGGAACAAAGGTGGCATAAGCGGTATAATAATCGTCTAATAATAAAGTGACTACTATCGCTCCAATTGTAGTACATAAAATTAGAGTAAATAAGGGCTTTTTCCATCGAAAAAGAATACCGATAATATCTAATAAAGAATAACTATTTTTTTCTTTACTCATTGTAACATCTATATTTTATTTGAAAACCTATTTTTTGAACAAGGTCAAAATTTCTTTGGTAATTATTCATAAATAATTGCAAAAGTAGAAAAATTATATGGTTTTTGGTTTAATAATGCCTAAAATGCCACCCACATCTATAATTTTAGTAATTAAGGCCCAAACAACAGAGAGCAAACCAGCTAAAACAAAACTCAAAAACCAAGGCATTGTCAAGGCTTCTAAACCCCAATTAATCGCTCCTACGCCAAGTACAAATACTAGGATTTGTACGAAAAAAAGTGCCTTAAAGGCTACTAAAAAGGTTCTTCGGGCAAGCTCTAATTCTGCTATCGCAACAAACGACTGCGTGATAATCGTACTAATTGCAGCTCCCCAAGCCCCATATTCCAAAATTAAAAAATAATTGGCACAAATATTAATTACAATACCTACGACGAAGACGATGTTCATTGCCATAAGGTTGCCATTGGCGGTTAATAAAGTTCCTACAATGTGAATAATTCCAATTGAATTAAAGCCAATCATTAACAAAATAAGCACTTCTGACATCGAAGGAGTATAATTAACATACAATAAAGACATAATTTCGGGCGCATTAAAACACACCGCAACGCTAAAACTGACCGTAATCGTTAGCATCAGACTACTACTCAATTTCCAAAGTGCTTGAATATTTTCTTTATTTTTTAACATTCGAGCAAACATCGGCAACAACAAACCTGCAAACAAAAAGCAAATCATATTGATGGCATCTAACAATCGGTAGGCAGCAGCATAAATATTGCCTTGTTCGATACTTTCGTTTGTGCTGGAGCTTTGCAATAAGCGTTCGATCATAACGGCATCTATCCGAGTATAAATATTCATTAAAAGCACCACTAAAGAGAACGGAATACTCTGCTTTAGAATGGCACTTAACAAGGGTCGATTCCACGACAACACTAATTTACCTTTCAAATAAGAACGAGTCAAACCAAAAGCAATCAAGGCCGTTAAACCAAAAGCTAGGGTTTGAGCATAAATAAACCATTCAATTTGAAAGGACGTGACCCAAGGCCCCCAAAGTAAAGGAACACAAATCACCATCATCAACAGCTTGTCTAGAATAGACAAAAGGCTATCTAAACGATAGTGCTGTAAGCCAGAAATATTGGAACGGAAAAAGAACGTAAACGTAATAAAGATCTGATTGAAGAGGAGAAAAGTCAATAAGTATAACTCTTCCCAACCGTATCCCAACAACAAGGCACTGCCCAAAGAGAGGAACATAAAGACGAGCGATAAACCTCCTTTCAAGCCTAAAATGTGCGAAAAGTATTTATCAAATAAATAATCGTGCTGTGCAATATTTCGGTTGTTGTATTGCTGTATGCCTAAGTCACTAAATATCTGGAAGATATAAGAGAAATTTAATAGGGCAAAATAGAGGCTATAGTTTCCGACGACATTCTGTACCTTCAAATCAATTCCAAACACATAAAATGGTTTGATAATCAAGTTGATTGAAATAAGGAACACTAAGTTTAAAAGAAATTCTCTATTCATAATGTGAATTTTGGATATAGAAAGGCACTATCTCCTCGACCATCCAATTTTGTGTCTTGTCTTAGACGGCCCTTATTAAACGATTGAGAATTTGAACGGGGAATAAAACCCTGTTCAAATTCTCGTCAACATTAGAGGCAAATTAAGTACTTAACTCATGTTACGCAGGATTTTTTTATTTACTACTAAAACCTATTGTTACTTATTTAAGCTATGTTTTAA
>CACVAQ010000540.1:6801-11761 GCA_902727865.1 uncultured Aureispira sp. | reverse complement strand
TTGAGGCAAAAATATTATTCAAATGTTCATCTTATTTCTTTACTGTTCCTAAACCAACCTCCCTGATATTAATTGTCACAAAAAGCATGAGATAAAGGATGTACGATATAATTCCAGCTTTTTTAACGGCCTTTCTAATTACTTACTTTGCGATACCTTCGATTATCAAGGTAGCTGTGGAGAAAAATTTGGTAGATGAACCAGGAGAACGCCGTTCTCATTCCAAGAGTGTACCTACTTTAGGCGGTTTAGGTATTTTTGCGGGACTGATTTTTTCTACTACTTTTTGGGTGCCTTTTCATGAGCAGCCTTCCCATTTACAATATATTTTGTGTGCTTTTATTGTCATTTTTCTAATTGGCGCAAAAGACGATATTATTCCTCTATCTCCTTCCAAAAAATTTGCAGGGCAAATTTTTGCAGCCTTTCTATTGGTTTACTTTGCCAAGATACAACTGACCAGTTTGTACGGAATTTTTGGTGTTTACACGATTCCTGACTTTGTAGGCATTCCATTAACCATCTTTACCATTATTGTAATTATTAATGCCTTCAATTTAATAGATGGAATCAATGCGCTTTCTGGGACCATCGGGTGTATTATCTGTGGAACCTTTGGTTATTGGTTTTATTGTATGAACCGACCCGATTTAGCGATTATAGCGGCTGCTTTGGCAGGTGCTCTAGTTGCGTTTTTGCGGTATAACATCGCCGCAGAAATATTCATGGGAGATACGGGCTCTTTATTAATCGGACTAACAGCCGCTATTTTAGCCATTTCTTTTATTCAATCTAATATTACCTATGTTAATGCTCGAAGCGTACGCTCTGTGCCAGCTGTTGCCGTAGGAATTTTAATTATTCCATTGTTTGATACCTTAAGAGTCTTTACCTTACGGATACTGAAAGGCAACTCTCCTTTTAATCCAGATCGGACCCACATACATCATTTGTTATTAGATTTAGGCTTTAGCCATTTGCAAGGGACAACAGCTTTAGGTCTTGTAAACCTAATCTTTATAGGCGTTGTTTTTGAACTACAATGGATTGGAACGCTTCCTTTGTTTGGCGTGGTCATTTTTTTGGGAACGGTACTGACAGGTATTGTTGAATATGCTTTGCGAAGAAAACAGAAAACTTAAGATTATGTTGAATGCATTGGCTGTATTTGTGGGGGGAGGACTAGGCAGTCTTTGCCGTTATTGTTTAAGCTTGTTCTTACCAAGCTCTAATATTGGATTTCCTATAGCGACCTTAATGGCAAATGTCTGTGCTTGTTTTGTGCTGGGCTATTTAACCAATTATCTGCTTCGAGATAATTTATCAGACCATTGGAAACTCTTACTTGGAACAGGGTTTTGTGGCGGTTTTAGCACGTTCAGCACCTTTTCTAAAGAGACCCTAGCGCTAAGTCAAGTAGGCTTGACGATGTGGGCCGTCGTGTATTTAATCTTAAGTTTGGTTTTAGGGGTTTTAGCTGTTTTTTTTGGAATATACTTGGCTAACGTAAAGCATTAAAAGAGGAACAAAGGATTGATTTTGTGCTATTAGAGCAATTTAGAAAAAGAATAAGAAACTTTTGTTATTCAATACTAAAACCTATCTTTGCTTACTTAAAATGCCGTAAATAGCACACAAAACCAAAGCGAAATAAATGAAAGAAAATTGGGATCTAGTAATCAAACCCCATAAAGGTTTATTAGATGTAGATTTAAAGGAGTTGTGGGATTACCGTGATTTGTTGTTTATGTTTGTTAAACGGGATATTGTAACGGTCTATAAACAGACCGTTTTAGGACCCTTATGGTTTATTGTGCAACCTGTATTAACGATGTTAATGTTTATGGTCGTCTTTGGGACGATTGCAAAAATTGAAGTCGGTACAGTCCCCCCGCCATTATTTTATTTAGCAGGAATTATTATTTGGACCTATTTTTCAGACTGCTTTATTCAAACTTCTGACACCTTTACTACAAATGCTAATATTTTTGGAAAAGTCTATTTTCCTCGGCTAATCATGCCCCTGTCCAAAGTAGTTTCTGGATTAGTTAAATTTTTTATACAACTAGTGCTGTTCTTAATCGTGTATCTATATTATGGGTTTAGTTTAGGTTCTGTGCCGTTTCAATTCAGTCTAATTTGGCTATTGCCGATTTTAGTTATTTTAATGGCTGGTTTGGGTTTGGGCTTTGGCTTGATTTTTAGTGCAATGACCACGAAGTATAGAGACTTAAAGTTCTTATTACAGTTTGGAGTACAACTATTGATGTATGCCACTCCTGTTATTTATCCAGCGAGTAACTTACCTGATGGAACCTTAAAACAACTGATGTTTTACAACCCCTTGTCCCATATCGTAGAATCTTTCAAACGAATCTTTCTAGGAGAAGGAATGCTAACCGTAGAAGGGCTAATTTATGCTAGTGTGGTTACTTTTGCCGTCTTAATTCTTGGTATCTTAATCTTTAACAGAACAGAACGTAGTTTTGTAGATACGGTATAGACTATTTAGTTTCCCTGTTGTGTATTTAAAAGAAAAAATGCTTGTTTGACAGTTTTTGCCAGCCTACACAGAATAGCTTTGGTTTTACTATTTTTTATAAGTCGTATGTTATAAGTTTAAGTCAAAAAAGCTATTAGCCAATGACTTACGACCAAAAATCTACTGCTATGAAAAAGAAAAAGAGTCCGCTGTGGCAAAAATTGTCAAAGAATCGAAAAAATAAATCGAATGATTTTTATATTGAAATATAATCAATAAATGTCAAATGTAACGTTAAGTATTGAAAAATTATCGAAACAGTATCGCTTAGGAGAAATCGGCACTGGAACACTTTCGCATGACCTAAATCGGTTATGGGCAAAGCTAAGAGGTAAAGAAGACCCTTATAGTTTGGTGGGACAAGTGAACGATCGTTCTATTCAATCTAAATCGGAGTATGTTTGGGCACTTAAGGATATTGATTTTAAGGTGCAAAAAGGAGAAGTTTTAGGTATTATAGGTAAAAATGGTGCAGGGAAATCAACCTTGTTAAAATTAATTTCTAGAGTAACCGCTCCTACACAAGGTTCTATTAAAGCCAAAGGAAGAATTGCCTCTTTGTTAGAAGTCGGAACAGGAATGCATCCTGAAATGACGGCAAGAGAAAATATTTATCTCAATGGAGCTATTCTAGGGATGAAACGCAATGAAATTACCGAAAAATTTGATGAAATTGTTGAGTTTGCAGGTTGTGCGATGTACATCGATACGCCTGTCAAACGCTACTCTTCTGGAATGCGGGTTCGGTTGGGCTTTGCGGTAGCCGCCTTTTTAGAACCTGAGATATTGATTGTAGATGAAGTACTCGCTGTAGGAGATGCCGAGTTTCAGAAAAAGGCAATCGGAAAGATGAAAGAGGTTAGTAGAGGAGGAGGAAGAACGGTTCTTTTTGTAAGTCATAATATGGGGTCTATTCGAACCTTGTGTACTCGTGCGATTGTTTTAGATCAAGGAATGCAAGTATTTGATGGCACACCTGACGAAAGTATTAATTATTACTTAACTAGTAATAAGGTGGATATGACGCAACATTTAGCGGATCGAACGGATCGAGGAGGGAATGGTAAGTTAGTCTTTACGGAAGTTAAAATGCTTAATAACTTAGGAGGACTTACTCAAGAAATTATATCTGGAGATAAAGCACAGTTCGTCATTTCTTATAAAACAAATGGCCCTATTTTGAGTAATCGTTTTTTGCTAGGAGTCACTTTTTGGGATAAGAACGAAAATAGAGTGCTGGGCTATTCTAGCGACGAAATGGGAATGGAATTTAATGAATTTAATTCAACAGGTGAATTTATCTTAGACATTCCGTCTTTGGCAATACGAGGCGGTTTGTACGATATTAAATTAGTTGCGACAGAAGGGGGGACTCAGGCAGAGCACATGTTAGACAACATTAGTAATGCATTTACTTTGACGATTCTTCCTGGTGATTTCTGGTCTGTTGGACAGCCAAACCGAAGCAATAATATGGTTTTATTAGACGGAATGATTCATCATGTTTAAAAAAATTGCAACTAAAATTGGTAATCAACGACATTATTATCAACACTTAACCCCGTCGAAGCTAGATGCTGTATTTGTGGTTAGCACAGGACGTACAGGAACTAAGTTTTTTGAGACTTTTTTTAATAATGTAGATCAACATACTTTTGCTGTTCACGAGCCACAGCCCGATTTTTTTGATTTAAGTATGGAAAAGTATCGTGGAAAAAAGTCGACTAAAAGTGTCGCTGAATCTATTTTTCAAAAAAGAGATCCTTATTTGAGAAATTTTTGTGCTCAACGAATTAAACGTTATGTAGAGTGCAATCCCTTTTTGTCTCTGTTATTACCAGAAACAAAAGCAACGTTTAAGAAAGCAAAGTTTATTGTGCTTACTCGACAACCCGAAACCTATATAAAATCAGCGCTTAATAAATCTCCCCTAGATGATGGTGCCTTTTATTTTTATGGTGAAAAAGACAAAAGAATCCGTTTAAAAGCAGCCGATATAGAAGGCGATCCTTATCAAAAAGATTGGGAAACTTTTTCTAGAATGCAAAAAATTGCTTGGTATTGGAGTAAGTGCAACGAAATATTACTGGACTTCCTAGAGGAAAATCAATCCATTTGTTTACACATTCATTTTGAAGATCTTTTTACCAAAGAGAACGCTAGAAAATTAGAAACGATCCATCAAATGTTATCCTTTTTGGACATTCAATTGACTGAAAAAAAAGTGCAGGATTTATTGGCGTTAACGCATGTGAAAAAGAACCAAACACAGAAATTGATTTTTGAAGGCATAGAAGGTTGGTCCGATGAAAAAAGAGAACAATTTTATACATTAACAAAAACAGTTAAAAATAGAATCTCATTACTCCGTTGAAAATCCGAAGGAAGCGAACTAAAGCGCAGCGCTCAGGAGCTTAG
>CACVAQ010000540.1:0-6701 GCA_902727865.1 uncultured Aureispira sp. | reverse complement strand
AAATCTATAACGATTAGAAAATAAAGGTATGAGCAAAAAAAAAGTGCTGGTAACAGGAGCTGACGGATTCATTGGAAGTCATTTGGTAGAAGAGTTATTAAATGAAGGCTACGAGGTACGGGCTTTTTGTATGTACAATTCTTTTAATACTTGGGGCTGGTTGGATAACCTCCCACAAGAAATTTTAGATAAAGTAGACATCTTCACAGGAGATGTTCGAGATCCCAATGGTGTACGAGTAGCGATGGAAGGTTGTGATATTGTCTATCATTTAGCAGCACTAATTGCGATTCCTTATTCTTACCATTCTCCAGATTCTTATGTGGATACGAATATAAAAGGAACGCTAAATATTTTGCAAGCAGCCAGAGATTTGAAGGTAGAGCGAGTCTTGGTTACTTCTACTTCTGAAGTCTATGGGACGGCTCAGTTTGTTCCAATTACAGAAGCACATCCAAGACAACCGCAATCTCCTTATTCTGCTTCTAAGATCGGAGCCGATTGTATGGCAGAGTCCTTTTATCGTTCGTTTGACTTACCTGTAACGATTGTACGACCTTTTAATACTTATGGACCAAGACAATCGGCCAGAGCAATTATACCAACGATTATTACACAACTATTAGCTGGTTTTGAAGAAATTAAGCTAGGTGATTTGACGCCTACGAGAGATTTGTTATTTGTAAAAGATACCGCCAAAGGCTTTATTGCAATTGCTAATTCTAGTGATTTGATTGGCCAGGATTGTAATATTGCAACCAATTCGGAAATTAGCATGCAAGAAATGGCAGATACCATTCTTACCTTGATTAATCCCCAGGCTAAAATCGTGCAAGATGAGCAGCGCATTCGTCCTGCAAAATCAGAGGTATTCCGTTTGTTTGGTGATAATTCTAAAATTATAGAACACACCAATTGGAAACCTCAGTACACTTTGGAACAGGGTTTGTCGGAAACTATTGAATGGTTTTCGGATAAGACTAATTTAAGAAGCTATAAACCTGGTATTTATAATGTTTAAGAATGTAATTGAAGAGATCAAATCTCATTTTCCAGAAGGCTTTATTCCTTTGCACGTGCCTGTTTTTGTAGGGAATGAAAAAAAATACCTGAATGAGTGTATTGATTCTACCTTTGTTTCTTCGGTTGGCAAATTTGTCGATCGCTTTGAGGCAGACATGAAAGCGATAACAGGGGCGAAAAGTGTGGTGGCAACCATGAATGGAACCGCAGCTTTGCACATTGCCTTGCACGTTTTGGGCGTAGGACTAGAAGACGAAGTTATTACACAGCCCTTAACCTTTGTGGCAACTTGTAATGCTATAAAATATACAGGGGCAACACCTGTATTTGTGGATGTTGATTTGGATACGATGGGGATGTGTCCTAAGCGCTTAAGTGCTTTTTTGGAGGAACATTGCGAATTGAAAACGGGACAATGCATTAATAAGAAAACAGGTAAAATAATTAGAGCTTGTGTGCCCATGCATACCTTTGGATTTCCTTGTGCTATTCAAGAAATTGTTGCCGTTTGTAAAGAATGGAACATTGAGGTCGTAGAAGATGCTGCGGAGTCCTTGGGGAGTTGGGTCGGAGACCAGCATACTGGAACGTTTGGTAAACTAGGTGTTTTTAGTTTTAATGGAAACAAAATAGTGACTGCTGGAGGTGGTGGATGTGTGGTTACAAATGACATAGAATTAGGGAAAAAATTAAAACACATCACGACAACGGCGAAGGAACCCCATTCTTGGGCTTATCGGCACGAAGTTTTAGGGTTTAATTATAGAATGCCCAACATTAATGCCGCCTTGATTTGTGCCCAATTAGAGTGTTTGCCACAATTTTTGGAACAAAAAAGGGCTTTAGCGACAGCTTACAAGCTGTTTTTTGAATCTCAAGAGATGGCTTTTAAGTGGGAACAAAAGGGAACGACCGCTAATTTTTGGTTAAATACTGTCTTATTAAAAGACGCTGCTGAAAAAATAGCTTTTTTGGAAGCAACCAATAAAAATGCTGTCATGACACGCCCTATCTGGGATCTGATGACTAGTTTACCAATGTACCCAAATACGTTAGAAATACCCATTCCTAATGCAACGTACTTAGCAGATCGTATTGTTAACATTCCTAGTAGTGTTATTTTTGATAAATAAATAGCCACTAAATCAAAAGGTACTAAGGATTTGCTTTGATTGCTTACACGATAATTTATTACTAGATGGAAAAAATAAAAATTGGATACTTTGCAGATGGACCTTGGTCGCACTTAGCGTTCAAAAAAATTATTCAAGATAAATCAATAGAGGTCTTATTTATTGTCCCTCGAAATGATACCAAAGATAATACCCTTAAACGTTTTGCGGAGGAGTACGGGATAGATTATATCAGCAACGTTCATGTGAACCGACCTGAGTTTATTCAAAAAGTTAAAGATTATAAACCAGATCTATTGGTTTCGATGAGTTATAATCAAATCTTTAAAAAAGAAATTATGAACGCTACCCCTCATGGTATTATTAATTGTCATGCAGGTAAATTACCTTTTTATAGAGGGCGGAATATTCTAAATTGGAGTTTAATTAACGACGAAAAAGAATTTGGAATTACGGTGCATTTTGTGGACGAAGGAATTGATACGGGCGATATTATATTACAGCGAGTTTATCCTATTACAGATAAGGATGATTATCAATCTTTATTAGCAATAGCCTATGAGGAGTGTGCTACGATTATTTACGATGGCATTAAATTAGTCCAAAAGGAAGATTATACACGACTTGTCCAAAAAGAAATACATCCTGTCGGTATGTATTGTGGGCAACGTGGAGTGGGAGACGAATGCTTGGATTGGAATCAAACCAGTAGAGAAATATTTAATTTTGTTCGAGCAATTTGTGTGCCTGGACCAATGGCGCATACTCGTGTAAAAGGAACCGATGAGGTCTTAAAAATTAATAAAGTTCGATTAATTGATCAAGCTCCTGTTTATAAGGGAATCCCTGGGCAAGTAATTGGTAAAACGTTGGATGGATTTATAGTGAAAACTAAAGATTCTTTTATCGAAATACTGGATTGGAATATTGAGGAAGTTAAACTGAGAGTTGGTAAACGCTTGAACTAATTGAATCTAAGTAGATGGACAAAAGATGCCCTATTTTAGTGTTAATTATTTTTGTCCATCTACTTAATATAAGGTGTTTTTTATGTTTTGTTATTAAAAATATTACTCCGTGGAAAACCCGAACTAAGCGTAGCGACCTCACGTAAGTAACAAAGGCTCAGCGTAGCTAAATTATATTAGTTTATTGCATGAGTGCTTCGCTTTGATTATTAATAAGATAGGTTTGAATTATTGATTTAGTTAAATTATTAATAATCAAACTAATTACAGTGTAACAAAAGCTATTAAGTAGTGGGTAAGTATGGTGTCAGACACTTTCAAAGTGTCTGACACCATACTTAAGGAAAGGAATGAGGTCGTTGTGGCAGATTAGGATGCAAGCAATCAAACTGAATAGAGGTTATCGCTTGTATAAAAGGCACTAACATTTGAATAGGTTCTAAAATAGAAACCATGAAATACAATTTAGAAGAGATAAAAAATTTGACAATAGATGTTTCAGCAACCTTAATTGCTGCGATGAAACAGATGGACGAAAATGATTGTAAATCATTAATAGTTACTAAAGAAGCCGCTTATTTTGCTTTGATTAGTATAGGAGATATACAACGTCAAATTTTATCGAAAGGCAATTTGAACTATGCTGTGAAAGACGTTCTAAGAACCAACATAACCGTAGGAACAATAGAAGATTCACCAGAAGCAATTCGGGAAATGATGGAGGAACGAAGAATTGAGGTGTTACCTATTCTTGATGCTGAAAAGAAATTAGTAGACGTGATTTTTTGGCGAGATCGATATGATTCTCGACAAAAGAAGAAAAAAAATATAGACAATATCCCTGTTGTTATTATGGCAGGAGGTAAAGGAACTCGCTTGAAACCGATTACAGATGTTATTCCTAAGCCTTTGGTACCACTGGGCGGAAAACCAATCGTAGAAACGATTATTGATTCTTTCTGTGAGGAAGGTTGTACAAACTTTTATTTGTCGGTTAATTACAAAGCAGATTTTATTAAATTTCATTTTGATTCTGTCGAAAATAAGGAGTACAATGTCCATTATTTTAAAGAGGATTCTCCAATGGGAACCGCTGGGAGTTTGCGTTTACTTAAAGACATTATTAAGACGACGTTCTTTGTTTCAAATTGCGATATTTTGATCGATCAAGATTATCATAATATACTAAAATATCATAGAGATAATAAAAATGAACTGACCGCAGTAGCCGCTATCAAAGAATACAATATTCCTTATGGAACAATGGAACTTTCAGAAAATGGTTTACTAACCAACCTGACCGAAAAACCAAATTTAACGTACTATGTGAATGCTGGAGTTTATATCTTAGAACCACATTTAATTGCAGAAATTCCAGAAGAGGAAGGTTTGTATCACATTACGCATTTGATGGAAAGTATTTTGGCTCGAAATGGCAAAGTAGGCGTTTTTCCTGTCAGCGAAGGCGCTTGGTTTGATATTGGAAATTGGAAAGAATATGATAAATCTTTACTAAACTTCAAACAAAGATTTGGATGAAAATACTCTTAACAGGGCACATGAGTTTTAATTTAATGGTTCAGTTTTATGGATTATTAAGGAAAGAGCTCCCGCAAGCACATATTGCATTATATGGACTAAATCGACCTGGAGGAAGTTTAACCTTGGAGGATTACCAACAATTTGATGAAGTGATAATGCCTCCTGTTGTAGATCCTGAAATGATTAAAAAGGGAATATTGGGTTTGAAGTGGTTGAGGCTACTGACCAAAGCAGATGTTTGGTTTTGTTTGAAACAACTACTTCGATTCAGACTCAAATCAATTTATACTAGATTATATACTCTTTTAGAACGAGAAGATAAAGAAGCGCAACTTTTCGGCAAGTTTGCACCATTCGATATTGTAAATATACATTACCTTTCACCTGGTTATTTGAAACAGGTGAAGTATGTGCAACCACATCAAAAACTAGCGCTATCCTTTTGGGGGTCTGATTTATTCCAAGAGACAGGAAAAGCTACTTATGGAATTCAGTTAGATGCATTAAATCAAGCTCATGCTATTTCTTTGCACACCCCAGAAATGGAGCAGATCTTTCTATCTAAGTTTGGCAGGCATTTGAAAGAAAAAATCTATCGAACTATTTTTGGCTGCCACCAAGAGCGATTTAACCTCTTAACCAATTTGGAGCAACAGACCGAAAAGTTGAAAGCATTTAGGTTGAAGCATAAAATACCTACCAATAAGCTAGTTATTCAAATAGGGTATAGTGGTGGAGCTGGACATCAACATCTAGCTATAATTGATAGCTTGATGCAATTTTCAAAAATGCTAAAAGACAAGGTCTTTTTATTGGTTCCAACTACTTATAATAACCAAGACGCAGAATATTTTGAGAAATTAAAGACTAAGTTAGAAAATAGTATCTTTGAGGTTGCTCACTTAACAGAATACTTGAGTGATGAGGAAGTTTTGATGTTGCCGATAGTTTCAAATATTCATATTAATGTTAGAGATGCGGATGCGTTAAACAATGCAATGATAGAAGCATTGTATAGCGGTAATTTATTAATTACAGGTGCTTGGCTACCTTATGGTGTTTTTAAACGCAGGAAAATTGTGTTTGCAGAGGTAGAGTATATTACGGAAATAGGAGCCGCAATAATGGCTTATTGTGAACATTCAAATGAAGTTTATCAGTTAACAGAAAACCCCAGATTAACAAAAGAAGCATTTTCAATGCAAAATCACATTGTCAATTGGGGAAATATGTATAAGGAACTATATTAAATTATGAATAACTTAAAATTTGCTATTGTCGGTTGTGGTAGAATAGCACAGCGTCATGCAAAACATATCAAAAATACAGCAGGTTCTGAATTGATAGCAGTATGTGATATTGTATCCGAACGGGCAGATAAATTAGGCGCAGAATACAATGCGAAGGTGTTTTATACCATCGAAGCCCTGTTGAACGATCAAGCAATTGATATAGTCTCTATCTGTTCGCCCAATGGTTTGCACGCCCAACATTCTATTCTTTCGTTAAAATCGGGAAAGCATGTTTTGTGTGAAAAACCAATGGCAATCTCCGTATATGACTGCGGTGAAATGATTAAAACGGCTGAAAAAGCCAATAAACGGTTGTTTGTGATCAAGCAAAATCGTTATAATCCTCCCGTTAATGCGCTAAAAAATGCGATTGATACAGGTAAATTAGGAAAAATTAATAGCGTACAATTATCTTGTTTTTGGAATAGAAACGAAGATTATTATAAGAATAGCTGGAAAGGAACGAAAGACTTGGATGGCGGAACTTTGTACACTCAATTTAGTCATTTTGTAGATCTTTTGTATTACCTAGTTGGGGATGTGAAAGAGGCGAAGGCTTTTGGTGGGAATTACTGCCACGATGGAATCATAGAGTTTGAAGATACAGGGGTTGTTATTCTGAAGTTTCATAACAAGGCTATTGGCACGATTAATTATACCGTCAATAGTTATGGTGGTAATATGGAAGGCTCTTTGACTTTGTTTGGAGACAAGGGAACGGTGAAAATTGGTGGACAATACTT
>CACVAQ010000539.1 GCA_902727865.1 uncultured Aureispira sp. | reverse complement strand
CAGGAGCTTAGCGACTAACAAAGCGACCTCACGTAAGTAACAAAGGCTCACGACCACGAAGTAGCAGCGCAGCTAAGTAAAAACTAAAAACCACGCAGTAGCAGCGCAGCTAATCAACGGAGTATTAAACCGAATACGACGTTCTATTTAAAAGGTCTATCCCAATTCATAGCTGTTAAAAGTTAGCCGATGGTTTCAACTCCACACGAGTTGCCAAAGAACTAAACTATTAAACAGGAATATTTTTCTTTAGTTGCTCTAAAATATGAAATGTTGCAGGACAGTACAAGGAATTTTTAGCGTGATAACTTAAGTTTTTGGAAAAATTAACATCTGTATGGGGGTATTCTCGGCAAGCTTTAGGACGGAATTCATAAATAGAACATTTATTATCCTCCAAAAGAAAGGGACAAGGCGTTTGTTGTAACACCATGTCTTGATCTTCATCGACTGTTAAATATTGCGTTTCGAAATCGGCTACAGAAAGCCCGATTTTTTTTGAAATGCGTTGTGCATCCGTTTTGTTCACAATAGGAGGTAAGCCAGCACAACAGCCCGCACAGTCTAAGCAGTCAATTTTCTGAAAAACGTTTTGATGGGTAACCGCAGCAAATTGGTCTAAGCGTTTACCACGATGTTGGTTTAGTTTTTTAGTGAATTTTTTGAGCGCTTTTTGAGCGCCCTCTTTTTTATTTTTCCAACTTTGAATAGGATCTTCCATGACTGAATGATAAAAATTAGCTTGAATGTAATCAATAAAGCTTAAAATAGCTGACAACAAGTTATTACTTTCTAACAAATACTTCGTAATTTTTCGTATTCAAATATAGATTATTACGAATACGTTTCTAAAAACTGAATACTTCTATGCGCTTAATCCTTTTTATGATCTTAATTGTTGTCCAAATACCTTTAGGTTGCCAATCTCATACTGAACGTGAAACGAAGCTTCCACCCAAAACCGAGTCTTCGGCTCAAGCGATCCCAATAGAATATTTAGATACGGCTATTGTTCCTGCTGCCCATCAATTTCACAAATATGTTGATTTTTTAAAAGGCAAACGATTAGGTTTGGTCGTAAATCATACTTCTATGGTTGGGCAAAGTCATTTGGTAGATACTTTATTGGAAATGGGCTTTGATATTAAAAAAATATTCGCTCCAGAACATGGTTTTAGAGGCAAAGCAGACGCAGGGGAGCAGCTGAAAGACGGCCTTGATCGTCGAACGAATCTTCCAATTGTTTCTCTGTACGGAAAAAATAAAAAACCAAGTTTAGCACAATTTCAAGGCTTAGATTTGGTCTTGTTTGACATTCAAGATGTGGGGACTCGTTTTTATACCTATACTTCTACGATGACCTATGTGATGGAAGCCTGTGCGGAAAGCAACTTGCCTTTATTGATTTTAGATCGCCCCAATCCCAATGGACATTATGTGGATGGACCGATTTTGGAGTCGGCTCAAAAAAGCTTTGTTGGCTTGCATCCAGTACCCATTGTACATGGCTTGACGGTGGCAGAATATGCCCTAATGATTAATGGAGAAGGTTGGCTAAAAGATGGTGTCGAATGTGAATTGTATCATGTCGAATGTTTGAATTATAACCATACTAAATTGTACCAATTGCCCGTTCCTCCTTCGCCTAATTTGCCGAATATGAAGAGCATTTATTTGTATCCTTCCTTATGTTGGTTCGAAGGCACAACGGTTAGTGTGGGAAGAGGTACAACGAATCAATTTCAAGTGTATGGACAGCCAAGTTGTACCGTTGGTCCGTATAATTTTACGCCTAAACCAAGAGATGGCGCAAGGCGACCAAAACACAATGGAGAACGCTGCAAAGGCTATGATTTAAGCCAAATTAGATTGGAAGAACTCCAAAAAATAAAGCGTCTGAACTTAGATTATATCGTTGATTTGTATGCTAATTTAGAGCAAGAAAAGCAAGCGGTATTTTTTAACAAAAATAACTTTTTTGATAAATTAGCAGGAACGAGCCAATTACAGACACAGCTCAAAGCAGGCAAGACAAGTGCAGAAATTCAAGCGAGTTGGCAAGCCAATTTAGACGCTTATAAAAAGCTTCGAAAGAAATATTTATTGTATAAGGATTTTGAATAACTCAATACAAGTTCAATAAAAATGTCCCTATTTCTTAATTTAGAAGGAATAGGGACATTTAAATAGACTGCGTTCTCGACTGGAATGCTTAGATTTCCTGCATTTTCCGAACCTGACTCAATAACATTTTCTTAGGAGTAAGCGGAATAGCTGCCAACAGCATCTTTTGCCCCAAAGGCACTCCTGAAATAACGTCCAATTTACCAGCAATCATAGCCTTGTAACCGTCCATAGCAACCGATTTTGGACTAGCCGCCTTTGCAAATAAATCTGTTTTATCCATGCCCGAGGAATTGGCAAATTCTGTTTTGGTCGCACCAGGAAGTAAAGCGGTGACGGTCACATTCGTATCGTGTAATTCTTCAGCAATTGCATTACTAAAAGAAGTAACATAAGCTTTGGTCGCATAATAAACCGCTTGTAAAGGACCAGGCAATAAACTTGCAGTAGAAGAAACATTTAAAATCTTTCCTTTATTATTGGCAACAAAATCGGGCAAAAAATAACGAGTCAAAGAAGTTAAAGCGATAATGTTCAGGTTAATCATCGCCAAATCTTCTTCCCAAGCTCTTTCGTGGAATTTACCTCGCCCTCCAAAACCTGCATTATTAATTAAAATATCTACTTGAATGCTATTATTTTTTACTTCGTTGTAAATTTCCAGCGTTGAATTCGGCTTTGTTAAATCTTTAACAATGACCTTGACATTAATAGCATACTTCTGTTCCAAGGCTACTTTTAATTGATTTAATTTATCTTCACTTCTCGCAATAAGAATTAAATCGCCTCCCTTTTCAGCATGGATAAATGCTAGCTCTTTTCCAATACCACTAGATGCTCCTGTAATTAAAGCTACTTTTTTCATAATAATTTGTTTTAATGTTCTATTTGCTAATCTTTCTGGTGATAACCGTTTATTGTGCTATGACTGATTATCCAGTGAGGTACGAAGCAAGTTTGTGACTCCAAATTTACTTCGGAGCTTATTCAGCTAGTACATAAATGCTCTTGTTACACTGTATTTAAGAGTCACTTTAGTAAGTCATTAAGATGGAAAATAATACAACCACAGCAAAATGTTAGCACGAGTAGCTTTTTAAACTCCAAATTGTTCCAAGTGGTGTACGCTGTGTTTGTAAATCGCCCAACTGCGTTCTTCAGGGGACATTTTTCCAAACAAGGTATGCTTGGCACTTCCTGTATTTTTAACAAAATTGGCTAAAGAATCGAAGAACTGTTGTTTTTCTATGTCGAAATCCTTTTGGCTGTTAACAACATATTGTTGATGCGTAGCAGAGCCTTTTGGATAAGGTTTGTCGTTTAGAATTGATTTTTTGATAAAGCCCTTAAATAACTTTAAAAAAAAGGGGGTATTCTCTAGTGCTTTTCCATTGCAAGCTTCTTGAACTTCTGTGCAGTGGGCAAACATTTGTGCGGCGTTCATTTTGCCCCAGCGTGGGGTTGTGTTAACTTCGATTTTTTCAAATCTAGCTTTTAAATTTTCATAAACCTTCGGTTCGAAGATATTTGGTTTTGTAGTAGTGGCCATACTTTTTTTATTGTTACTTCCTGCGGATAATCAAAGCAAAGTACTTCTGTAATAAACTAATGGAAGATGCTTTTTTATGTTTTTGATGGAACCCAAACGCAGCGCAGCTAAATGAAGCGTAGTGCTTAGGATGTAGTGAATGAATCAATGGAGTAGGATGGTTAGAGGCTACGAATATAAACAAAATAATAGAAGTCAAACGAGTCTGGCGACTTGATTTTTAGTGGCATCCGTTTTATTTCTTGACTGTTCCTTAAGGTTTAAAACCTGTTTTTTCTATAAGATCACTTAAGTAAGAATAAATTTACATTATTCAACATCAAAGTACACCAAAAAAAATGTATTTTGCATCTAGGTAATTGAATAGACGTTGAACGGTGTACTGTCCTGCCTTTAAACGAAGCGTTAGAAGGGGCAATTTTGAAACGACTAATTTTGTCCACCTAAGTAGATGGACAAAAATAATTAACACTAAAATAGGGCATCTTTTGTCCGCTAAATTCCTTAAAAAGCCTTGCTTTAGCTCGCTACCACGAAGTAGCACCGAAGGTAAAGCTTCATTTTTTAACTCTTTAGCGAAAAAAATATACTCCTATTTTTATACTACTAATTTTGTCCATCTACTTACTTACAGATCTAAGAATAACACACTACTATTAGTTTGAAAACCACCACAGTTTGTTTTGGGCTAATAGCATCATTTAAAACGAAATCATTTGACGGAGCAAGAACTCATAGAAAGATGCAGGCGCAACGATCGGTTGGCGCAAAAGGCTTTGTACGAGCGGTTCTCTTCCAAAATGTTTGGAGTCTGTAGACGCTATGTCAAAACAGTCGAAAACACGGAAGAAGTGTTAATGCTAGCTTTTTGCAAAGTATTCAAGAAAATTGATACCTACTCAGGCAATGGAAGCTTTGAGGGGTGGATTCGACGTGTCATGGTGAATGAATCGTTGATGTTTTTGCGGAAAAATTATCGTTTTAACGAACATGCTGACATTACGGAATTGCCTGTAAAAGCAGTAGAAGTAAGTGTGGAGGATGAATTGGCAGCACAAGATATTTTGAACTTATTGGAGCAATTACCTACTGGATACCGAACGGTATTTAATTTATATGTAATAGAAGGATTTAAACACCGAGAAATTGCAGAACAACTTGGGATTAGTATCAACACGTCTAAATCACAGCTGATTTTAGCAAAAAAGAAGTTGCAAAAAATGATTAAAAAATCAGAGCAGTTGGGAAGTAGTTCGTAGTATTAAAATTTTCAAAAAAAAGTATTTTCAAAAAACATATTATTAGAGAATAAGGTTACAGAAATAAGTAATACAACTTATTCTATCTAAAAATAAAATTAATAATTTTTTTAGTACCTTTTAAATTTACAAAAGGATCGTTTTATTAAAAAAAATCAAAGATAATTAATTAGTTATGAGCAGAGATGATTACATTTCTAAACTGTTTATAAAGAATCAGGACAAGCTGGAACAAGCGCCTTCGAACGACCTTTGGTCAAAGATGGAATTGCAGTTGGATCAAGACTTACCTGTGACTCAAAGCTCGACAGCTGGTAGTGCCACTAAAGTAATAGGACTCTCCAAGTATTTGGCAGCAGCTTCTGTTCTAGTTCTTTTGGCAGGTGCGACGTATATGTTCCGATCAATGGAAACATCGACAATGGATCAAAATGTGTTTTCAGAACCCTTGGCCATTTATAGCGATGCTTCTGATACAGAAGAGGAAGCCTATGACTCGTACAAAGGTTTGCCAGCGAACTTAGAAGAGGAAAAAGCAGCAGAGGAAATACAGCAAGCAGCAAAAATTGTTGAGGCTGTCAACGAAAAGGTGTCGCAGGAAAACATTGTTTTTCCTAACGTTAAGACCAATTCTACGACAAAACAAATTGAGTTAGAGAGCATTCAAATTATAGATGAAAAAGAAGCAGACGACATTATTCTAATTGAACCTGAATTGCCACAGGAGACCAATACAGCACGTACTACTGCTAGTTCTTCTACGACAACTAGAGCAGATTTATATAAAAATGATGCTATTGTTGAGCAAAAAGGCTTGAATTACAATAGAAATTATGTGCCTCAAGTTGCCAATACAGTAGACAATAACAGTGCTGTAGAGGAAGTTTTGAATCAGTCCAAAGGTAAGGGAGTAGCTGGAAATGCCCCGAAATTCAAATCGAACGCTAGAAAAAGAAGCGCAGGAAGAGGTAAAATTGTTGGCAAAGAGAAAAAAGCAGTCAAAAAAATTAAATCTCCAATGGCAGCAGCACATCCACGCTTATATCCTTTTGGTTTCTTGCTAGGGAAGTGGGAGGATGACAACGAAATGGAAGGCAAATCTTACGAAGTGTGGTCGCTTAAAAGTTCAAACGTACTCGTTGGTAAGGGATATAAATTGTCTAATGATGCCGAGCGAATTTTTGAAGAAGTGATGCGTATTGAGTTTCGAGACAACCAAATCTTTTTGGTCATCAGTTTAGATGAAAATAAAAAAACGGTAGATTATATGTTGACTACATTTGACAACGAACGATTTACATTTGAACAGAAAGCGTCTAAAAATTATCCAGACAAAGTGATTATTCAGCAAAGTGGCTTGGATGGCTATTCTGTTATTATTGCGAATAATTATAACTTTTTGACAACCGATCAACAACGTTATTTAGAAAATAGAAACCGAGTATCTAATGTTCAATCTATGAGGACTATGCAGTATAAGGATTAGGTAGTTAAGGGATTAAGATGATTTATTTTAAAAGAGTTATAGCCTTCTTTGAAGGCTATAACTCTTTTGTTTTTTAGTAAATCCAGACTTCTTATTATAAAAGGACTAGAGGCTTTTTTTGCTGTATAAAATTGTGTAACTTTGACCCTTTAGGATAAACATTATTCTGATTTATAGATAGTCTTTTAGGCAGCTAATTCACTAAATGATTCCAAAGAACAATAACGACTTATTACAAGGGTTAAAAAAGAATGATAAGAGTGCTTTGAAAGTGATTTTTCAAGAGCATTATCCTATTGTTTATCGTGCTATTTATCGAATTGTGTCTGACTTGGGAATCGCAGAAGACTTGTCACAAGATGTCTTTATGCGCTTGTGGGAAAAACGGCACAAGATTGATATTAAGGGAGCTTTAGGAGCTTACATTCGTCGAATGGCTGTCAATGAAGCCTTAGGGCATCTTCGGAAAAATAAAAAATACCAAATAGAAGAAGTCGCCGATTATCACAGTCCACTAACCACCAGTGGTGAAGATACTTATCTGGACAAGGAGCTACAGGCAGAGGTCAATAAAGCGATTGAAACATTGCCGCCTCGATGCAAGGCGGTCTTTATGCTCAGCCGATTTGAAGAGCTCTCTTACAAAGAGATTAGCCAAAAGTTAGACATTTCCCCCAAAACGGTCGAAAATCAAATTTCAAAAGCCCTGA
This sequence comes from uncultured Aureispira sp., assembly GCA_902727865.1. GTDB lineage: Bacteria > Bacteroidota > Bacteroidia > Chitinophagales > Saprospiraceae > Aureispira. The sequence goes on along the minus strand of CACVAQ010000539.1, from coordinate 4,662 downwards.
AAATACTACGAAAAGCCTTAAAAGGTTATTTGAGTAGTTTCTTGATTTTTTGTGCCTTGTATTTTTAGAAGAGCTTCTTATTGAACAGCCTTTATCAACTTATATACGTTGATAAAGGCTGTTGGAAATAGAAAAAAAACGCCTATTGTTTAGGTGAAAAAGGATCAAATTTCGTACGTATTCTCTCCGCTTACTTTTCCTCTAATTCATTTTTAAAGCTTTCCATAATTAGAACCACAATATCTTTAGGATTGTGGATGGCGGTACTAATGTTTTCTAACAGAAAAAAATCTTTCTTAAATTTACTTTGTAATAAGCGCTCTAAGAAAATTAAATAATCTAAAATTTTAAAATCTGCTTGCTGTTTTTCTAAGCTTTCTTCCCAAGAAAAAGCACTAACTGGGATATTAAAATGTTGAATAAGTATGGATTGAACAGTCTCTGAAATTTCGTCGTAATTCATTGCTTTACTATTGAAGTGTGAACCCCAAAACTAAAAATAAAGGCATAAAATACTTTTAACAGATGTTACCATTGTTTGTTTCTCTGTTACATTTTGGAAGGTGCCTTGCCGTAGGCCTTCTTAAAGGACCTTGAGAAATGGCTGACGCTTGAAAATCCAGTTTGATAAGCAACTTCGGATATATTTAATTTTCCTTCCTTAACTAATTCTAATGCTTTGTTTAAGCGAATCGTTCGTACAAAATTACTGATAGGTTGATTCGTCAAGGCTTTTAATTTTCGATGTAAATGCACCCGACTAATTAAGAAATGTTTCCCAATTCGATCCCCTGATAAATCTGGGTCATCAATATTGTCTAGAACAAAAGACCTCAGTTCTGCAATAAAAGGATCTTCTTCTGAGACAAAGACTTGCGTTTCTACTAAGCCTGTATTACCTTGATAACGCTGTTGTAATATGGAACGAGACTCAATCAGTTTCTCAATACGAATACACAACTCTAGGGGGCTAAAAGGTTTGGTCAAATAAGCATCCGCCCCTTTACTCAAGCCTTTTAGGCGGCTTTCTAGAACCGTTTTAGCGGTTAGGAAAATAAAAGGAATATGTGAGGTGCTCACCTGGTTCCGTATAACTTCTATGACCTCAAAGCCATCCTTTTTAGGCATCATGACATCCGAAATGATTAAATCTGGAATCAATTCCTGCGCTTTCTGAACGCCTTCTTCACCATTACTTGCTTCTGTTACATTATATCGAGATAAATCAATACAACTAATAATGTAATTTCTCATTTCTTCATTATCTTCAATGAGTAATAATTCCAGTTTTTCTCCCTTATTTAAAGGCACAATATTCATTGTGGTTACAGGAGTTGTGGTCGGTGCGACGACGAGCTTATCTATAGATAAAAGACCTTCTTGTGCATCTAGAATGGGCAAGTAGACCTCGAAAGAAGTTCCTTTATGCAATTCACTAGAAACAGAAATACTGCCTTTTTGTAACTCTACGAGTTCTTTTACTAATGCCAAACCAATTCCTGTTCCTTCTTGTTCCCGCGTGTTAGAAGGGTCAATTTGATAAAAGTGATTAAAAATTTGCTTCAAATGTTCTGGGTCTATTCCTTGCCCTGTATCTTTTACATCTAGTCGTATAAATTTTTTATTATTGTTGTTAACACAAGAAATTGACAACTGTATGGCATTGCCAGAAGGCGTAAATTTTAAGGCATTTGACAATAAATTATAGATAATTTTGTCCCATTTAGTTTTATCAAAATTGGTCTCCCAATGATCTTTATGGCTAACAAAGGTTAGTTTTTGCTCCTTCTTTTCGGCTAAAGATTGAAAACGCTTTGTCAACTCCTTTGTATACTCAATGATATCGCCTCTAGATAGGGCGATAGGCATCTCTCCGCTCTCTATTTTGGAAAGGTCTAACATTTGGTTAATTAGCGTTAGTAGGTGTTGTGCATTTTTTAAGACCCCATTTAATTTACCATTAACCTCAAGGGTAGGAGGTTGCTTCATTAATTGTTCTAATGGACCAATAATAAGTGTTAAGGGGGTTCGAAATTCATGGGTGATGTTTGAAAAAAAACGAGTCTTGACCTTGTCTAGTTGCTCCATTTTTTTTGCTTGCTCTTGGATCGTATGCGTACGGTCATTGACTTGTTGTTCAAGGTGCTGTTGCCTTTTTTTTGCTTGATACCCTCTCCATCTTATAATCATAACAAAGGTTATCATAACAAAAATTAGTACAATTAGATTAAACCATATTTCTAAATAGAATGGTTTTAAAATTTGGATCTTTAATACTAATTCTTTATTGGACCAACCTTTCTTTCTGTTCTTCCCTTTTATCCTTAAGGTATAATTACCATAAGGCAAATTCGCAATTCGAATGTAATTTTCTTTGATGTGATTCCACCGATTACTATAGCCCTCAATTTGGTACGAATACTCATGATTATCAGGCGATTCAAAATCTAATAAGGTAAAATGAATTTCAAAAAACTTATCCTCTGGGTGGATCACAATCCCATTCTCCTCCTTCAATAATTGAGTATTATTGGTCATTCGAGCCCCATCGTCTTCTAGAATATAGAACTTCGTAAATTCCATTGGAATGTGATTCTCAACATTTGCACTAAAGTCTTTGGGATGAAAGGTAATGAGCCCCCCTAAACCCCCAAAATAAAGTGCGCCATCTTTTCCTTGATAATGTGCTGCCCTATTGAACTCATTATGCGGCAAACCATCATCGACTAAGTAGGTTTTGATCTCATAGCTTTCTTTGTGGACCGACATCAAGCCTTTATCGCTTGGAACCCAAAGACGATTAAAATCATCTTCATAGATCGCATAGGTATAATTATTAGACAAACCATCTATAGTCGTCAATTGATGATTGTTTTGAGGGTTTTTTTGATCCCATTTAACAATTCCTCCTCCTTTGGTTGCCAGCCAAAAAATGCCTTTTTTATCTTCATAGATGTGCCGAATATGCTTAAAAGGTAAACTACTTGATTGGGGCGTAAAATGTTGGAGGATGCCTTTTTCCTGAGTCATCAAAAAGAGCCCTATTGAAGTTGCGATCCAAATACCTGCTGTATTTTCATGGAAATAATACACCGTCGCATTTTTTAAACTGTCAAAGCCATTGTATTGATCAAAAGCTTGGTATTTTTTAAGCTGACAATCAAGATAGCCTAGCCCTCTAACTTGCCCAACTAAGTATAAATCATCCTTTAATGGAAATACGGTTTGAAGTTGATAATGTTTTAATTTTGAAAAAGAATGTTCCTCCTTTGTTCTCAAATCTATTGTAGCGCCTATTATGTTGGTGCTGTAATAGCCTGCGAAAAGTAGACTATCTTTATAAACTAAGCCAATGTTATAAGGTGTTTCAGAGATTTGCTTAGTCGTTTTATGCTTCTTATTCCATTGATATAAATGGCCATTTAAAAAATAAATATTCCCATTTTCATCGGCTGTAATATCGCGGCAATCGGACAGCGTCGCTTTATCGTGTACCAACTGAAAAAGGTTGGGTTTTACACTCGTTTTTATAATCCCTAAAGGCGTTGCAAACCAACTATTATCTTCTGTTTCAAAATACCCTTTTATATTTGTTTGTATATTGTTACCTAACAAGGTATTAAAATCAAAAAGCCATGCTCCCGTAGCGTCAAATAACTCAAAATGACCATTAATTACAACATACCAAAACCCGTTAGAAGCTCTAACTGCTTGCTGTCCATGAATAGCAGTAGCGCCATTTTTGCTTAACGTGAGTTTTTGAAAACGATTCTTTTCTTTTGGTTTTGACCAAATAGATATATACCTAGAGCCGTTTATACTTTTAGCCGTAACGACCCATAGTTTATTTTTTTCTCCTAGCGATACATTCTGAATGACTTCAGGTAATTCCAGCGATTCAAGGACCTTTCCTAAGGTATCCATACAAAAAAGCTGTTTCTCCGCACTTAACCAAAGGTTCCCTTCTAGATCAATCGTAAGGCTTGTAAATATAAGGCCTTTTTTGTCTACTATTTTTTTTAACCCTGTCTTTTGATAAAGAAAAATTTGCCCGTTTTTATTGGTCAGCCAGATTCTTTTTTTAGGGTCGCTAACAGATAAAATAGTCATTTCAGAAGCCTTGAATGTCTTTTCTTCTTTAAAGAACTGATTAAAAGGGACGGCTTTTTGACTGATTGGATTAAAAATATCTATGGCTGATATGAAGGTATCTGATTTTAAGGAATAGGAATGAAATAACCAAAGATTTCCTGCCGCATCTTCTTCAATTTTCTGAATATACCGATTACTAAATAAACCATTGTTTTCAGCGGTATATTGTTGGAAATTATGCCCATCGTATTTGTTTAGTCCATATTGAGTGCCAATCCACAAAAAACCTTGTTGGTCTCTGGAGATAGCGCTCGTCATCAAGTTAGAAAGTCCATCTTCTGTTGTAATATTTTGAGCATCAAAAAGATACTCTTGGGCAACTATTTTTGTGAAGGATAGTAGAAGTATTAGAATAAGCGTATTTATTCTCATTAAAATTCTATTTGATTAAGAACAGGTTTCGGTTGATCTTAGGATATAAATGCGCTCTGATTTAGACAGAGGTTTATTTTAGAGAGCCAAAAGTAAAAAATATATTAAGATTTATTACGTAAGTAAATACATTTTATT
>CACVAQ010000538.1 GCA_902727865.1 uncultured Aureispira sp. | reverse complement strand
TGGTCATGTTTATTCACAACGAAAAGTTATTATCAACCAAGACTAAATAAAACAGCATTTCTCCCTTTTTCAACGCTTATTCTCTTTGTCTATGTTTAGATAAAGGCAATAAGCGTTTTTTTTTGACATACTTCCTTTTAATACTTCGTGGGATTAGTTCACTACGTTTGTTAGCTCGCTTTGCTCGTGAGCTCACTTCGTTCGGTTCATGAGCGCTACGCTTCTGTTAGCTTCGCTGCTTCTCCGAGGTTTTAGTTTTTTCACCAAAAAACATAAAAACCATTTCATATTAGTACAGTGTGTAAAAAGTTTCAATAGATCAAAAATCAAATAATTATACCTAAAGAATAGTTAGGGTGCTTGAAGTATGGTATCAGACACTTTGAAAGTGTCTGATACCATACTTGCCCACTATTTAATAACTTTTTACACACTGTATTAGTTTGATTATCAATAATTTATTGAAATCAATAATTCAAAACTATCTTATTAATAATCAAACTAATATAATTCCTCCACGAAGTAATGTCCTTTCTATTAAGCCCTCTTAAAGGACTCAGCCGCAACAGCACTTTCAAGTTGGACTCCGATGCTTTTTTGGGGACGTTTCCACTGCGCACAATATACCTCCTACAAATAAAAATATACCAAGAAACAGGTAGTCTCCAATTTACCCTTTTATAGGTAGGTGCATCCCATGTGGCTGCCTTATATTTGTTCTATAATAATTTACACACAATTGGTATCCAATAATATATTCCTAGAGTATTAAGACTTTGCTAAAATCACATACAGTATCTTAATAACTGTTTTCAAGTAGTACAAATTACTTTAAAATAGTTAAACCTTTTGGGAAAAATTAGAGGTACTTTTCACTTATCTACATAATCTTAAACTTATGTCTACGATCTTCAATTATCTAAAATTCCTTCTCTTATTGATTCTTTTTATTGATAATATAAATGCCAAACCACCACCACCAACAACACCTGAAGTCACTTATACTAACGCCCAAAATACCTTTTCCCCCTCTTCGTTCGAAGCCTGCATTGGGGATACTATTACATTGGACTATAGGAATTTCAGTGCACAACCTGAAATACTTCGACTAACGGGCAATGGCAATACACTAGACATATCTTTAGCATCAGCACATGGCTATCATATAACGACGGCTTCGAGGCATCATGGGAGTATTAGTATTGCAATCCCAGCCAGTGCATTTACAGGGAACGTAAAATTACTCGACACCACGAATACCACTATCAATACCATACCCATCACCACGAATAGCACCCTTTACGACTTCAATAACAACCTAATCATTCATAAACCAGTTGTCGATTTTCATTTACCACAAGCGCCTCTTTGTGCAACGGATACAATTCCACTCATTGGCATTCCTGCAAATGGAATATTTTCATCAACACTTTCTAATTTAATTGATAATAATAGTACTATAATTGGAATGAATGCAGGTTGGACACGGACAACCAATGACAGTATCAAAAACCTCTCTATTTCTTACCAGTATACGCCTAAGTATATTAATGGCGCTTCCTGCCCTAATCCTATCAGTACGAGCAAAACCGTACAAATTAGAGACAATAGGCTAAATAGCTTAGATTTTGAATATATTATTACGAGGAATGCACCAACGATTAACGATCGAGTCATCTTACATCCAGATAGCCTTATTGTACGTAATTTTGCCCCCGATTCACTCCGTAACTATCCAGTCAGTTTTTCGGGCAACTACGTCAATCAAATCAATGGCGTAAATACATTCTTTACAGATTATGCGGGCTATAGTAACACTCCGATTAGCATGCAATATGACAACGGGGGTTGTATAGGGGAATTTACAGCTACTTTAGCTGTCTTATTTCCACTTCAATTATCTGGTTTAGTCGATACCTTGTGTAACAAAGCTGATCCCATTGTATTACAGCGGGACACTAGCCACATCTATGCATATAGTAAAGTTACGACCATCGCACCCGACCCGAACTTCCCAAGTATCCGCATAAGGACAACCGTAGAATCCAATATTATTGATTCCGTTTCTACAAAAAACCCCAATTATAGAGCCTCCATTGCTGTTATAAACTCAAGCCCTAGCCAAGAAGAATATACTTTTGACCCAGAATCACCAGTGCTAAATAACGCTCAGACCGCTATCATTACAATGCACTATAGAGCATCAGAAATAACGACCGAACGTATTGACAGTAGAGGCACTGTTCTATTTTCCTCCACAGAATCAGCAAGACCTTCTATTATAGAATACCCCATCACCCTAGTAGATCGACCAATACTTAACTTCAGCTTAGATTCTACCTATTGCAAAAATGCGGGAGCAGCAGATAGTTTGACACCAAGTCCTATTTTTGAAGCCCCTTATTCCTCTTTTAGTTATGCCGCTAGATATACGACCTCTAGCCCCTTCTCATTAGCTACCAGCTTGCCTAATGATACATTTGATGCTAATTACATCTACGACCAAGTTGTACCTTTTGGTAACCAAGACCTACTTGTTAAATTAATCTATACAGTCGAGAGACATGGTTGTACTGATTCCTATATTCAACACACCAAAATTATTGGTCCTATTGCATATAGCCTACACTTCGATCCTCCTCCAGTCCGAACTGGCTATTGCAACAATGCCAATCCTATTCAATTGATACCAACTTACACAACAACTAGCTACACTGGAATTGGAGAATTTTTAGTAGATGGTGTGCTTAACTCCCCACTGATTGATAGCGCCAATTTCTTTTTACCAGACAGCGCTCAAAATCAAGACTACAACATCAGTTATCAATTTACGGATACAACAAATTGTAGGAGTACTTCCATAGTGAAAGTTATTTCAATTCGAGCCCCTAGTGTCATTCAGCTTGAAATTGACGGCAATTCTTCCAATCCTAAAATTTGTTCAAATACAGATCATGTACTTTTAAAGACAAGACTACTCTCTGGAAATTACACCAACAATGTCACCTACAACAGCACCAACTTAAGTATTGTTGGAGATACCTTAAAGCCTTATGACACCTATAGTAATAATGGAAATCAGAATGTCATTCAGACCATTACCGTCAACTATAACGATAGCTTTTCCTGTGTAAGCTCTGATGATCTACTCGTTGAAATATACAAACCATCACCAAGGATGAATGGTTTTATAGCTGCTTCGAATAACAATATTTATACCTATTGCAACAACGAAAGCCCTTTTTCTATCATTGAAATACCGAACCATTCTAGTACGGATACGATCATTGGCGCAGGAGTTGTGCTTCAGAACGGAATTTATTCTTATCGTCCTAGTTCTGTTCTGGTAGACTCCTTTGTTATGGACACCGTTCGTTATGAATACACAGATGCCTTGGGTTGCTCTTCTCTTGTAGAAACGATTGTTCGAATCGATTCGATTCCAGATCTTAGCCTAAATGGCTTAAATACTTCTTATTGTATTAATAATCCAGCGGTTCAGTTACGTGGCCTGCCGCTACCGACCACAGCAAATAGCAGTGCAAGATTTAATGGTTCAGGAGTAAATGCAGCAGGGATTTTTTCGCCAACGGTAGCAGGCTCTGGGCAGAAAAATATCATTTATAGTTTTGAAGATGGAAATGGTTGCGAAAATCAAATTTCGAAAACAACCACAATCCACGATCTTCCGATTAGCCAATTCAACTTTCCTCAGAATCAATATTGTGTCTCCGATACAATGCTTCCATTGAATCAACATTCAGCACTCGGAACATATACATTTTGGGGAAGTATCATTGATTCAACACATATTCTAAACCCTCAAGATACAACAGGGCAACAAACTGTTTTTTATGCCTTAACAGATAGTCTGGGCTGTTCCGACACAAACAGTACTAGTATTTTGATCAATCCATTGCCAATTATTACAATTAGCGGCCTAGATGCTGCGTATTGTTTCAACGGCTCAAGTAGTCATATTTTAATTAATCCAGCTCCGACTAGTTTTTTGGAAATTAGTGGCAGTGCTCCTGGTTTTAATATCAATAGTGCAGGAGTCACCTTTAACCCTGGGCATGATAGCACTGGGATAAAACCTTTTACGTATACATACGCCGATAATGTTACCAACTGTTCCAATAGCATTGTATTGAATACTGCGGTCTATCCTGTTCCAACGCTTAGTGCGACAGGAATAAATACTACGTATTGTGCTATAGATAGTTTGTATCCTATTATGGGGATTCCTAGTGGAGGGGAATTTTCTGGTTCAGGAATTTCGAGCACAGGGACGCAGTTCCATTTCAACCCTGCCTCTATAGGAGGCGTCAATCGTATACTTAACTATAGTATCAATCACCCTATTCTATATAACGCTTCTGATACACTGTTTTGTCCTGTAGACACAAACATACAGATTATAGTAAACCCATTACCTCCCCTTTCCTTTAATGGTCCTGGAGATAATGTTGCATTCTGTAGTAATGATACGAATACGGCACTAATTGGCCTCGCACAAACAAAAACATGGCATCTTTTTACCAGTCCTAGCGCAGGTGCCATAGATACCACCATAAGTATCGAAGATATCCCTACAGGTCCTAATACCTTCCGAAGAGAAAGCGATACTTCTTATTTCTTTAGCCCCTTAGGTGCTGGTCCAGGAAGACATCATATTACATACACTGCAACAGATAGTGCTACAGGCTGCCAAGATTCGATGTCACGTAGCTATTATGTTACTGATTATGGTCTAGGAGCCTCTTTTTCATTAAACAGCTCTTATTGTGCCTCCACTGATTCGATTCATCTGAGTGGAACTCCTCCTAGTGGTCATTTTTTACGCAATCAAACAGCACTTGCGCCACCTTATTACCTTACCTTGAATACTCCGACAAGCCAAACAGATACCATAATTTACACGGTATCCTATGATGCTTGTATATCTTCTGATACACAAATCGTTACCATTGACTCTTTAGTTGACTTGTCTTTTGAGGGGAACAGTTTATCCAAAACCTATTGTAAAGGAAATGACGACTCTCCTTTATCGCCCAATATTTCAGGGGGAATGTTTAATGGATCCGCTGTCATTTCTAGAGATTCTTTGTTCAGTTTACAACTTGCCAATATAGGCGCCAATATTATCACCTATACATTGATCGATCCAAATAATTCTTGTACAAGCACCGTAGAGGATACCTTCTTCGTATATACTATGCCCAAAGTCAATTTTAAAACCCTTGGAGGTTGCCAATTTGATCCTGTGTTTTTTCAACCTGATAATAGCAGCTTAAACTTAGGTCTTAGAGATAATATTACAAATATTCGTTGGCAGTTAGACACCGCAACGTTCGTCAATGGGAGCAGCCCTTCTCACAACAAGATTGACAGTATTGATTACACGTTTAATACGCCAGGAATCTATTACACAAAGTTAACTATTGCCAATCAAACACATTGCGTTGATAGTAGTACCGTTCGAGTGGTGATTTCGCCAACGATCACGAGCAATCAATTCCCATATGATGAAACGTTTCAAAACTCTAGTGGAAACTGGTATGCAGAAGCTAAAGATAGTAGTCATAATTTATTATGGAAATGGGGCGCAGATAGTATCATAGATCCCAATAATAATGTTTGGGGGACGAACTTAAGTCGTCAATATACTGCAAATGAAGCCGCTTGGGTCTACAGCCCTTGTTTTGACATCAGTGCTTTGGAACGCCCAATGATTCGATTTAAGCATTACTCTGATTCCAGAAGCAGTGGAGATGGTACTGTTTTGGAATTTCAAAATACAGATGGTACTTGGTCTCCACTTGGAGAAGTAGGTCGAGGAATTAACTGGTTTAACGCTAACTTTATTGCTGGTGCTCCTGGCAATCAACCACTAGCGCCTATTGGCTGGTCTGGCGAAGACAAAAAATGGGTAAATAGTCGTTATAAACTAGATGAATTTAAAAATACCTTGCCTTCAAAGTTACGTTTGAGAATGGCTTTTGGCGCTTCTTCTATTGACTTAACCAATTTTCACAGTGGCTTTGCTTTTGATGATGTATGGATTGGCAATCGAACCAGAAATGTACTCTTAGAAACTACTTCTAATATTAATGAGCAAGACATGGACTACATCAATAATTATGTTTACCAATTGGTTTATCATAGTCCGATTAACAAGGATGTCATCCTACTTCAATATCATTCGGAAATATCAAATCAAAGCGACGAATTTCATCTTTTCAATCCTGCTGTTGCCAATAGTAGAACGCTTTTTTATGGTATTTTTAATGCGGGTAGAGCCTTTATTAATGGGATTACACATACACACTCTGATTCGCTAAACGATTTACATTTTGAAAAAAGCATGTTAGAATCTCCTAAGTTTAACGTAGAAATTGATACTTTTTATCATACCAATCCTAGTAGATTTATTTTAGAAACCACTGTCACGGCTCTAGAAAACATTCCTGATACGCAACGATATCGTATTAATATGGTTATTACAGAAGATTCCTTGTCTTATTCCTCTGGAGAAAAGGTGCATGCCGTTGTTCGCAAAGACTATCCTAGTAATAGTATAAATACCTTTGACAAAAGTTGGGTTATTGGTGAACAGGTCACCTTGTCGCACACCTATCCTGCAACAGATCTCAACTACGTTCCAAATCATTTCCAAGCCGTTGTTTTTATTCAAGCACAATTAGACAGTGCCAGAGAAATTTTTCAAGCAGCAACGACACGAGATATCAATGGCTATTGGGTTGGCGTGGATCAAGTGGCTTCTGAAAAGGAGTTGAACGAAATTAAAGACATGAATCTATATCCAAATCCTGCAAGGGATTACATCAATATTGATTTTCCTGAAATTTTAGAAAAGGATTACAACTGGAAATTAGTTTCTATTGGTGGTGTTACCATAAAAGAGGATGTCATTCATGCAGGAGAGCAATCGCTTAAAATTGATAATTACGACCTTCCTTCTGGCGTATATATTTTTATGGCTTATAATGATAATGTCTATTCTCAACGAAAAGTTATTATCAATAAAGACTAAATAAATCCCTAGTCCAAGCGTTCAAGCACTTATTGCCTTTTTATCTATTGTTAGATAATGGCAATAAGTGCTTTTTTTGTTTTAAAACACCTTAAATCGCAATACCGTTTTTAATTTTTCTTCGGCTACTTTTCTGAAATCAGAAAGATAAATTTCTCGATGTATTTTAATATGCGTTTAAGCATTCTTGATTTTATACTGTAAATCAATACTTTTTATGCTAAACTTATCTGATTCATTATCATTTAAGAATCGACTCATAAACCACCTCTTGCATCCGAGAACGAATGTCTCGACGAATCAAGGTCATATTCTCCCCAGAAGGCAGCGTTCGGTTTGACAAAAATAGGTAAACTATTTTATTTTCAGGATCAGCCCAAGCACCAATTCCAGTAAATCCTTGATGCCCAAACGTTAGATCAGAAGCTTGATAGGCAACATTAATAGAAGAATTTGCTTTGCTACTTTTTTCTTTTCGATCAAAGCCCAATCCTCTTCGAGAATCATTGCTGTATTTGGCTGTAAATTGCTGTATCGTAGATTTTTTCAGGTAACGCTTGCCCCCATATTCTCCCCCATTGATTAACATTTGAAAAATAGCCGCTAAATCTTGTGCATTCGAAAATAAGCCCGCATGTCCAGAAATTCCATTAATCATTCCAGCGCCCATGTCATGCACATCGCCTTGTATTCGTTGGTACCTAAAATATTGATCGTCTTCGGTTGGAATAATCAAATCTCTTGCGACACCTTTTTTAAGCGGGTTAAACATCATCGTCGTTAATCCCATTGGGCGGTAAAACATTTCGTTGGTATAGTCATCTAAATTTTTACCCGATACTTTTTTTATTAATCTAGAAAAGAGGTAAAACCCTAAATCACTGTATTTATAATTTTTACTCGAACGCAAATCTTGATTGTAAATACGTTGCCAAATCACTGAATCGACTTTTGATTGTGCAAAATAAAGATTCTCAGCGACTCTTATCGAATACTTTTTACTTGACTTAGTGGAATAGTAACGCCCCATAATCGGCCGCTTATTTTTATCCAAGGTCCTTGTATAAAATGGAATCCAAGGCTTTAAACCAGCTTGATGCAGCAAGACCTCTTTAATGGTCATGCTCGATTTATTGGTTCCTCTCAATTCGGGCAAATAGAGACTCAAAGGTTGATTGATGTCCAGCTTACCTTCATCGACCAAACGCATGATAGAAAGTGTCGTTGCTGCTACTTTAGTAACAGAAGCCAAATCGTAAATATTTTCTAATTTAACCCGCTTTCTTTTTTGATAATCATAATGTCCATACGTTCTATGAAAAGCAATCTTTCCATCTTTCGCAACTAGAACCTGGCAACCTGGTGCCGCTTTTTCTCGGATCATTTCAGCAGCGATTCTATCTATTCTAGACAAAATAGAAGAGCTTAGACCAACAGACTCTGGGCTGGAAGCATACATCATTTTTTGAACCTCGGTATCTTTCCCCATGCCATATTGAAATTTAGTGGACGCAGACACGGGCAAACGCCCCCTAAAAGGCAATGCTCCTGCAATTGCTCTTGCTGCTAACTTTTGTGTTAATATTTCTTCGTTGAATGCCACGACCGCACCTTGAGCCGTTTGGAAATTTTTCAGGGCATAAGGTGTTCCAAAAACAACAACCAAAACCTTTGTTTTTGCACTCAAATTTTGCACGGCTCGTTGAATACCAGAGGCAACTCCAAAGTTATTTTTTGCGTCTTTACCTATATTATGTACCGCTACAATAACCACCTCTTTTTTTGCCAATTGCTTAATTCGATTGGCAGAGACACTACTATTTGCATAATGATGGTGTTTGATTCCATATCGTGAAAGCTCCTTCGTGAAGGCCGTTCCTTTTCTACTCGTTCCGACTGTAATACAAGCAATTTTTTGTTTTCCCAAAGGAAAAATAGCCGCATGATCGACCAAGGTTAACGCTTGACTCACCATTTCTTGTTTCAAGGCTTTATTTTCTTGTACGTTCAACCGAGACGCTACATTTCTAGCATTAACGGGTTTGTAACTGTGTAAACCTAAGTTATATTTTGCGTGTAAGATTTTACGCACTCGACCATTTATTTCTTCCCAAGTAATCAGCCCTTTTTCAATCGCTTCATATATGCGTTTTTTAGCCATTGGAATATCTTGCGGGACCAACAAAATATCATTTCCAGCCAACAAGGCTTTTAAGTCTGTTTCTCCATCTTTAAAATGCTTCGTAACGCCTTTCATATTCAAAGCATCGGTAAAAATAAGCCCTTTAAATCCTAGTTTTTCTTTTAACAATCCTGTCACGGCTGGTTTAGAAAGTGTAATCGGCAAATTGGGCGTAGAATCTAAGGCAGGAATGTGTAAATGTGCCACCATCACACTTTGCACGCCTTGTTGCGCTAAGTTTTTAAATGGGTACAACTCAATACTATCCAAACGCTCCATACTGTGGCGAATCACTGGTAAATCTTTGTGAGAATCCACATCCGTATCTCCATGCCCTGGAAAATGTTTGGCACAAGCCATCACGTCATTGTCTTGTAATCCTTTGATATATTGAAAGGATTTTGCGGTTACGTTCTCTCGATTTTCACCAAAAGACCGATCTCCAATCACTGGATTCGCAGGATTATTATTCACATCGACAACTGGGGCAAAATTCACATGTATTCCCATTGCTTTACACTCGGCAGCTACGGCAGCTCCAAAATCGTAAATCAAGGCATTGTTCTGAATAGCGCCCATCAACAATTGACGAGGAAATTTAACCGCTGCACTTACTCGCATATTTGTTCCCCATTCAGCATCCATTGCCATCATCAAAGGCATTGATGAACGAGCTTGATACTTGTTGGTTAAAGCCGCAATTCGATCTTCGTAGCCTCTAAAAAAAATAATCCCACCAATTTTATGTTTGTCAATCGCATCTAGTACTTTCTTTTCATCACTACTCCCTTTTGGAGGATAAGCTCCCACCATAAACAATTGCCCTAATCGAGCATTCTTATCCAACTTCTGAAAGGCTTGGTTGACCCAAGCATCTTCTTTCTTTTTGCGTTCTTCTGCAAAAAAAAGAGCCATTGCTTCTACCTGTAGAATCGAATCTTGTACAAATTTTTGTCTTTCCAACAAAGCTCGGTTTGGAACATCGGATTGGCACATCAAAAAACTAGTTAGTACGATTACAATTACAGTGATACCTACTTTTGGGTTCATTCTTTTTTTATTTATAATTTTAAACCTTAGGAACGGTCAAAAAATAAGAGGAACAAAATTTGAAACGAGATTTTTGTTTCAAATTTTGGCAAAGATGAGAAGTATGAATGTAGCGAACGAGCAAGCTTGCGCTAGGCGCAAAGGTTTGGCACGGGCTACACGCCCGACCACGACCACGAAGTAGCAGCGCAGCTAAGTAAATGTTCACCTTATTTCTTTACTGTTCCTTAGCCTCCTTTTAACAAACTCTAATTAGCATTCTAAAGAATAAGCATTGACGAATAAGGTAAGCTTTAGAAGCCAACATTTCATAGAAAAGAAGTTTTTTTTTTAGAAAGATGGAGTATTTGGTGATAACCTTTTTCTATTCGGTGAATTAAGCTCAAGATGGAGCTTTGCCCCATTCTATTTAAGCCGCCTAATCGTCTATTTGCTAAATACAAAAAACGCCTCCTTATGAAAATGAAGCAAAACTTTTCTTACTTTTTTATCCTCTGTTTCTTTTTAAGTCTTTCTTTCAGTTCTTATAGTCAAAATAATCCCCGAAAAGAACGTAAAATTAGGAAAAATCAAAGGTATAAAAAATCTATTTTAGATAATTTACCAACTTTTTTTGTAGACGATTCTAGCTTACCAAGCTATTTAAAAAAAATTTACAAACGAGATGCTGCCCGAATGTCCATTCGATTATTAAATAACGAATTGCGGGTTTCTAAACAAACCATTCAAATTCCCGAAGAATTGGTACAAGCTATTTACAATGCGATGGTTGCGGTAAGAACAAGCAACTATGGCTCTGTGGACACCGTCGCCAATCAATATTACGTTCGTACATTCCCTGTTCCCAATGTTGAAAAAATTGTCTTAGTTGCAGAGCATGACGCCCCTTGGTTAGCGCCACTCAAGCAGCGCAAAGATACCACTGGAAATAGTCAAATTAACAGTATTATTAGAGAACATAATTTAATCATTTCTAAATTGGTCCATCTAGACGAAGAGCGGGTTGCCTTGGTTTTACAGTCTAGACAGCCAATTAATGTTCCTGCCCTGATGATGCGCTTTTTTATATCGCAAGGAATTGGTTCGATTGAAGAAGTTTTGCCTTACGGGGATGGTAATGACATTCATATTCAACGGACCAAAACAGGTTGGGACCTCGTCTACAGCTTAAAATTTGGAAATTGTAGTTTTCAATGTCAAAAATATCGCAATTGGTCCTACTCGATTGAAGAAGACGGTTCGGTCGGTTATAATGGTAGTTCTGGACACACCGTTCCGCCTTGGATCAGCAGAGGACACGAAGGAAAAACCTACCCTGATGTTTTAACGAAAGGAAGATAAACAAACCTTTGTATTATAAGTAAGAGAAAAGTTGCCCTTGGGGTAGCTTTTTTTTTAATGCACCAACTTACAGCAATTCCTTATGTTGGTGTAAAGTAAATTATGCTTCGTTTTTTAGCTTACTTAGAGCCGACTCCTCAAAGCTTTTCCTACCCGAAGGCTCACGAAGTAATCCATCTTTTTTTTCATGCTAAACTGTTTTTGTTCTAAATTTAAACTTTTT
>CACVAQ010000537.1 GCA_902727865.1 uncultured Aureispira sp. | reverse complement strand
TAATTAATTATTTTTTGTCCTGTACTCAGAATAATAATACTCCGTTAATTCGTTCACTATGTTTGTTGGCTCGCTCTGTTCGGTTCAGGAGCGCTACGCTTATTTAGCTGCGCTGCTACGGCGTGGTTTTTAGTTTGATTATCCGTTTTTTAGCCTACTGAGTAATAATATCTTGCTAATCATCAACGCGAAGCACTCATGCAAGACACTAATACGACGTTTCAACGAAGTAATGTAATAAGAATTATTCAATGAACTCTTGTGAATATAATAAAAGATAAATGAGATTAATACAAAAATTAAGTGGTCTATTTTTCGCAGGCTGTCTAAGCTTTTCAGCCAATGCCCAAGATTTTAATACACAGGTTACGATTAATACGCCTAAAATTCAATCGGTCGATCCAAAGATTTTTAAGAATTTAGAGACGGCTATTGAGGAGTTCATGAATACTCGAAATTGGGTGGAAGATAATTTTGAACCAGAAGAGCTTATCGAATTAAATATTGTTATTACCATTGATAAAGAGCTTTCTCAGACAGATTTTGAAGGGCAAATGACCATTCAAGCGAGTCGCCCTGTGTATAAGAGTGGCTACAACTCTATTTTGTTCCAAAACTTAGATAAGAATTTTAAGTTTACTTATGGAGAGTATGAGCGCTTAGATTTTTCCGAAAATACGTTTACGTCTAACTTAACCTCTACCCTAGCCTTTTATGCCTATGTTATTTTAGGAATGGATTATGATTCTTTTTCTGAAATGGGTGGTGAAGAGCATCTCCAAAAAGCGCAGGATATCCTGAACTCGGTTCCTCGTACAGCGGGAGTCGGTTGGACCGCTGATGGGGGTGGTATTGTGAACAGAAGCCGCTATTGGGTTATTGAGAATTTGTTGAGTCCTCGTATGCAAGATATGCGTCGTGCGATGTATCAATATTATATGTTAGGCTTGGATCGAATCGCACAAGAGGATCAGACAGAAAAAGGGCTTGCGTCTATCTTAAGTGCCTTAGAAACAATTGATGCAGCCAATCAATCCAATCCCAACTCTATGTTGGTGCAGTTGTTTTCTGACGCTAAAAAAGATGAGATTATCAACTTGTTTCAAGTCGCTGATTTTAATACCAAACGTAAAGTTTATGGTATTATGGTAAAATTAGATGGTACTCGTGCCAATGATTATCGAGTCTTACTAAAGTAAAACGTAGGTTTCTTGTTGTATAGAAGTTGTTTAGAATTAAGTAATAATCAAATATGAAATCACTTTTTGCCCCACTCTGCGTTGGATTTTCGTCAAATAGCTAAGGCTATTAGCTTCGCTGAGCCTTCGGGTTCTCCTCAAATCCGCCTTAATTGGGATCAAAAATTAGCTTCGCTGCTCCTTCGGGGTGTACTCATATTTAAAAAAGACGCAATTCTAAACAACTTCATAGAAAAACGCTTTGTCAATAATGTATTGACAAAGCGTTTTTTTTTGTTATAAGCTATAAACAAGCACTTATTTTTTATGGTAATTCTAATTTTAAGAATCGTCCAGTATGACTAGTTGGATGTGCTGCGACTACTTCTGGTGTTCCTTTGACGAGAATTGTTCCACCTCGTTTGCCTCCTTCTGGACCAACATCCACAATGTAATCTGCCATTTTGATCACATCCATATTATGTTCAATGACAACAATCGTGTTACCTCTGTCCACTAACTCATCCAAGACGCCCAACAATAATTTGATGTCAGAAAAATGCAAGCCTGTTGTTGGCTCATCCAAAATATACAAGGTATTTCCAGTATCTTTTTTAGCCAATTCTTTTGCCAATTTGATACGCTGTGCTTCTCCTCCAGACAAGGTTGTTGCCGACTGTCCCAATGTAATATAACCTAGACCAACCATTTGTAAGGTACTTACATACTGATGAATTCGAGGCACTTTAGCAAAAAAGTTCGTTGCTTCATCCACCGTCATATCCAAAATATCATTGATGGACTGTCCAGCATATAAAATTTCTAATGTTTCTCTGTTGTATCGTTTTCCACTACAGTTTTCACATTCGACCTCTACATTTGGCAAGAACTGCATTTCGATCACACGCCTTCCAGAACCACCACAAACTTCACAACGCCCACCTTTTACATTAAAAGAAAAACGCCCAGGTTTGTAGCCTCGAATTTTAGATTCGGGGGTACTAGAAAACAATTTTCGAATATTATCAAACACCCCAATATAAGTAGCTGGATTCGAACGAGGAGTTCGCCCAATTGGAGCTTGGTCAATTTCAATGACTTTATCAACATAGTCAATCCCTGTGATTTTTTCATAAGGCATTGGCTTCTTCAAACTATTGTAGAAATGTTGTCTTAAGATCGGGTATAATGTCTCATTGACCAAAGTCGATTTTCCACTACCAGAAACCCCAGTAATACAAACAAACTTCCCTAAAGGAATGGTTAGATCAACGCCTTTCAAATTATTTCCTGTAGCCCCTTTCAAGACAATTTTTTTTCCTGTCCCTTTTCGACGCGTCTTAGGGACCTCAATTTGTTCTGTATTATTCAAATAGGTAGCCGTGATACTCGTTTTGGTTAGAAACTCTTCTGGCTTCCCTGCCGCAACGACTTCTCCACCTAATTTCCCTGCAAGTGGACCAAGGTCAATTAGATAGTCTGCTGCCATCATAATATCCTTGTCGTGTTCTACCACCAAAACCGTATTTCCAATTTCAGTCAAGTCACGCAATGCTTTGATTAACTGCTCATTGTCTCTTTGATGCAAACCAATACTTGGCTCGTCCAAGATGTACGTAATTCCTGTTAATTGAGAGCCAATCTGAGTCGCCAAGCGAATCCGCTGCGATTCTCCTCCTGACAAGGTTCTTGCAGGGCGATTCAAACTCAAATAATCGAGACCAACATCTAATAAAAAGCTCAAACGCAGGCGCAGTTCTTTCAAAATATCTTTGGCAATAGCCGTTTGACGTTTGGTCAATTGATCTCCAATACTCCCTACCCAATCGTATAGATTTTGGATGTCCATTTGTGCTAAATCGGCGATATTTTTTTCGGCAACTTTAAAGAATAAAGCTTGTCTTTTCAAACGAGTCCCGTCGCATTCCGAGCAAGGTGCAACCACCATAAATTCTTCTGCCCAGCGACGAATTTTCTCCGAGGTAGACTCTTTGTAATACCGCTTCAGCATTTCTATCAAGCCTTCCTTGGCTAAATTGTGCGAAAACTCTTCCTTTCCAAATTTACGTGCTTCAAAGGTATTATCACCACCATATAAAATCACATGAAGAGCTTCTTCTGAAAGCTCAGATACGGGAGTTGAAAACGTAAAGTCGTATTTTTTAGCAATTGCACGCAATTGCTTAAATGTCATATTATTTCGAACTTCGCCCAAAGGCAAAATACCAATTTGATTGATTGTTTTACTATCGTCTGGGATAATGCGCTTGTGTTCTACTTCGTGTACTGCTCCCAAACCTTTGCAATTTGGACAGGCTCCATAAGGAGAGTTGAACGAGAAACTGTTAGGAGAAGGTTCTTCATAAGAAAGCCCTGTTTCGGCACACATTAAGTGCTTACTGTATTGAAAGACTTCTTCTGTTTCATAATCCATAAACATCATGAACCCATTTCCTAGGCGCAAGGCAGTTTGCATAGAAGCCCCAAAACGATCTCTACGAGCTTCTTCGACCACCACTCGATCGACAACCAACTCAATATCGTGGACTTTGTACCGATCGACTTGCATTCCTGGTGAAAGCTCAATGATAAAACCATCAATCCGCATTTTTGAAAACCCTTGCTTCCGCATTTGGTCAAAAAGTTCTCGGTAATGCCCTTTTCTAGCGCGTACCAAAGGCGCTAAAATCATTCCTTTCTTACCTTGGAAATTTTCAAAAATATGATCTTGGATTTCCTCTTCGGTATAACGAACCATTTTTTGCCCCGTATTATAAGAATAGGCTTCTCCTGCACGAGCAAATAGTAAGCGCAAAAAATCGTAAATTTCGGTGACCGTCCCAACGGTTGAGCGAGGGTTTTTACTGGTTGTTTTTTGTTCTATAGCAATAACAGGACTTAAGCCTGTAATTTTCTCCACATCAGGTCGTTCCATATCGCCAATAAACTGCCTTGCATAGGCAGAAAAGGTTTCCATATAACGACGCTGTCCCTCTGCATAGATTGTATCAAATGCCAGAGAAGATTTACCACTACCACTTACTCCTGTAATCACAACCATCTGGTTGCGAGGAATGCGTAGGTCTATATTTTTAAGGTTGTGCTCCTTAGCACCAAAAATCTGTATAAATTCCTGAGAATTTTCCATTGTTTAATTTAGAATCAAGACTTGCAAAAATGTTAAAGTGTATACCTAAAACAGTATTAGATATAAAATAGTTGACGGGTGGTATATTTATTGGTACGTTTGTACACTACTAATAAAATAGTATATTTACCCAAAATCACCCTAGATGATAACACAATAATAGAGATAAAGTCCCAATTATTCTAATTGTTTTTAAAGATTTTGTGCACAATAAATAGGCTGTACACTAGATTTTTTTTACGATCAAATTACAATTTTGCAACGTTTTTAAGATACAACAGACTTAATTTATAAACATGAACTTTTTTTTGACTCGTAATTTTTATTTATTTATAATCACAATTTTTATTCTTTTATTAACGGTAAGTTGTGAGCCAGAAATAGTCGTAGCTAAAAATAAGATTACTTCAGAAGATGATGCAATAATTGGGCGTACAATTGACAAGGCTTTATTGAATCATATTGATACCTCTTCAGGAATTTCAGTACTAGATCAACAAACATATCCTGCTATTTATACTTATATAAATCAAATTAGTCAATCCATTAATGGTTCTAATTCTTTTTTAGCTTTGGGAGTCGATTCGCAAGGCGTTCCATACAACAGTAACTACACGCCTACGATACGAGTCGTTGACCAAGTTGGAAATTCTGGTGCCTTTGTTTTGCCTAGTGGATATATCTATTTGTACAAAGATTTTTTAAAAAAAATCAACTTCGAGGCACAGTTTGTGCCTATTTTAGCCCACTTAATGGCTTGTTCAAAAAATCGTTACGGCATTGACAAACTAGAAACACGTTTTTCTGCGAATTTCCTATTAGGCTTAGCACTAGGCGGAACAATTAGTACGGATGCAGGAAGTGATATTTCCAGTATTTTAGATGCTTTAGAGAATGATCCTTATTCTACCGATATTGTAGACATTTTGGATATAGAAGCTGAAAAAACGGTCTGCGAACTAGGATATGACGTACAAACCTATGCGGACTGGTTTATACAACAAAGTAATGATAATGTTAAATGGTGTCATCAATTTCCTAGATCTCTATCTCTAGAAAACTATGCTTCGCATTTATTTTATACGGTAAAAGATTCTCTATCTTGTAATGGAAACATTGATGATGGAGGCTATCCTCAATTTAAAAGCTTGCTAAACTAAGCCTAGCGTTGTCTGATCCCCTATCCAAACAATCCTTATTTTTTACGTTATTAGGAACCAGCTTATGTTCGATTTGCTTGTTTTCTTTTATGTCGTACCAAACCGATTCGTCCAGCTTTATTCATGCAGTTGAACTGTTGTTGGGTGAAAGCAGTCCCCCTGATCGCTTGTTTCGCAGAAGCAAACCTTTAAGCCTTTTGCTACCCGCTTTTTTATATCTATCGACGGATTTGTCCATCCAATATGGTTTTTGGGTACAACAGTTTTTAGCTTACTGGCTAAGTGCGCTCTTCTTATACAAAATAATTGCCTTCATTTCCTCCAAAGATTTTTTTGCCTATCTAGCAATGCTTGCTTACGTTCTATGCCAGCCAATGGCTGTTTATGGCTTAGCGGTTTTAACAGATGGTTTAGGCTGGTGCTGGATGCTCATAGGTATTTGGATAAGCCTAAAAACCATCTCTTCTTCTACCCTTTCGATTTTTAATTTAGCTATTCTAGGCATTTTTATGGGTTTGGGCTTATTCATCAAAGAGTCTATTCTTGTCACAGGTATTTTCACTTTTTTCCTTTTATTAATACATCCCAATCATTCGCTCAAAGCAAGGTTAATCGGCTATAGTGTTGTAGGAAGTTTTTTCTTGAGCACGTTTTTTATAGGCAACTATCTAACGGATCTATTTTGGGGCATCTCTATTTTTGACTGGGTTAAATTTGGGCAAAGCGATCCGCCTCCTTTTTCTTGGAGCAGTTTTATAATACAAAGTTACCACACGATAGATTTATATTGGTTCCTTTTTATCATTGGTTTTTACAAAAGTATTTCCAGTCGTAAATGGTCCCCCGTGCATTATGCTTTATGCTTGACCTTTATTTCGGGTTGGATTTTATTGCCTTTATTTTGGCCTTATCTCTACGATAGAATTTTATTTATGATGGCTCCATTTATCATGTTATGGGTGGCGATTGGAGCAAGCCATTTTAAAGCACTTGCTTTGCCACTGGTTGTATTCGCGGGGTGTACAAACCTTTTGGTTGCTTTTTTCATCTATAAATATCAAATTTCTGGTCTGATCACAAGCAGTGCATTCCTTTTTTGTTTGCTGCTCCTTCTTGCGCACGTTTTGAAAGATCGACAGGTTCTAGATAAATCGGATTAGAGGGCTTCTCACTAGTTCCAACAGCACGGGTACGGGGTACAACATAAAAAAAGCTAGACTGAATGTTCAGCCTAGCTTCTTAGTCCTAAAAAGGATGTATTCTATTTGAGTACAATTAATTTTCGTTGTGCATACGCTCTATTATCGTCACTATTAATAATAAAGAAGTAGGCCCCGTCAACCAATCGTTCCGCATCTATTGTAAATTTCTCTGTTCCAGTAGCCGTCAGCCCCGTTTGTAAAACACGTCCTGTCACATCAACCAAACGCCAAGTATACGCTCCTTCTAATGCCTTATCAAATTCAACATTAA
Organism: uncultured Aureispira sp.; assembly: GCA_902727865.1. GTDB lineage: Bacteria > Bacteroidota > Bacteroidia > Chitinophagales > Saprospiraceae > Aureispira. Next base: position 4,936 of record CACVAQ010000537.1, on the reverse strand, counting down.
ACAAGTCACTCGATGGATTTGGATAAACGTTTAGGTCAAATATTTCTGTTGCCACATCGTCCTTCAATTGCGTCGTACCAGTATATCTATTCAAGTCTTGTGTTGTTGCTGCTTGATAAACTTCCCTAACTTGATCATTTGCATTCTGCAAAAAGACAACAACTTCTAATTGTGTCTCATTCACAGGTACTTGCTGCCCTAAGGTAGAAAGTGTAAGACTTTGAGCAATAGACTGTTGTTCTCCTAATTGCCAGCCACCTGTTTTTCTGACACCTCCATTGTTTGGTAACATCTTACGGAAGACGCTAAGCATATGTGAATTACCAACATAAGTGAAACTATCTTGAATAACAGCTACTCTAGTGGTATAGGTAATGCTAGAATCTTTGGCGACCAAAGCCTCTACCGTTGCACTTGTTGACAACACGCCATTTACAATGGTCACAGGAGTATTTATTTGTATATCAAAATCAGGGAATTGAAGCATATCATAATCTAAATCGGATTGATCTAATGATTCTGAAAGCCCATTGCCAATTGTCCGACCATCCACAAAAATATTGTTAGGTTGTGCCGAGTATTGATATTGACGAGAACCCAAATCTGCTGAATTGGTCGAGAAAACGGGGTCCGTTCCTAAGTTTTGATCTTCTGTTTGATATTGAATCAAAATAACATCTAAACCATTTACCGTATTGAAAATTGTGTTATAAACGGACTGATTGATAAAGGATGACGTTAAACTATTTGCATTCACGTAATCAACATGATCAAAGTGCTCTATTAATACATTCCTCGTCCGTTCTCCAATCCAAACATTATCAAAAGCAACTCCTTCATAACCATTGCCAGAAGTTGAGTCAATCACAGTTTGTGACGATGTTGCAAAAGCAATACGGAACCGAATGTCTCTCTGACCTTTGAATTGATCCAAACGCAAACGTGCGCTTTCTGAACCATTACTACGTCCTGTCCAACCTGATGGGAAACTAGCATTTAGTTGATTCCCTGGTCTTCCCAAAACAAAGTCAGACTGGTACCAGTTAATTCCTTCGTCAACATTTCCGACCAACTCCCATTCGTTGTTCGTATTATTATAAAACTCGAACACTGCTCCATCAATTCCAGGTAGTACATCTCTCCACAAATCCAACGCAATCATTGGACGTTGAGAATTGGTAAAGTCAAAACATGGACTATATACCCAAGCAGATTGACTCACCTCATACAATGGCTCTGCTGCCATGGTAACCCAGAATCCATCTGAATTACTAATGAAGTTACTCGTCAGACTATTCTCGTGTGTCCAAACATTATTAGGTGTAACACTAATTGGTTGGTCATCGTACCAATCTCCAGCGCCACTATTAAAGTCTTCAAAATAGTTTGCCGATAAATTATAGTATGGAGACACAATTAACGATTTCGTAATAGTAGCAGGACAACTTCCTTGATTTTCAACATTCAAGGTTACATTGTACGTCCCATTCGTTGCATACTGATATGTTGTATCAGGTATTGTGATTGCAGAAGTATCCAAATGTGAATTTGTTAGAATGCCATTGCCTTCAAAATCCCACCAAATACGAGTAATTGAATCTATTCCAGTCTCTAAATTATTAGCAATTCCATCAAAGGTGATGTCCATTTGTGCACAACCTCCGTAAATCGTAAAGTCTATATCTGGTGAATTAAATAAATACAACCATATCGCAGAATCATTTTGGCATTGTGTTACTGGATCTGTATAATGATAGGTTACTAGTCGAGGTCCAGCCACTGAATTTAAGTTCAGATAGAAACTATCTTGAACACTTGTCAAGGCTAAATTATCTGTAAAATAACCTCCGATTGGTGCAATCAACAACTGCCTCATATCGTACAAACCGACTTGGCGACAGAAGGTATCCTGAGCCATTGGGTCAAAGGTAATTCTTGGATAAGGTCTAACTTCAAACGTGTCATACACTTCTCCGCTACATCCACGAGTATCCGTAAAGGTGTAATAAGTGGGATAAACTGCGGTTGTCAACCCTGGGCCAACCATCACTGCTGGATCAATCCAGAAGAAACTACTATCAATTTGTGTCGAATCAATCAACAAATATCCTGACCCAACACTAAAGGCTGGGAATGCCAAGAATAGGCTTGTTGGTTCGTTTTCACAATAATAAGGATTCAAATCTTGGAAGTACACTTCTGGTACAGAATCGATTCGTACACTATCACTAATTGTACTCGAACAGAATCCAAAAGTATCAACTGCGGTATAAGTATAGGTAACATTCACTTGACTATACCCATCCGCTAGGTAAGGGTACAAGGTATCAAACAACTGTATGAAGTTCGATAATTGTACACCATTTGTGTCTCTGGCTATAAATTGTCCAGAATTGTTAATTAAAGTATCTTGATACGTAATTTGCCCCATAAGACCTGTAACAACTTGGTTGATTGCTACTACCTGGAATGAATCTCTATTCAAACAAAGGCTATCAGGCAAATTCATAAAGCTCAAATCTGGTAAAGCATGGACTTTGGTTTTAAAGATAGTGGTGTCGGCACAACCTGTTGTTGTTGTATAAATATAATCTATTGTCACCTCTCCAATATGCCCCATGTCTATTACCGCAGAATCTGGATAGAATAAAGCGGCACCTGCTCCTGCTGCTCCATTACGAACACCTGAGCCATAGAAAACACCATTGGTAATGGCTGTTCCTGAAAACAGGCTTACATCTAATATCGTTGAATCAGCATTCACACAATGTCCATTTCCAAACGGATCCAGACTACTAGAGATAAACATACTATCTAATAAAGGTACAATATCTATTGTATCGTGCATGATTTCAAAACATCCATTATTATCTTCAAAACGATAAGATACGATATCCGTACCAGTGCTATTCGTTTGATAATTTACAGGAAAATTAGCCGTATCTAAAACTGCCAAACCTACTGGAACTAAATTATTTCCAATGGTACTTGTAAATGCACCTCCTAATGGAGTACCTGTTAGTAATAAAGTAGGTTCATTTTCACAATAAGTAAGTGGCAAATCAGTAAAGCTAACAATTGGTGCCGTATCTACCGTAATAGGGAAAACCAAACTATCTTGGCAGCCTCTAATATCGGTATAAATATACTTCACGTCTACATCCCCAGCAGGAACTGCCAATGGATTAAATTGATATAAAGAATCTTCTACATGATGTACCCCCGGTCCATCCATATAGCCAATTCCTGCTAGAAAACAATCGTTGAGCGTCATATCTCTCATTCGAACGTTATCTAATCTCAAAGAGCGACCAAAGGCCGGTGTTGTACTACGGAAACCTATATTATAAGAACCTGTTATAAAACCAGCTAATGTATCGTGATAATGGTCTACCACATAACGAACATAAGTTTGATCATTATTAATCGCCGCTTGGAAATCTAATTGAGTTCCCATCGATGCAGGATTAGACGTTGCTCCGATAGCCACCAGTAAGGAAGCATCACAGAACCCAGAACAGGTTGAGTCTAATTCTCCAGCACGGACCATATAAGTCAATCTGTATCTATGTCCTGCGACAAGGTCGACTGTTTGGGTGACCAACCAAGAATCATTCAGCACTTGACTGGTATCAATAAAGGCTGCTCCTCCAGTACCACCTTGTGGTAAGGACGTTGCTCCTGCCCAGTTTTTCCCTCCAAAATTATACGTTGTGAGCCAACTTGGCGGAATACCCGCATCGAATTGTTCATCCAACAATACATGTCCTGAAGTTGCATAGCTAGGACAACCTGGTAATGGCCCTACGATAAGATCTACAATCGTATCATTTGCACAATACTGGTTTTCCAAAGGTGGTAGCACAGTCAGTGCTGGCAATGCATGAATGGTAAACGTATCCAGAGCTGTAGCAGAACAAACAAAGGTGTCTATTCCTTGTGTGTAAGTGAACAACTGTTGTAAACCTACTACATGTATACCTGGATCTAAAGGATCTGGTCCAAATACGTAAGAAGGTTGTGGTACACCACCAATCGTCCAAATAGCTGTATCTGGTGGCAACACATTATGTGTAATCATTACATTCGGATCGGTATCACAGAATTCATCTAAGCCATTTGCAGTCGCAAAAGCAGGATTTAATCCTCTGCCTATGGTCACACTCATGGTATCTGAATTGTTACAAGCAGCACCATTCAAAACATAAACCAAATCATAGGTAGTCGTTGCATTCTCTAAATTATTAACATCGTAAGGATTAATAACACTGTTCGCTAAAGTGTCTCCAAACTGATATTGATTGGTTCCTCCATATAACATAAACAGTCCACCTCCAAATGCATTACTAGATGGATTTCCAGCTAATAAATGCAAGGTGTTCTCTTGACAATAAAAAGGAGAAACAATCGTATCTATAATATTTACATCGGTTGTATCTTCAATATAAATAGGTTTGATAATCTGCGCTACTACATATTCTAGGGTATCAAAGGGGATTACAGTTCCTGAAGAATCAACTTCTTCATGTCTATAAAATCCATATTGTATGATTAGAGTATCATGATTTCCTGATAGCACCTTTGTAGGATCATACATATAACTTTCATTTCCTAGCGTAAGGTTCACGGAATCCACTCCTTCACCTCTTATACTAATAATATTTAGTTCGTCTTCAAAAGAAGCGACAGCTGTATTGGGTGGATAAGATGCTGTTGGTGGACCATAAGGGAACACTGCAATCTCTCTAGCAAAAGGCGTCGTTCCATAATTGCGACAAATTGTATCGGGCATTGAGATAGGCGTTGGTGCGGGCACCACGGTAATACTATCTTCTACCGAGTTGATACAAGTTCCGTTCTGGATGATATAGGTTAAAGCATGTGTTCCAATCCCTGCATTGGCAGGTAGGAATTTTTCTGGATTTCCTGCTGGTCT
>CACVAQ010000536.1 GCA_902727865.1 uncultured Aureispira sp. | reverse complement strand
CTAAAATCTAATAAAATGCTAAGTAGATTCGATATTTTATTAGATAAAAAACTTTTGTCCTGTACACAGGTTTTTATTAAAAAACTAAAAAATCCATGAAGTAATCATATTGTAGCAAGATCAAAACAGAATAAAAAAACTCTATAATAAAATTAAAGAAGCATAGGAGATTGTCCTATGGTTTTTAAAAACAAGAAGAGGATGAAAATAGCAATAGCACAGTTAAATTACCACATTGGAAATTTTGAAGGCAACCTTCAAAAAATGCTAAACGCCACCACTACTGCCAAAGAACAAGGGGCGGACATCGTTGTTTTTGGAGAGCTGGCAGTGACAGGTTATCCGCCACAAGATTTTTTGGAATTTGATGATTTTATTCAGCGCAGTGAAGCGGTGGTCAATAGCTTGGCAAAAGCCGCAACCGACATTGCGATTGTGGTGGGAGCGCCTTGCCGAAATCCTGTCGTTGAGGGCAAGGATTTGTACAACTCTGCTTACTTTTTAGCAGAAGGTACAATCCAACAAGTAGTACACAAAACCTTGTTGCCGACCTACGATATTTTTGATGAGTATCGTTACTTTGAGCCTGCTAGTGAATTTAAAGTCGTAGACTACAAAGGCAGTAAAATTGCCTTGACGGTTTGTGAAGACATTTGGAATGTAGGGAATGAAAACCCTTTGTACAAAATTTGTCCCTTGGATGAATTGATGCCACAAAATCCTGATTTTGTCTTGAACTTGTCGGCTTCTCCTTTTAGTTTTACCCATGCTGAAAACCGAATTCATGTTCTAAAAGCAAATGTAGAACGTTATGGAAAACCTATGTTTTATGTGAATCATGTTGGAGCGCAAACCGAAATTATTTTTGATGGCGGTTCCTTGGTGATGTCCCCTGATGGAACGGTACACGATGAGTTGCCTTACTTTGAAGAGTGCATTCGGACCTATGCTTTAGAAAGCGTACAAAAAGGAGGCGTTAAGCATGTACAGCCTAAAGAAAAAATGACCTTGATTCACGATGCGTTGGTGACTGGGGTACGAGATTACTTTGGTAAATTGGGCTTAAAAAAAGCAATTTTGGGACTCTCTGGAGGAATTGATTCTGCGGTTGTTGCGGTCTTGGCGCAACGCGCCTTGGGAGCGGAAAATGTTCGGGTATTATTAATGCCTTCACAGTTCTCTTCGGATCATTCGATTAATGATGCTCGTGAACTAGCCGAAAACCTCAATGTGCAATACGATTTGATTCAAATTGAGGACGTTTATAAATCGTATGAAAGTTTGTTGCAACCGCATTTTGCAGGAACGAGTTTTAATGTAGCCGAAGAGAATATTCAAGCTCGTATTCGAGGAATGTTATTGATGGCAATGTCTAATAAATTTGGTCATATCTTGCTCAATACGTCGAACAAAAGCGAAGCCGCAGTGGGCTATGGAACCCTTTATGGAGACATGGCGGGCGGACTTTCTGTGATTGCAGATTTGTATAAAACAGAAGTATTTGAATTGTCTAGATACATGAATAAAGAGGGCGAAGTGATTCCTGAAAATATTATTACCAAACCACCTTCTGCGGAATTACGTCCAGATCAATTTGACTCGGATAGCCTTCCTGATTACGATATTTTGGATGGTGTTTTGTATCAATACATTGAAAAAAGACAAGGTCCTAAAGAATTGATCGCAATGGGCTATGACGAAAAACTAGTGCATCGCATCTTAAAAATGGTCAATCGGAATGAGTTCAAACGAGCACAAGTAGCGCCCATTCTTAGAGTGTCTTCCAAGGCCTTTGGCATGGGACGTAGAATCCCAATTGTTGGTAAATATCTGAATTAAAATAAGGTAAGAGATTTGTTTTATTCAAGTCGCAATTTCTATTTAAAATGGAATTTGCGACTTGGTTGTTTTTGCGTCAAAATAAAATTTAATTTTAGGGCTCATTTTGTCCAGCGACTTGCGTAAATCTCTAATTTATCGTTTACCTTTGTGTAACGATTATTATACATACTTTATCCAACCAATAGAAATTATACAACATGAAAACCGCTTTCCAACTTTTAGTCCCGTTCTTATTCTTTTTTAGTAGTTGTCAAGATCCTGTCGAAGTAAAAAGCGCTGAGGCCCTAGAGGCTTATGAGGCGGAAGAGTACGACAAAGCGATTGAATTAAACAAAGAAGTATTAGGTTTAGATTCAAGCAATATTCAAACTCGATACAACTTGTTTGTCATTTATCAATTGCAAAATAAAGAAACCTTGGCATTGGCAGAATTGCAACAAGTTTTGGCTGCAAATCCAGAGGAATTAATAGCCAATACAGAAATAGGTTTGTTGTATGAACAAATGGGGCAGCCGAGTGATGCGATTCCTTATTTGACAAAATCAATTGCCTTAGAAGGGGATAATGTAGCAACTCAAATGGCCTTAAGTAATAGCTATCAAGCAGTGGGCGAGAAGCAATTGGCCATGGCACATGCGAACAGTGTTTTGGAGTTGGATGGAAAAAACATAAAGGCTTTAGATAATTTAGCAACCATATCAGAGAGCGAAGGACTGATTGATCGAGCAATTGATTATTACCAACAAATACTAACAATTGATTCTAATTATGTAGAAGCTTATCCTATGATTTCTAGCTTGTACAGCTCTAAAGGAAATGCCGAAAAATCGGTTTATTATGGAGAAAAAGCCCTAAGTGTATTTCCAAACAATATAGATATGCTCAACAATATGGGCTTTATTTACTTGGAGTTAAAAGACTATTCAAATGCCTTAAATTACTTTGATCAAGTGATTGCTAAAGATTCCTTGTATGCATATGCTTATAATAATAAAGGCTATGTAATGATACAAGAAGGGAAGTATTCTATGGCTTTAGAAGCGGTTCAAAAATCATTAAAATTAGATAATAACAATGCTTATGCTTATCGAAATATGGCGATTTGTTATGCCAATATGGGCGATAAAGGAGCTAGTTGTGAAGCTTTGGCCGCTGCTGAAAAGGTGGAGTATGGGCTTCGTATCAAAAAGGAATTGGAAGCGTTGAAAGCGGCTTATTGTCAATAATCTATCTATGTTTTTATTGGTAATAATTTGAAATTCATTGCTTTAGGGATTTTAATTGTTCTATAAGTGCGTTTAGTTGTTTTAGGTTTAGTTTAATTTTGTGCTTATATTGATTGATACTTAGCTGGTAGCTAGGTTATTAGACATAACACAAGGACAAAATTTTCACAAAAAAAACACTCTTATGATGAACGATCGAATTTTTACACTAGTAGCAGCCTTTATTTTGTTGGCTTCTTCTGCCATAAACGCTTCTCATCTTTCGGGAGCAGAATTTCATTTTGAGCACGTAAGTGGCAATGATTACATTATTAGTTTAGCCCTCTACAGGGATTGTAATGGCATTAATGTACCCAGTACGGTCTCGGTCCAGATGGAAAGCCTGAATTGTGCTATAAACAACAACCTTACGTTTCCATTAACTTCGGGACCAACGGTTGTTACGTCAATTCCAGTCGCTCAAACGACCTGTTTAGGTGGAGTGATACAAGGATACGAGGAGTATATTTACAGCGATACGGTTACCTTTCCTGCGTCCTGCACCGATTGGCACTTTAGCTATGGGTCTTGTTGCAGAAATGCTGCGGTGACGAATTTAGTGAACCCTAGTAGTGCAGGACTATTAGTCGAGTCTACCTTTAATAGTGGGGTTGTGAACAACGCTCCAATCTATTTTATTGATCCGATTTTTTATGGAAGTATGGGGGCTAATTTTTCGGTAGCCTTAGGTGGCTTTGATCCCGATGGAGATCAATTAGTATTTAGTTTGGCAGCGCCCTTAGATGATCCATCAGCACCCATTCCGTTTGTGGCAGGTTTGAGTACCGCACAACCCTTAGAAATTTTGCCTGGAACTGCGGTGTCGTTTTCTGCGACGACTGGACAGCTGAACTGTGTGTTGTCAACAGCGCCTCAAATTGTTGTTTTTGATGTGCTGGTAGAAGAGTGGAGAAATGGGCAAAAGATTGCAACACATAGACGTTCTTTACAGATTCTACCGATTAATTTAGGTGGAGGACAAATGTTGGCTCCTCCCATCGTGAACAACCTATCAAATGGTTCTATCGTTGATGCGTACACAATGGAGTACACTTCAGCGGCACAACCTTTTAGTTTTTCAATGTTGTTTAACGACCAAGACATGGGGGATGTGCTTACGTACAATGCGGCTTATTCTACCTTGGAGACGGTGTTTCCAAATGCTCAAGTGACGTCAACTAATCCAAATGGAAATTTGAATGACTTAGAGTTGAGTATTCAGATTCCAAATCCAAGCCCAAGCCTTTTTTCAATTATAATTGAAGAAAATAACTATTTGCAACAAAGCTTTTCTTATGAAATAAGAGCTGCGAATACAACGAATGTGCATAGCGTCGAAACAAAGCCTGTAGCGGTTCGTATTTACCCAAATCCTGTTGCCCAAACGACGACGTTTGAAGTAAGGAATGCTGTCTATGAAACCTTAGAGTTGACGGTTTTTGGGATGACTGGACAGCTTGTTTCTACACAAACAACTTCAAGCAATCATGTGCTAGAGTTTAATCGTGGGGACCTTCCCGCAGGAATTTATAGCTTCCAATTAAGAGGAGATGCTGTGCTGGTGAATACGGGATTGTTGCAATTAAAATAAGTGTCGGTAAGATTAAATTTGGGCGAAAACATGTTTGGAACAGGTGCCCGAATTTTAAGGTTAATTATTTTTGCCCATCTACTTATTCTATCAAAAACGATACTATATAATTGGAGTTATCTTTGTATGTTCATAAGGAAGTTCAAGCTATACTTACTTATTTTTTTAAACAAATAACCAATAGATAAGAATGAGAATCGTACTATTTATTCAACTATTATTGTTTAGTACTTTGCTAATGGGACAAGTTTCATTGGAAAGAGACTATGTTGAGAAAAATTATGACAAAGCTATTTATCAGATTCCAATGCGAGATGGCGTTAAATTATACACCATTGTATACAGCCCCAAAGACCAATCAAAAAAGTATCCTTTTTTGATGCAAAGAACCTGTTATAGCATTCGCCCTTATGGAGAAAATACCTATCGTCGTTCTTTGGGACCATCGCCTTACTTGATGCAAGAAGGGTATATTTTTGTGTATCAAGATGTGCGTGGCCGTTATATGTCAGAAGGTACGTTTGATAATATGCGACCGCACATTACTGGAAACGATGTGAAGAACACCAAAGCGATTGACGAGAGTTCTGATACCTATGATACAATAGATTGGTTGCTCAAAAAGATTAAAAATAATAATGGTAATGTCGGGCAGTGGGGAATTTCTTACCCTGGGTTTTATACAGCGGCAGCACTTCCTGAAGCCCATCCAGCTTTGAAAGCCTCTTCTCCACAAGCTCCAATTAGCGATTTCTTTTTTGATGATTTTCATCATATGGGGGCTTGCCTACAAAGCTATTTAAAAGCATTTCCAGTCTTTGGAATTCAAAAAGAAGGACAAGTAAGAACCAGTTGGTACGAAGAAGGTTGGGAGAAACTGCGTGCATTAGGTTTGGATGAGAACGATGCCTATAAATATCACAAAGCATTGGGACCATTGAGCAAAGTGAGTGAAGTGTACGAAGGCAATTTCTTTTGGCAACAAATGGTAGATCATCCTAATTACGATGAATTTTGGCAAAAACGGAGTATTTTACCCCATTTGAAAGAAGTTGAACACGCTGTAATGACTGTTGGGGGGTGGTTTGATGCCGAAGATTTGTATGGTCCTCTAAATATTTATAAAAATATAGAGAAAAATAATCCTCAAAATAAAAGCACGTTGGTCATGGGGCCTTGGTCGCATGGCGATTGGTCCAAAGAACGAGGATCGCAATCGGTCAACCACATTTATTTTGGCGAAAAAATATCGACTTTTTATCAAAAGGAAATGGAGTTGCCTTTCTTTGAGTTTCATTTAAAAGGCAAGGGCGCTACGAAACTTCCTGAAGCCTATTTATTTGACACAGGGATCAAAGCGTGGAAAAAATTTGACGTTTGGCCGCCAGAAGTGAAACAGCCAATTGCCTTGCGTTTTGCCCCTAATCGGAAGCTAGTAATAGATGAAGCGGTGGATGAAAAAGCTATTTTTCCATACATCTCAGATCCTGATAATCCTGTTCCTTATCGTTCCGAAGTTGTTCCTGTCGGATTTACACCACGTAAATTTATGACCGATGACCAACGCCATGCTTCCAAACGAAAAGATGTCTTGACTTTTGAAACGGAAGTCTTAGCGGAAGATTTTACCTTGGCAGGAGAAATTTTAGCGAAGTTAGATGTCGCTATTTCTGCTTCTGATGCGGATTTTATTGTAAAAGTAATTGACGTTTATCCCGAAAATGAACCTCCAACAAAAGCAACGCCTCCAAACGTGTCAATGGGAGGGTATCAACAATTGGTACGTAGTGAGGTTTTTAGAGGCCGTTTTAGAAATAGTTTTTCTGAGCCAGAACCTTTTGTTCCTCACAAGTTGGATCGAGTTGAATTTCCATTGCAAGATATTCTACATACCTTCAAAGAAGGGCACAAAGTGATGATTCAAATTCATAGTACCTGGTTTCCATACATAGATAGAAACCCTCAGAAATACGTAGAAAACATTTACAAGGCTACAGAAGCAGATTTTATAAAAAGTCAAATTACCTTGTTTGGAACGAGTGAAATTATTATTGGTGGAAAGAATAATTTTGTGCCTAAGTAAGTAGATGGACAAAATTAGTCGTTTAAAAAAAAGCCTATCTTGTATTTTGATAAATACGGGCTAGGCTTTTCTTGTGTAGAACGGTACGAATAAAACTTACTAAACAGCAAAGTCGGTCAAGAATAGTACAAACTAGTTTTTTTTAATATTGCAGATTTGTAAAAAAACGAATACCTTGTAAGTCTTAGGAGAATACTACCAAAATACACGACACCAAATACAATCTTATGAATTATAAATTATTAGTAGGAATTATACTCTTTTTTAGTATTGGTTTGCAAGCTCAAACCTACAAAGAGTTGATGAACGACATGAACATCAATTTTTATGATGTTTGTAAAGAAGCCGATAGGTTTTATGAGACAAATGATAAAGGAAAAGGCTCTGGTTGGAAGGCGTATCAACGATGGCGCGCATGGAACGAGGATCGGTATTATCCCTCAGGAGATCGCAAAGGTGTTGATCCTTTTTTCTTAAAAAATGCCTACAGCGATTTTTTAAAGCATAACCCACAACCCGAAAGTTTATACCCAACAGGGTGGAATGATTTAGGGCCTTATGATGCAAACAATATAACGTCGCATTATTCGCCAGGAATTGGGCGAGTAGAATGCTTTTATGTCAACCCGAATAATGCACAACAAATGTACATGGGGTCTCGAAGTGGTGGTTTTTGGCGGACCGCAGATGGTGGCGGAACGTGGCAAAATACGTCTGACTTTTTGATTGCGTCAGGGGTAAATACGATGGATGCTTCTCCAACGAATGCCGATTCTGTTTTAATCAACGTTCGAAATGCCTCCAACGGTTCTTCACATGGTATTTACCAGTCGGGAGATGCGGGAGCAACTTGGACGGTAACAAGCTTTAATCCAGCGAATACGAATTGGGGCGGATTGGGCGATAACGATCAAATTTATAAAATAGCGTATCATCCAACGATTTCAAATTTAGTGTTTATTGGAACCTCCAAAGGCTTGTATCGCTCTACGGATAATCTACAAACTTGGACACAATTGATTTCCAATACCGATATTACGGATATTGAATTTCATCCAACGAGCCCCAATATCATTTATTTATACGATACCTATTATTGGGGAGCCAATCAATCCCTAGTTTTACGGTCGACCGATTTTGGTTTAACGTTTAGTCCTTCGGCTACAATTGTAGGAAATAATGATGCAGGAGGAATTATAGCGGTCACGCCAGCTTGTCCAAATTGTGTTTATTTTGCTTCTAATAATGGGGTTTGGCGTTCGGATGATGCGGGGCAAAATTTTGCCTTTCTGACCAACCCATCCTCTAGTTGTGATGGTTTTGCCGTATCTGATGTGGATTCTTTACACTTGTATTACGGTTATTTAGACACCTATGCAAGTTCGGATGGAGGTTATACGTTTACGCAAGTGACGGACTGGGCGAACAGCGCCCCCGATACAACCTATGTGCATGCTGATTTAAGAACAGCAGAGTGTGTCAATGGTGTTTTTTATGCGGGTACCGATGGTTATTTTTGTAAAAGCCCAGATAATGCTTTGTCTTGGTATCGCCTAAATGATGGAACGGGTATCCGTGAGTTTTATGCGGTTGGAATTAGCCAGTCGAATTCAAAAGTTCAGATGGCAGGTTCTCAAGATAATGGAACGAGTATTCTGACCGATGCAGGTTGGGTTGAGTGGAATGGGGGCGATGGAATGGAAGCAATCGTACAGCCTTTGAATGATCAATGGATGATTGGAAGTTGGCAATATGGAACCCGTCAACGGACCCAAGATGGGGGGCAATCTCGACATGGGATTGGTTCGCCAGAAGGTGGAAGTGGCGATTGGCAAGCTCCCTTGATGTTTGACCCGAATTTGCAAATGAAGGTGTACCATTGCACCGATACTTTGTATGTTTCGGATGAATTTGGAGAAGATTGGGACACCTTGGGCACTCCTAGTTTTACGGGGAATATAAAGGTTGGAGCAGTCGCAGAAAACAATTCAGACAACATTATTGTCGTTCGAAACGATGCGATCGAATTGTCACAAGATGGCGGACAAACGTTCTCTAGTATTGCAGCAGGACTGCCAGGGCACTCGATTACAGATGTGGCTTTTGATCCAAAGGATGATCGTACGATTGTTGTAACCTATAATCGTTATCAAACAGACAACCAGAAAATTTATATCTCAACCGATATGGGACAAACATGGTCCAATATTACGTACAATTTGGGCAATATGCCAATTCGTACGGTTGTGATTGACCATACCGATGCGTCTAATATTTATGTTGGGGCAGAAATAGGCGTTTATTACAAACCCATGCAGTCGAATACGTGGGTATTATACAATCCTAATCTACCAAATACAACGGTTCGTGATTTAGAAATTCAATTTGGAGCAAATACCTTAAGGGCTGCTACTTGGGGAAGAGGTTTGTGGGAGTATAGTTTGGTTGGACGCAATGATTTTCCAGCGATCTTATCTACTTCAATTACAAATCCACCCACCTTGGAGATGCCTAAAGTTGGAACGCCACAAGAGGTTACTTCGGTGCTTTCTTATGGAAATAATTTAACGAGTGTTTATGTTAAATGGTCGACCAACAGCCCTACGTTTGATAGCACAATCGCAATGACAAATACGATAGATAGTACTTGGAAAACAGTGACTCCTTTGCCTAGTCATCCTGCTGGAACTAAACTCTATTTTAAAGTATATGCCGTTGGGGCAAACAGCGACACCACAGAAACGTATAAGTTTATGTATACGGTTCGTGCTGCGGAATATTGCTATGCTACAGGAAACTTGTCTTATGGTACTGCAATTACCTTGGTCGAATTTGCTGGCATCAACCGTGCTTCTGGCAAAACACAAGCTTATACAGATTATACGTTGACGGATTCGGCTACTGTTGTGGTTTCTAATAATTATAATTTGAGTAATAACTTAAATACAGATGGAAATTACTCCATATATTCTAAGGTTTGGATTGATTGGAATCAAGATTTTGATTTTGAGGATGCAGGAGAAGAATATGATCTAGGCTTTGCTCAAAATACAGGAGATGGCCCCACTAATTTATCTCCTTTGATGATTTCTGTTCCTGCCAATGCGATGGTAGGTCAAACAAGAATGCGTGTTGCGTGTTTGTATAATGCGTCTCCAACGGCTTGTATATCTGGTGTAGATGGAGAAGTAGAAGATTATACCCTTATTGTAGAACCAATGGGTTTGGGGGTAAATTCTACCCTTACGAGTTCGGTACAAATTTATCCAAATCCTACGACAGGCGAATTTAGAGTAGACTTAGGAGAACAATACCAATCGGTTAAAATAGAAATTACGGATGTTGCAGGGAGATTAGTACATTCAAAAACGCTTAAAAATAGACAGACGCTTGATTTGAAATTAAACGATGCTGCGGGTGTTTATTTACTAAAAATATATGCAGACAATACGGTAGGAACGTATAAGGTGGTTAAGAAATAATGGTTCTTTGACAATTTTTGCATTAATAAGAAAAAGTAAGCTTTGGAATTAAAATTTTTAGACATTAGATCGCTTCGCTCTTAGATTTTAGATGTTAGACTAAAAGTTGATTATCAGCAACTTAGTCTAATAGCGCAGCGATCTAAAATCTAGTATCTAAAATCTAAAAATCAGCTAAGAGCTATCTGTTATTTAAATATTTGGCAAAAATTGTCAAAGAACCGAAATAATTATGTGTATAGCCTGTTGTCAAATCCCTTTACAAGAGGGCTGGCAGCAGGCTTTTTAAAATACCTGAACGTAAATTTTAACATGCCTAAACCTTTAGAAATATTATATCAAGATGCGCATCTGGTGGTGATTAATAAGCCGAATGGTTTGCTGGTGCATCGGAGTTCTATGGCCAATGATGCCGATGAATTTGCGGTGCAATTACTGAGAGATCAAATTGGGCAATTTGTTTATCCCGTGCATCGTTTGGATCGAAAAACGTCGGGTGTTTTGGTCTTTGCTTTGGATAAAGAAACCACTCGTTTGTTACAAGAAGAGATGCAGAAGAAGCAAACCGTAAAAGAGTATCATGCGATTGTGCGAGGTTATTTCCCTGAGGAAATAAAGGTAGATTATGCCTTAACAAACGATCGAGGAAAAGTACAGGAGGCGATTACTAGATTTGAACGCTTAAAAACAACCGAAATAGACCTGCCTTTAGGCAAATATTCAACTTCTCGGTATTCGCTCATTAAAGCGTTTCCAGAAACAGGGCGAATGCACCAAATTCGAAAACATTGCAATCACTTAAGACATCCGATTATTGGGGATAGACCACATGGTTGTAGTAAACAAAATCGCTTGTTTAAGGAACGGTGGAATATGACAACTATGTTATTACACGCTAAAAAATTAGTGCTTTTTCATCCTTTTAGTAAAGAAAAACTAAGGATTGAGGCCCGTTTTCCAGCTGAGTTTCTTCGAATGCAAGCGACTTTATTATTAAGGGATTAGGATTTTTTGTTCCTTACTTTAAGGAACTTCGAAAGGTCGTAAACCGAGTGTTTGCGGAATCGTCTAATAGACGCTTATTTTGATCTCTTATTTACTTATTTAAAACTACTTTAGCAGAATGAAATGTATACTGTTCCTACTGGTCCTTTGTTGTTTGAGTTGTAACAACAAACCCAATATACCAGAAGCTTTAATTGGTAAATGGAAAATTTATGATACAAAATTTAATACCAAAGACATTAGCAAAAGTTCAGACCCAACCAATGAGAATGGCTTGGAGTTTCAAGCAAATGGCAATTATATTAGTTTTGGAAATCCCCGTCATGAAGACCAAGGTACTTACGAAGTTAATAAGGATGACTTATTGTTTAAAAGCAGGAAAATAGTAGGTGTTACCAACGCAAAAATGATTTTGGCTCAAGATACACTTCAACTCAATATAGCCGTAGATAGTACCAAGACCTTGTTTATGAAGTTGTATCGAATGAAATAAAGGTTAATGATGCTTTTTTAGTTTGAAATGTTGTGATGAAAGCCGTTTATATTTCTGCTTAGGAACGGTCAAAAAATAAGAGGAACAAAATTTGAAACGAGGTTTTTGTTTCAAATTTTGCTAAAGAGGAGAAGTATGAGTGTAGCGAACGAGCAAGCTTGCGCTAGGCGCAAAGGTTTGGCGCAGGCTACACGCCCGACCACGACCACGACCAC
>CACVAQ010000535.1 GCA_902727865.1 uncultured Aureispira sp. | reverse complement strand
AAGATTAAAGCTTGGTTGCCGAATACTCGCATTTTGTTTAAGCATTAAGACCAAGCCCCCAAAAATCGAATATTTAAAGGATCAATTTCTTTTAGTACGGTAGGGAAAGTTAAGATATGAACTCCTATATAAAACTTGCAAACCTCTCGTAGATTTGCAAGTTTTTTTTGTCTGAAAAATTTCATAATACTTAGCTGCGCTGCTCAGTAATGACTTAAGTAAGCCGCTTAAATAATCGCCCTCTTTTTCTTAGCCAGAACGATGCTCTATTCTATCCAATAAAAAGAACAGATTGCGGAGCCGACTAAACATTTCGTAAAAAACAATGTTCGTATATTTAGAAGTAGCGTTTATGGAGTCTAAAAGTATTCCTTCTTTCTTTAGAAGGATCACTTTGCTTCAACTTATTTTATAAGGCTAGTGAAGTACCGTGTAAGATAAGTGTTGCCTTTTATTATAGCAGATTTTGTAAAAAAGCTTGCTTATTATAAAGACCCAATTTACTTGGATAAATGCTTTAACCTGTGTTAAACGCAAGTGGTATATAAAAAATCAGACAGACGATTTGTTTGCGAGATGCTTTCTAATAATTTTTTAATCGAACATTAATGGCCCCTAAAAAAACAAGAATTCAAGGCGAAATTACACTAAATGGCTCTAAGAGTATTAGTAATAGAATTTTGATGATACAAGCAATCTTGGGAGAGGCCTTTCCAATCAGTGGCTTGTCGAATGCTAAAGATACCGTTACTTTGGAAAGTCTTTTGGATAAACGACAAGAACCAATTTTGGATGCGGGAGAAGCAGGAACCGTTTATCGGTTTATGACTGCTTATTTGGCTTGGAAGGGAAACAATCAAGTCTTGATGGGAACCAAACGTATGTGTGAACGCCCAATTGGTGTTTTGGCAGATGCGTTGAATGAGTTGGGCGCTAAGATTAGTTATGTTGGAAAAGAGGGCTATCCGCCTTTGCAAATGAAAGAACATCAAGCAAGTGAATGGGGGCAACGGATTACCATTGGGGCGCATGTGAGCAGTCAATTTATTTCTGCTTTATTGTTAATTGCGCCCGTTTTGCCAAATGGAATGGAATTGATTTTGGAAGGTAAAATTACCTCTAGACCGTATATTCAAATGACTTTAAATTTGATGGAGGAGTTTGGTATTTTAGCCTTGTGGCACAACGATATGATCAAAGTGCCGCCTCAAGCATATCAAGCCAAACCCTTTGCCGTGGAGGCAGATTGGTCTGCGGCTTCTTATTATTACAGCTTGGCAGCGATTGCAGAGCAGTCCAAAATTCAGTTAAATGGATTGCAAAAAGAGTCGGTACAAGGCGATGCCGTATTGGTCGATATCATGAAAGATTTTGGGGTAAAAACAACATTTAATGCAAAAGGAATTTTATTAGAAAAGGTGCCTTGTCAAATCAAAGAATTTAAATACGACTGTTCGGATTGCCCAGATTTGGCACAAACACTAGCTGTAATCTGTGCTGCGCTGAATGTCAATGCTCTGTTGACTGGACTAGAAACATTGACGATCAAAGAAACCGATCGAATTAATGCGGTGAAAATAGAGTTGGAAAAGTTGGGTTGTGTGGTAGAAGCGACCGAAAGTTCGCTCTGGATAAAAAAAGGCATTACGAATAAAAAGCAAGCGATTGAAGTAAGTACTTACAAGGATCATCGGATGGCAATGGCTTTTGCTCCCTTGGCTTTAATTTTGGATGAAGTGACGATGGAAGATAAAAAGGTGGTTTGTAAATCATACCCTAAATTTTGGGAGGACTTCAAAAGTTTGGGCTTGGGCGATTACGAATGACTTCTAAATAGTTGAAAAGACAGAATAAGTCCATCTAAAATGCGTTAGATTTAGTACATTGGTTCACTTAATTAGGTGTAATACATTGGACTATGTTGGTTTCAAGGTATTAATACCAACAAAATCAATCTACTATGAAGGCGCAGCACGTTCTACTTCTTTTCCTATTTATAGGAGCCAATTTAAGGGCTCAAATACCTTCTTTACCGTCGGTACACGAAGAACAACTTAATTATTACAATAGCTTAGGACCGATGACCAATGCTCAATTGGACAAACTAAACGGCTATACTTCTATGCCTACAAAAGGGCAACAACGGTCGAATTGTACTTTGGACAAGATCGTCTTTGGCTGGCATCCTTACTGGGTGGGCAGTGCGTATACTAATTACGACTGGAATTTGCTTTCTGACCTTTCTTATTTTTCTTACGAAGTAGATGTGGCGACAGGAAATGCGCTTTCGACACACAATTGGGCAACCGCCAATGTTATCGACGTCGCCAAAGCGAATGGGGTTCGAGTGAATTTATGTGTGACGATGTTTTCTGGTCATGCAACGTTCTTTTCAAATCCTACGGCACAACAAACCTTGATTAGCAATCTAATTGCGATGATTCAAAGCCGAGGAGCGAATGGTGTCAACATTGATTTTGAAGGCATTCCAAGTTCTCAAAAGACAAAATTTACGAATTTTATGATTGATCTAGCGACACAAATGCACCGCGCTATTCCTGGGTCGCAAGTCAGTACGGTTTTGTATGCTGTGGATTGGAACAACGTTTTTGACGTGGCGACTTTAGCCCCTCATGTAGATTTGTTTATCATTATGGGATACGATTATTATTGGACCAATAGCACGAACGCAGGACCAAACGATCCTTTGTATCATTACATTTCCAACAGTTATCAATACAGCCTTTCTCGTTCTATTACAGACTATTTGTCCAAAGGTTTGCCTGCCAGTCAACTGGTGTTGGGCTTGCCTTATTATGGCAGAGAATGGACGGTTGCAGGCAATACGATTCCTGCCGCAACAACAGGTTCTGGAAGTGCAAGAACGTACAAAACCGTTCGAGATAACAACAGTGGTAATTATAACAATCGCCAATGGCATGCGCCGAGTGCAACGCCTTATTATAGTTTTAGCGATGGAACGGATTGGCGTCAATGTTTTGCGATGGACGAAGACGGTTTGGAGCAACGCCTAGAGGTCGTTTTGTTAAGAGGCCTAGCAGGAATGGGCATTTGGGCATTGGGCTATGACGATGGTTATAATGAATTGTGGAATGTGATTGAAGAGAAACTGACGCCTTGCCGAGTAGAAGCTTGTATAGATACGTTGTACGATATGGGCGGACCTGACCGAGATTATTATAATAAAGAAGAATACATTTATACGGTGAATCCTCAAAATGGAGCCTATCCCTTGTCTTTAGATTTTAGGAGCTTTGAGGTAGAATTGAATTACGATTATTTGAAATTATATGATGGCCTTGATACGACAGCACCTTTGATTGGGGTGTACACTGGAACGAATAGTCCAGGTAATGTGACGGCCAATAGTGGAGCGGTTACTTTTTGGTTTGATTCGGATGGAGCGACAACCGCAGCAGGTTGGGAGGTGATTTATAATTGTAATTTGCCATCGAACATTTTGCCCGATACGATTCTTTTAGGAAGTAGTGCAGGAACGCAGCTGAATTGTGGAAATACGTATCATTGGCTATATGATAGTGGTGGTAAGGATGCCGATTATAATAATAATGAAAGCTTGGAACAGACGTTTTGTAACAACGATACAACCAAAGCGATTCGGATTTCATTTCGCCCAAATCCAACCGCTGACGAGCAACTAAAGTTGAGTAGCACGGCTACTGGAAACGATTATATTTATTTGTACAATGGAATAAATTCAGCCGCTAACTTGATAGGCGTGTATACGGGAAGCACCGCAACAGCACCGCAGCCAGGAAGTTTTGTTTCTAGTCATCATTGTTTGACGGTAAAAATGGAAACAGATGCGAGTACAACCAATGAAGGGTTTCAAGCAAGGTTGTATTGTAGTGACAAACCCAATGTTGTGGCCCCTATTTTAGTAGGAGGTACTGCGGGAACAGCTGTTTTTACAGACCAAGGAGGTCTTAGTTCTAATTATACGAATAATGAAAATTACACCACAACCTATTGCCCGGATGTGACCACGCCAGTAGGAGAAGTGGTTTGGGCTGTTTTTAATAATGCCGTAGAAATAGAGCGCAATTGGGATTATTTGTATGTTTTTGATGGTGATAATACCGAAACAAGTCGCCTAATTGGAGTGTATACAGGAGATAGTTTGAATCAGAATGTTTTAGGAACGATCAAGGCAACAATCGAAAATGCTTCTGGATGCTTGACCTTTCAGTTCTATTCTGATGGCGCAACAACAGCTCCAGGTTGGGAAGCTTTGATGCAAACAGGAAAGGCAAGAAAAGGCTATGGAGCAGACGATTGCAGCACTGCAAGGGCTATTTTAGAAGAAAATACGAACTATGCAGGAAGTACAATGTTGGCAACGGGGCAACCAGATGGACCAGATCCTAGTTTGAATATTTCCTTGGCTTCTTTGCCAGAATGTTCTGGAAGCAATACCATTACGCGCCTGGAAAATACGATTTGGTATACGTTTACGACGGTAGATACCTTCTGTATTGCGAACCAAATTGCCGTTAAATTAGATAATATTTCTTGTCAAAGTACCGTCGGGGCAGGCTCAGGCGTTCAGTTTGTTTTGTACGAAGTCAGTAGCTGTCAAAATGGAAGTACTTGGGGAAGCCCGATTTATTGTGCCGACAAATTGGTGAGCGGAGATAGTGTTATTATCACCAGCCTGTTACAACCCAATACGACGTATTATATTATGATAGATGGCTTTGCTGGACAGCATTGTAATTTTGATATTCAAATGGAAAACAAAGATTCCTCGGCTTGTCTCTTTACAGGCATTCGCCCCAATACGGTTAAAGTAGTTGAGTTTAGAGCCTATCCCAATCCAACATCTCATGTGCTGAATTTAGAATATCATCAAGCGCCACAAGGAGCGGCCTTATTGACGATTCTAGATATAACGGGGAGAATTGTCCAGCAAGAACAGTTGTCTATTCAAGACCAAAATTGGGAACATCAATTGAAATTAAAGGGACTGCCACAAGGCGTTTATATGTATCAATTAAAAACGACAGGCGAGCAACAAGTTGGTAAATTTAGGAAATTATAAAAGGTTGTTTGACATTTTTTGCCAAATATTTAAATAACAGATAGCTCTTAGCTGATTTTTAGATTTTAGATACTAGATTTTAGATCGAGCAGCCCTGTTGGTGTAAAACACCAAGCCTGCTCGTTCGCTCTGCTCATGCTCTTAGACTAAACTATTGATAATCAATATTTAGTCTAATATCTAAAATCTAAGAGCGGAGCGATCTAATATCTAAAAATTTTAATTCCAAAGCTTACTTTTTCTTATTACTGCAAAAGTTGTCAAAGAACCTTATAAAATAAGAGGAATATGCTGTCAGACAATTCGAATCGTCTAATAGCATATTCCTCCTTCCAACTGTGCCAGTAGCCAAGGACGGTCCGTCAATGGATTGGTGTGCAAAATCAGTTGATGCAATTTTTTTTGTTCAGAGCGCAGGTCCAAATTCGCATACATCATTTTTCTAGTGACAGATATCGTGTTGCCATAAATTTGACGATGATACGCCAATACTTTTTTGCGATTCAAATAAACCGAAAAACTATCTAAATGGGCTTCTAACAAATCGAACTCATGAAGGTTCCAATAGATTTTTAGCAACAAAAGCTTAATGTCTAAACTGATAAACAAATCAATTAAATCGGTTTCTACTATAATTTCTTGTGCTTTTGAGAATTGCCCTTGCTCAAAGTGCAATTTAGCTTTGGCATAATTGGTATAATCTTTCCGATGACTCTTTCTTAATTTAGAACCATAGTTTTGAATAAATTGCTCGGTCCAATCATAGGCTTTGAGCCGCAGTGCCGCTGTCGCAATATTCTTGAAGGTACTGTGACTCAAATGCCCTTGTTCCATCCAAATCGTATGTTCCAAACCATAACAATAGATGTCAAACACCTCTTGTACGTAGTTTTCTGCGCCCATATTTAAGCGCTTGATACAGTAATTGATGGCCAGTAAACAAAGATATTTTAAGGCTTCACTCGGCAAGGGGACCTTTTGCGAAAGTAATCGTTTTTTTAAGGTTTTGAAATGCACTTCATTATCCGAGTCGGACAAAGCCATGTAACTATTGTAATAACACTGAACAACTAAATTATCTTGATAGACCGCAGATTGCGCTTCTTGTAGAATGGCCTCTAACAAGGGAATGGTATAATCTGTTTGATACAAACTTCGATGAGAAATAGCCGTACAAGCATTTCGAAGTGTCGCAACGATGGTAAAGCTTGTTAAATCACTGAAAATAGCTTGCAAATTGGTTTGTTGTTGGCGCAACTCGGTGCCTTTCAAATCAAAGAAGGCTTGTTCCAATAAAAAAGAGTTGTGGTAATAGGCCTCATTTTGATAAGGGGCCTTGTCTAGGTTTTGTTTTGCTTTTTGCAAGGCTTTTTCTGCTAAATGGGGCAAGGACTTGTGTTTATAATAATCCGAAATAGAAAAAAAGGAAACCAAAGGCGTATTTTTTGACATTAGATGGCTGATATAAGCCTCCATGGCTTCTACGGTGAAGGAGAGCACATGATTCAGGCGATATTGGTTGTACTTAGCTGCTGGATAAAGCTGCTTATAAACCCGTGTTCTTTTGACAGAAGTAGCTGTTATTTTCCTCCTAGAAAGTAAGTAATCTACGATTTTGACCACATCTTGATGCTCGTTGTGGATCGGAGAACGCAGCCATCTCCTCAATCCAGCTTTCTCTGCCTTATCGAAACTTTGAAATATTTCTATGATTTTACTTTTATACATTTTATAAAGGTAAAAATTACAATTGATTTCTGATAAAGGCTGAATAATGTTTTTCTATTTGGATAAGTATAAATTTATCTTTGAATCAACAAGTTGAAAAGACTTGAAGGCTGGTAATTTATTACACACTGTATTTATCAATCCGCCAAGTATTTAATACCTAAAAATAAAATCACGCTATGTTATTAATTAAGAATAAGTGGAAAGCGATAGGGGCAATTATCCTATGTAGTTGCCTTAGTTTTACGACAAGTTTTGGACAACAAACGTGGGAACGAGCTTATGGAGGTGTTTTTAATGAAGAAGCAAAGACAGTTCAACAGACAAGTGATGGAGGGTATATTGTTGGGGGATATACGTATAGTTATGGCGTTGGTGCTTCGGATATGTATCTAATTAAATTAGCTGCAAATGGCGATACGACTTGGACAAAAACGTATGGAAATGGAACGGGTAACGCAACTGAACAGATAGAGTCCGTTCAAGAAACGACCGATGGAGGCTATATTTTAGCGGGGTCTAAAACAACCACATTGGGCGTGTTTTCCAAATATATCTATATCTTAAAAACGAATGTCAGTGGAGATACGTTATGGACTCAAACCTATGGGAATTTAGGTGGAAGGATTAGCACGTATTCCATTGAACAAACAACAGATGGTGGATATATCGTCTTGGGAGACACCGATATGAGCTTATTTAAGCTAGATGCGAATGGCGCTATTCTATGGACTCAAACGTATGGGAATGTCGGTAGTGAAGGTAAAATAGTCCGTCAAACAACTGATGGAGGTTATATTATAACAGGAAATTATACGCTGAATAATATACGATTTTATGCTTTACTTAAGACAGATGCTCAAGGAGATACTTTATGGACACACCGCTATCCATTTTCAAGTTTAACACATCTTGGCGGAATCAACGATGTTCAGCAAACACAAGATGGCGGTTACATTGCGGTTGGTGGAGAATATGACAATGGCGGTAACCTTTATCATGGAATCATGTTTAAGACAGATTCTCTTGGAGGATTGGAGTGGGGAGGATTGGATACCTTAGCAGGAGGCGTGTCAGAGATGATTTATTATGGCGTTAGTTTGGCTCAAGATGGTGGGTATATTTACACAGGAGGAATTACTGAAATGGTGCTTGTAAATGGGGGCTTACGGCAGCAAGTGTCCGTTTTATTAAGAAAAAGAGATGCCGCTGGAAATCTACTTTGGGAACGAGATAATTCTGTAGGTGAGGTTGGTTATTCGGTACAAGAAACAGCTGATGGAGGGATTGTGGTTGGAGGAACTATCACGGATTTTAGTTTAGGTAGTCGTGATATGTATGTGTGTTTAGCGGACAGTTTGGGAGTGTATAAAGGACGTAAGATAGAAGGACGAATTTACCAAGATTTGGATTTTAATTGTACCCAAACGAGTGGAGATATAGGCTTGGGCGGCATTGTTGTTCAGGCTTCCTTGAACGGTACTTCTAATTTTAATTACTATGCTGTAACCGATTCTTTAGGCCATTATTCCATTCCTTGTCAATCGGGAACCTATACAATGAGCCTACCCAATTTACACCCTTATTACAATCTAAGTTGCCCTCAAAATATAGGAGTTATTACGGCACAAGTACATGACACGGTTGATTTTCCCTTGGAGGTACTGGTGTATTGCCCTGTCATGGAAGTCGATTTGTCCGTTCCTGTGTTAAGGGAAATTTTGCCAAGCTATTATACCATACAATATTGTAATAGAGGGACGGACATAGCGAGTAATGTTGTACTTAGGGTCGATATGGATTCGTTTCTGAATATATTAAGTTTTTCTCAAACGCCTACTAGTCAATCGGGGAATGCATATACCTTTAATATTGGAACGGTTGGAATTGGAGCCTGTGGTGTCATCAATATAGAGGTTCAAGTAGATACTTCAGCTCTATTCGGGCAGACCCATTGTGTAGAAGTTTCGATTACACCAGATTCGTTATGTGCTTCAAGTGCTTGGTCAGGAATGTTGTTGGACGTAAATGGAACTTGTCAAAACGATAGTGTCTTTTTTAATATTCAAAATACAAGCCCAACAGGCCTTCCGTCGCCAAGAACGTATTGGGTATTTGAAGACAATATTATTATGCGAACAGGAACGGTCACGGTTCCTAATGGGGGAAACGCTACGGTGACGGTTCCCGCATTGCCTAGAAAATTTTATCGGATAGAAGTAGAACAAGAGCCAGGTATTCCTTGGACGGTTTCCGATTCTATCATAAGTGCGTTTGTGGAAGGTTGTGTTCCCGATGCGAGTGGCGATTTTAATACGGGCTATCCAACACAATTTCCAAATGGTCATGCACCTACTTTTAGAGCGATAGATTGCCGACCAAATAACGCTTCCTATGATCCGAACAACAAAGAAGCGCAACCAGCAGGCTACAGCCAAGAACATTATATTCGCCAAAATCAATACCTAGATTATCAAATAAATTTCCAGAATACAGGAACCGATACAGCTTTCTTTGTGACCTTAATCGACAGCTTATCCCCAGACCTTGACCCCGCAAGTATTCAAGTCACGAGCGCTAGTCATCCGTATACTTGGGCTTTAAAAGACAATGGTGTTTTAGAGGTTAAATTTGATTATATCCTATTGCCCGATAGTAATGTCAATGAACCTGCGTCTCATGGATTTGCGAAGTTTAGAATTCAACAAAAAGAAAATAGGGCTGTAGGAACGATTATTAATAATTTCGCAGATATTTATTTTGATTTGAATGTACCCGTTCGGACCAATACGACGTACCATGAAATTGGAATGAATTTTTACATTTTGACGATTCTTCCTTTACAAAATGCAGGAGATTTAAGCGTAAAGGCATTTCCAAACCCCTTTACGTATGGCACAACCATTCAGGTAGAAGGAGTGGCGTATGCTACTTTGACCTTAATGGTGTATGATGTGATGGGGCGTCAAGTGGCGGTGTTGTCCGAAGAGCAGACCAATCAAATGGAGTTGCCTAGAAAAAATTTAGAGCGGGGTGTTTATGTGTTCAAATTACTAGGAAATGGGCAGCCCATTAGCACAGGGAAAATTATAGCGCAATAAGAAACGTCTGTACAAAATGAAAAATCCCACATTGACAAGGGTTGATCGGTTGTCGATGGGGGATTTTTTTGTATTGTTATCAAATAGAAAAGCAAAAAGCTATAACAGGGCCAGTTTATTGAACCGTAATCGTTTTATTGACATAATATTTATGATCAAAAATGACCGTCAAAAATAGAGTGCCTCTAGAAAGGTCTTTATCTAAATTTATTGAAATTTCGTGCTTGCCAACCGCTTTTATTTCCAAGTCCTTTTCCACTAAAACACGACCATTGGGCGAGGTTAAATAGTAACGGACATTGCTGGCTTTTTGTAGCTCAAAACTCAATTGAAGATAATCTTCTGCTGGATTGGGAGAAACAGTGACTTCAAAGTGATGCTCCCCTTCAATTTTCTGAACATTGCTTGGAATTGTTTTTATCAACCGAACGGCATAAATACTGTTGTCGGCATTGGTGGTGCTGGATTGGTTGGTCGAAAAAGGATGTCGACTCGGACTTTGAATCCCACCAAGTATGTGGCCAATAATGAAGCTATCTTGTGTAATCGAACTGATTTTGATGATTTCAGAAGGGTAGTGCGGCAAGTTGTTGTTGGGAATAAATTCGGCAGAAGTTCCCTTGAGCGAAGGCATTTCTTGGGGCAATTGAAACTCATGCAAGCTACTGTCTGCCATTCGAGTCAATCTACTAATTGTTTTCACAAAAGGCACTAGGTTGTCTTGCATTAAGATACCATTCGAATAATAATATTGACTCATGCCTCCAAAAAATAAATTGTGCATATTGTTTCCGATGGAATCGTACAAACAAGCTTTCGCCCCGTGATAATTGCTCAGATATTGGTTGAAATTGGTGATTGGGTCGTAGCCATTGGCTGTAATATTAACAGGATAAAGAAAGGGTAAATCGACTGCTGTTTGAAATACGCCAGAAGAAATCGTGTAGCCCTGTGTGCCGTCAGGGAAAATTTGAGGCAATAAATTGTAGTCTCTTCGGTGCAAGTGGATTGGATCGGTGATGGCTACGTAATTAGAAAACGAGAGTTGGGCCCCCGTATTATTCAGTTTAAATTTCTGAATCTTATCCGTATACGTTTGGCTGTAAGTTGGGTTGCCCATAGGATTGTAACGACCATCAAAACGATGCCCACCGACCAAATAAAAGTTGTCCTCAATTTTGCCTAATTGCCCGCCCGTGACCGCAAAAATGGGAGCTGTTATTTGCTTAAAGTAACTATCAATAGCCGTTCCATTGATAAGGGCATCAATTAAACCAGGAACATCAATAGCGGTTAAGTTTGGAAACGTGACGTGATCTCCAGCGGTAGCCGAGTAGGCATATCCTCCAATAAGATATAAGCTATCTTTGTCTTGATAAAAATTCATGTTGGTGGACTGTAGTTGTTCTTGAATACTTGTTGCCAAACTGGTTAAGGGAGCAGACCAGTATTGTTGGGTCTGGATATCAATCACATAAATAGCCTGGTTGTTTTGCCCTTGTGGAAAGGCATTAAAAGGTTGCCT
This sequence comes from uncultured Aureispira sp., assembly GCA_902727865.1. Lineage (GTDB taxonomy): Bacteria > Bacteroidota > Bacteroidia > Chitinophagales > Saprospiraceae > Aureispira. The sequence goes on along the minus strand of CACVAQ010000535.1, from coordinate 554 downwards.
TGCATGTAGTCCATCTAATCGTCCGCCGATAACAAGCCATTTTCCATTGTCTTGAGCAAATGCAAAAGAATGAAAACCTGGTAAATTTGGAACGCTAATAGGGATAAGTTCTAATTCATAATCAAAGGTGCTTTGCGCAAAAAGCGATGTTGTACTAAGAATCAGTATTAAAACATAAAATACAAGCTTAAATTTTATCATAATCACAATGTTTTGGTTTGTAAAATGCCTCTGGAGCTATTTTAGAGCTTAAAATCTACTTTAATACTCCGTTGATTAGTTCACTACGTTTGTTAGCTCGCTTTGCTCGTGCGCTCACTCCGTTCGGTTCATGAGCGCTACGCTTATTGTTAGCTGCGCTGCTACTGCGTGGTTTTTAGTTTTTACTTTGTGCCCCTTTGTTAATACGAAAAGTCGCTACGCTTAGTTCGGGTTTTCAACAGAGTAATGCTACTTATTTTCCTTAATATATTCTATGTTGTTCAAAGTGTTTGTGAAGTAGGTCACAGAGGGCTTATTAATTGATTGGTGCTGTGTTTTTTGTGAGAATAATT
>CACVAQ010000534.1:7784-11994 GCA_902727865.1 uncultured Aureispira sp. | reverse complement strand
TAGGAGTTCATATCTTAACTTTCCCTACCGTACTAAAAGAAATTGATCCTTTAAATATTCGATTTTTGGGGGCTTGGTCTTAATGCTTAAACAAAATGCGAGTATTCGGCAACCAAGCTTTAATCTTCGCTTGTTCTTCTTCAGAAAGCTTGTTTCGCTCTAATTTTAAGAGTTTTAACTTCTTTAAGTTTTGAATGGATTCTGGCAAGGATTTTAATTCATTGTATCCCAAATCCAAATGTTCCAAGTTCTCTAAATCCCCAATAGATGCTGGCAATTCTTTTAGATCATTGTACCGCAACTCTAGTCGTTTCAAGGTTTTTAAGTTACCAAAGGTTTCTGGCAAGCGAGTTAATTTATTGTCTCTTAGATTCCAATATTCAATCGCAGGCAATGTTGTTAAGATCTCTGGCAATGCCTTATGTCCATTCTCAATCATCTCTAAGTGTTTTAAACTAGAGAGTTGAACCAACTCTTTTGCAGCACGGCTGATGCTAAAATAACGATTAAAAGCTAGGTTCAAATCGGTTAATCTTTTGAGGTTTCCAAATCCAGTTGGTAGGTTTTTAATTCCTGTATTGGCTAGATTTAGCTCTTCTAATTGTGTTAATTTTCCAATGCTTTTAGGCAAGGTAGAAATTCGATTGGCATCTAGTTTTAGGACGAGCAGTTTTTGAAAATTAGAAAAAATATCAGGCAATTCAGTAAACTCGTTGCGTTCTAAATTCAAATAAGTCAGGTTCGTTAATTTCCCTAAAGCATCAGGAAGCGTATCCAATAGATTCGAGCCAATATTTAGCTTTGTCAATTGCTTCATTTGATACAATTCATAAGGCAAAGACTTAATCTTGTTCAATTGAATGCTAAAATCGGTTAATTGCTTAAAATCTTTGATGTCTGAAAAAAGACTGGTCAATTCTAAACCATCCAAATTTAAGGCTTCTAATTTTTTTAGATTGCCCAACCAGTTGTAAATCCCATTGGCTTTTTTAACAGGATTGTTGCCGAGAGATAGACGTTTTAGTTCTACTAAACTGCCTATTCCATGCGGAATTTCGGTTAGTTTATTCTGACTGACATCCAATACTTCTAATTTTTTCAAATTAGCAATCGCCTCAGGTAGTTCCTCTAATCGAATTTTGCTAAGCTCTAAGCGTTGTAGTTCTTCTCTGTTGAAAATTTCGGCAGGAAGTTTTGTTAATTTTTCATTTTTACTCAAAATCAACCATTCTAAAGCATTTAGTTTAGAAAAATTAGCGGGCAAAGCGGTTAAGAAGTTTTTCGAAAGATCTAAACGACGTAAGTTTTTTAATTCGCAAAGTGCTTCTGGCAAAGTTTTCAATTTATTCCCTCGTATTTCTAAAACTTGCAACATCTTGAGCCCAGTAACGGCATCGGGAATCGTTTCTACCAAAGTATGATTCATGTTTAACCATTGCAATTTGTCCATTCGAAGAACGGCTGTTGGAAACGAGTAGGCTCTACGCAACACCTTTAATCGTAAGGCTTCCTCTGGCTCTCGGACCGCTTGGTCGATCGAGTAGTAAACGGGCTTTCGCTCTAATTCTTCCAATGGTAATAGCTGAGCAAAAACATCTGCTCCAATCAATAGTAATATCCCTAAAATACTATATCTTATTGCTTGCATATTTATTATTATTAGTAATCTGTCGTGCTTTTAAAATTCACTTGTTTATAAAAAAAAACAAGTTCTCGGTAGCTGTTAATGAAAAACTATTCCAAATCAATGATTAATAGACTTCCTTTTTCTCCTGTTACGTACGCTTTTCCATGCTGAATTCGAATGGCATTAAAATTTGTATAGCCATCAAAGTTCGAAATTTGTTTCCAAACTTTCCCGCCATTTGTCGTCCGAAAAATCATATTGTTCGTCCCAACTAAAAAACCAGTGGACGCATCCAAAAAGGCAATCGCACGAAATAGCTTGGTTTGATCGGTAAAAATAGAATTTCCAGCACGGCAAGATTGCCATGAATTTCCTCCATTTTCTGTTTTATAAACCGAACCATACTCGCCCACCACATAACCAATGTTATCGTCTACAAAGTCAATTCCTCTAAAAAAATCCCCCGTCACCCTACTCGGCACCCAAGAATTTCCTTCGTCTGTTGATTTCATAATTAAGCCATACCCAACGGCATGAATCGTGCGGTTAGACGTTGTTATAATATCCGTCAACTCATGGTCAAACGTGTCTTTGAGGACCAATCCGCCTTGAGTTGGGTTGTATAAATGGATGAATCCTCTTCCAAAATTTTCACCCCCAACCAATAAAACTCGATTATCTGCCAAACGAGTATGCCTTTGCCAATTCCACCAACCTGACGCAGCATTGGTAAACGACCAAGTAGCAAAATCAGAACTACTGTACAGTCGTTGTCCACAAATACTTGCGGTAAAAATACCATTTTGATAAGAGAAGCTGTTCACACCTGTTCCATAAACGTCTATCGTGTCCCAAGTATTGCCACCATCTCCTGTTCCCAAAATCAAGCCTGCGGTAAAAATTCCTCCTGCACTAACATAACCTGTGTCTTGATTTATAAAATAAACATCGGACAAATCCAAGTCGGTTGGTAAACTGTACATCCTAGAAGCATAAGAGGCCTCTTCTAAATGGCAGCCCGTATTTCCTATTAGAATACCACACAAGGCCATACATAAAACATAATATTTCAGTTGATTTTTCATTATCGAACGCCATATTTATCAATTAAATAAACCAAGGCAGCCATCGCACCGCCTCCCAACAACAATTCTCTTTTGTGCACATTCTCAAAGACATCATTTGCGGAATGATGAAAATCAAAATACCGCTGACTATCTGGACGATAGCCAAACAAAACCGTTCCTTGATCTTTTAGTCTAGAAATATCTGCTGCCGAGCCGCCAGTTTGAATGTCCCAAAGTCCTAGCGAGGCAAAAATTGTTCGCCAGTTTTTGACTTGATTGTAACTTTCTTTGGCAATATTTGCCGCCGCATCCATACGGAATCCACTAGGAACATGACCGCCTGCATCCGACTCAATTGCTGCAAGGTGTTTTTCTCCTTTTAATTTAGCTTGCTTGGCATATTCGGTTGCGCCAAACAATCCATTTTCTTCGTTCGCAAACAAAACACAGCGAAGCGTATGTTTAGGACGAATGCCCATTCGTTTAAAAACGTGTAGCACTTCCATCGCTTGCACACAGCCAGCCCCATCATCATGCGCGCCTTCTCCCAAATCCCAAGAATCTAAATGACCACCGACTAAGATAATTTCATCGGGTTTTTCCGAACCTGTTATTTCACCAATCACCGTCTGTGCAATCCGATTGCCCATGTGTTTGCAACTCAACTGAATGTTTACGTTTACGTTGGATTCTTTTTTTAATAAGGCACTTAATAAATCCGCATCTTGTAATCCAATCCCTACCGCAGGAATAGGCGTTTCATTCTTAAAAGAGGTCACGCCCGAATGCGGTACATTATCTTGCTTAACCGTCATCGAGCGTACGATAGTCCCTATTGCTCCTAATTCAGCCGCTTTTCTAGGACCAGCAGTGCGTTGGTTGACCGCTGCCCCATAAGCATGAAATGTATTTAATCGAGTAATTTCCATTGGTCTATTATAAAAGACAATTTTTCCTTTGATTTTATCCTTGCCCAATGCCTCTAACTCTTCAAAATTTTGTACTTCCACCACGGCTCCTGTAATTCCCAAAGCACCTGTTCCTGCCGAGAAACCCAAAGCGGTCACCGCCAAATCAAGCGTTCCAACATAGTTTGAGTTAATAATTTTAGCTTTTTCAATCGCTCCCCTTCTCCAATAAGGCACTTCAACAGCTTGTGTCCAAACGGTATCACAACCCAGTGTATCTAACATATGTGTGGTATAAGAAACGGCTGCCGCATATTCTGGGGACCCACCCAAACGCCCTCCAACCTGTTTGCACAAATAGTGCAACCAATCGTGTGCAGGGCTTTCAGTCAATATATTACTATACATTTTTTTGATGTACTTGATCTCTCCATCTTCATCCAAGGTTTGTGCAAAAGAACAAGCCGTCGTAAAGCATATCAATAACAGTAAGGCTATTTTTTTATAACTCATGTTTATTGTTTTTGGTTCTTTGGCTACCCCAAATTTTATAATTCTAGGCAGCTCTTAACTCATTTTTAGATACTAGATTTTAGGCGAATCACTTA
>CACVAQ010000534.1:0-7684 GCA_902727865.1 uncultured Aureispira sp. | reverse complement strand
AGCTTTGTTACTCCCTACGTTCGTGAGGGCTGCGCTTTTAGTACACTGCTACTTGTGATGGATATAAGTAATTGCATCAAAAATGACTATTTTTATACTACTAATTTTGTCCATCTACTTAATTTGCCAACAATAGAAAAATCGTTGGGCGTTTGTGTAAACTTGGAATTGTTTTCTTCTTCCAAGTCCGCACCTTGTGCGTACAGATATATTCCGAAGGCAGCGTAATATCTGCGGCAATTCCAAACAAGGTATTGGGCTGAAGTGCAGACAAGGCATCTTCTACAAAACCATCGTTACGATAAGGCGTTTCTATAAAAATTTGCGTCTGATTGTTTTTTGAAGAACGACGCTCTAACTCTTTTAATGCTTTTTTACGTTCAGGGCTTTTAATGGGCAAATATCCATGAAAAGCAAATTGTTGGCCGTTCATTCCCGAAGCCATCAAGGCTAGTAAAATAGAAGACGGACCAACCAAAGGGATCACTTTGATTCCTTTTTCGTGTGCCATCTGAACCACCACTGCCCCTGGATCTGCCACGCCAGGACAACCCGCCTCTGACATCAAGCCAATGTTTTTCCCTTCCTTTATTGCTGGAATCAAAAAGGAGGCTAGATCATTCGGATCTGTTCGCTTGTTCAGCTCAAAAAAAGTCATTTCCTGCAAAGGAATTGGTGTTTTTATTTCTTTGAGAAACTGACGGGCTGTTTTACCTCTTTCTGTAATAAACACATCAATTTCATGAACCGTCTGTATCATATAAGCTGGAAGTGGTGCTGTGATACCATCTCCTAAAGGGGTAGGAATTAAATATAATGCTCCTGCCATTTTTATTTTTATTTTTAATTAGTATGTTTTTGATTATCACTATACTTAGTTCCAATCAGTAAGTCTAGATTATTAAAGACAGAACAAAAAAACAAATTTATATCCAAAATAAGGCAGTATCCAAGTAGTCTATTCTAAAATAGCTTGATCTAATTTTTAGACTTCGACCTCATTTGTTCCATTTTTATCATCAAATCGTCGATTACTCGTCTTTAATTGTCACAAAAAAGTAGAAGTATAACTTTTTTTCTGTTTTTTTGTGCCCTAAGGAAGAGTAAGGTCACAAAAAAAAACAGTTGACTATTGAATTTACCTCAACCACGACCACGAAGTAGCAGCGAAGCTAAGTAGCAGCGAAGCTAATTCCACTAAAGAATAACTTTGTTAACGCTACGCGCATGTTTTAGTGCGCTGCTACTTCGCAGTCGTAGTCAGGCCTGTAGCCCGCTATACGTTTCCTCTTTAGCAACATTTGAGACAAAAACCTAGCTTCAAATTTTGTGCAGCTTATTTATTCTAATACTCCGTGATCGTGCCCCTTTGTTAATAGGTGCCGTCGTTTTGCTGAGTTCGGGGTTTAAACGGAGTTATGTTATTAATCATTCACTTATCTTTTAAAACTAAACTCAAAAACCAAATTATTTCATGGCTAAAATCATTCAACCACCCCAGCCTTTGGGGGAAGTTCCAATACAAAGAAGCTTTTTTCTGGCGGGGAGTATAGAAATGGGCAAAGCAATCGACTGGCAAAGTCAAGTTGGTAACAAATTTGATACGTTTGACATTATAATATGGAACCCAAGAAGATCCTCTTGGGATAGTTCTTGGGAACAATCTATCAATAATCCTGTTTTTAAAGAACAAGTAGATTGGGAATTAGATGCCTTGGATAGAGCCGATGCCATCTTTTTTCATTTCGAACCACAAACTCAGTCTCCAATTACGTTAATGGAATTAGGTTTGTTTGCTGCATCTGGAAAATGCATCGTTCATTGCCCAGAGGGTTTCTGGCGAAAAGGTAATGTTGATATTGTTTGTCAACGTTACAATATTCAACAGGTTAACTCTATCGACCAAGGTGTTGCTCTATTAAAAGAACAGTTTAGTGACTGTCAAAAAGACATCTTTTAGTCGCCTTTTTTTAATGTTATAATGATTAAATCAATACACCATGAATGTTTTTATAAATAACCAAAAGCAATTACTAGGACTACTCCTGCTAATTACCTTAGTTTGTCGTTGTGCCCCAGAACCAGACTACAGGACCACTCGAAAAGGGCCTTCCGATTCTGATCTAATGCTGCAAGATGCTGCTACGATCAAAGAAAATTTGGCTTTACTTGATAAAACGCTAAAAGGGTATCAAGAGGGCGTGTACTTAAAGAATTGGACCTACGATCCTGTTACCAATAATATTACTTTTGGTAAAAATGAAGATAAAGAGGCAAGAAATGAGGCCATCAATCATAAATTAGGTTTAGGTTTTACAGATTACATTGCCAAAGAAAATAAAAAAACATTAAAATATCAAGCGGTTTCTCCATTTGCAAATATGGAAGATGTTGGGCTCTATGGTCAGCCGCTCTTGCTCAATGGAGTGCCTTTTTCTGGCGTTTTGGTAGGAACGCATATCGCTTCGGAGAAAAGAATACTAGAAGCTCGTTTTTATGAAGGAAAACGCTTAGGAACCTTTAATGTTTGGACCAACCTAGAACGCTTGTATACCAAGTCCTTTCAAGAAAAAAATGTAATTGCGATAGATCGCGAGACACTTAGAAAACCTATTATTTACCTTTACCCTGAAACTGCTCAAGACATTAATGTAAAGGTCCATTTTAAAGGAGAACTCACGCATACTTACCCAAAATACAATGCTTCAACAGGTTGGAACGTAAGCGCCAATCCCGATGGTATGTTGACCGAAAAAACTAGCGGAAAAGCCTTTAGTTATTTGTTTTGGGAAGGACAAAGTTCGTTTCAATATACCTTGGATAAAGGTTTTGTGGTAGCAGGAGAACAGGTGGCCGATTTCTTGGATGAGAAGTTAGCTTTGATGGGCTTGAACAGAAGAGAAGCCACCGACTTTGTTTCTTACTGGTTACCCGAATTAGAAAAAAATGACTTTAACCTAATTCATTTTTCAACAGAAGAATATGTACAAAACGCTGCCTTAGAAATTACACCAGCTCCTGAGACCTTGATTAGAGTTTTTATGGTTTATAAGCCTTTAAAAACCGCTGTTGATATTCCAACACAAGAACTTAAAAAAATGTCTAGAAAAGGCTACACTGTAGTGGAATGGGGGGGCAAAAAAGCCAGTGAATACCTTAACTAGTAAATAATATAGGGATAGAAAGCTATTCTATTTCATTTAGAGAAGATTGTTTGGTACTTTAAGCCAAACAATCTTTTTTATTTTATAAAATTGATCGTTCGGTTATTTTTTAACGCTTTCATAGCACCTGTATTATGAACTATCTCTCTACACTTCTTTTCTGGTCTATTTCCTCTTTAGCTTTTTGTCAAGAGCTGCCTCGTGTCATCAAAAAGGTAAAGCCTGCACTCTTTATTAATAATATAGACAATGAACGAGTTTATCAACAAGCAAATATCAGAGAAAATTTAGTTGTTTTTTCAAGAAATTTTGAGAATCGTCCGATAGAGGAAGTTCAACAAAGTTTTCATTATTCTTTTTTGGATACAAAACATAAAACATGGCTGCTTGAATTTCAATTTGATCGACACGACATCAAATTACACAAGGGTTTGAATATGGAACCCGTTGGATGCAATGACTTAGGGTTTAAAGTATACACCAAAAAAGAAAACAACTGGAAAGATTGCACCTTAGAATCACTCCCCGATGACTTTTTACTTGTTGTAAGTAAGCACTTTCAAACCTTACAAAAAAGTGGTTTAGGAATGTATTTCTACAATCAAGACCCAGCGCAAGCTGTTTCTATTTTTTTGGAAAAAAATAAATTAATTTTCAGACAAAATGGAAAAATAAAATTGTCTTTAGCTTGGAAAAAAGAAGGCTTTGTTTGGAAGAACAAAACAAGTAATTAAACACTAACCCAACTCAAAATCAAGCTACTAAAAATAAACTTCGTCCCTGTTTAGTCTTATAAAAAAAGAGTCATTTTTTATATCTTGAATAATAAAACGGTATACTTTGTTTTATTTTTAAAATAAGTGAACTATTTTAGCCTTCTCTTAGTTATAGAATTAACAAAAAGACTTAGTTTAAAATAAAAACAAACTATTATATTATATCACTTAGGTAAGCCGTCTATGCTTATCTATAAATCAAAAATGTTATGCAAGGTTTAACACAAGCAAAAGAGAACCTAGAACAAAGAGGATTTCTTGACGTAGAAGTGGACCCAATGCTTGACTTGGTTGCTGCTATTGAGCAGTTGAAAAAGGAAAAAAATGCCATTATTTTAGCGCATTATTACCAAGACAGCGAAATCCAGGACATTGCCGACTATATCGGAGATAGCCTGGGACTGGCACAGAAAGCTGCCTCAACCGATGCTGATATCATTGTATTTGCAGGAGTACACTTTATGGCAGAAACAGCAAAAATGTTGAATCCGTCTAAAACAGTATTGTTACCCGATTTAAAAGCAGGTTGTTCTTTGGCGGATTCGTGTCCAGCACCTCTTTTTAAGAAGTTCAAAGAAAAATACCCAGATCATGTTGTCGTGAGCTACATTAACTGTACAGCTGCCTTAAAAACGATGACGGATATTTGTTGTACTTCTACCAATGCTCAACACATTATCGACAGTATTCCAGAAGACCAACCCATTATTTTTGCGCCCGATAAAAACTTGGGGGCTTACCTAAACAAGACCACTGGTCGAGATATGGTTCTATGGAATGGCTCTTGTATGGTGCATGAAATTTTTAGCCGAGAAAAAATTGTCAAATTACAAGTTCGGCATCCAAAAGCTAAATTGATTGCACACCCAGAATGTGAAGCGCATATTTTAGAAATTTCGGATCACGTTGGTTCTACCAGTTCTTTATTAAGATATACTGAAGAGAGTGAATTTGATGAATTTATTGTTGCGACAGAGCCTGGTATTATTCACCAGATGGAAAAAAATTCTCCAAACAAAAAATTCTACCCTGCTCCTCCAACCAATTCTTGTGCCTGTAACGAATGTCCACACATGAAGTTAAATACGATGGAAAAATTGTACTTGTGTATGAAGCATAGCTTACCAGAAGTTACTTTAGAGCAAGACGTCATTGACAAAGGTCGTGGCTGTATTGACAAGATGTTAGATATTTCAGCCAAAGCTGGGTTGTAAGCTAGATTCTAACTCATTTTAACCAAAATGGTCATTTCTGAGGATTCAGAAATGACCATTTTTTTTATTGCAAATAACACACTTATAAACAATCAATCGCAGCACGTTTTTGTTCAAACATACGTTTATCTTTTATTTTTTTATACTTCGCCAAAGCCTTCCATTCTTTATAATAATCCTCATAATGGTATGCATAGGTTTGCAAAAAGACCATTATAAAAGGCAATAACAAAGACCAGTAACCTATAAAAAAGGCGCTAATTCCTATTGCCAAAAAGCCCCACAAAACCCACATAATCAAGGCTGTTATAAAAGCAAAACTGGCCGTAAATTCTATAAAAGGAACAACTTTGTTTCGCAAATTACGGGCAAGAATGTGTGGAATACGTCCAGAAATTGTTCCGAACAACCAAAAAGGAAAACCAATCAACACCCAAAAAAGGGAACGCTTATTTTTAGCCGCCACCGCATAATCTTTAATTCCATTGCGATCCAACAATACTTGATAGGCATCTACATCTGCTTCTAAAGCTGTTTTTTTAGCGTCGTCCAATGCTGTCACATGATTCGCAACCGCTTGCTCCGCTAGACACAAATCAGGATTTCCAGAATACATGGGGAAAATCTTTCGGGTAAAATTATTCCGAGTCAAAACAAATAACTTTTCGGTCAGCAACTCATTTCCTTCTTCAACATAAATCATTTGCTCCCTCAAAGCGACTCGCATATCTTGTGTCAGCTGGGTCACCGCCTCTTCTTTGTCTTCTTGATACATTGCTTTATAACGCTGTACTGACAAGGGCTTTCCCAATTTTACGTAGACTTCGCTTCTAAATTTATCATGATAGGTATAATTTACACCTGTCGGCAGGATTTTAACGTCTAGACTCCAATCTTTCTCTTCCATCATCTTGAAGGCCAACCGAGCACAGCCTTTCTTAAACGGCAATAATTTCTTTTGCACCACACAATACCCTTCTGGGGCAACAAAAGCGCTGTTCCATCCGCCATAAAGTAGCTCTCTGGTTGTCTTAAACGTTTGTTCATTTTTATGCATATTTTCCGTCCCTTCATCCACTCTATAAATCGGTAGTCCATGCAATTTGTACATCAACCAACCTTTTATATTCTTAGGAAACTCGCTCGCTCTTGCCCAAAAATAAACAGGTCGTCGCTGCATGGCAGCAATTAGAATCGGGTCCAACATTCCATTGGAGTGATTGGAAATAAAAATTAGTGGCTCGTTTTTAGGAGTATGTTCGGGGTTTAAATAGTAAACCCGTCTAAAAAAACAGATGTACATCAACCACAAAAATACTCGAAATAAATTATAGAGAATCATACGTTTATGCTATGCTATTTTTAAAACAACAAGATTAGTTTAGTTGACTAAAATAATTTTTAAAACAACAAGATAAAAGTCTTTGTGCAAATAATATCAATTTAGCTTCAAAAGTCAACTTTTATTAGATTTTGATTATCTTGGTTTGTACAAAAATGCCCTACGCTCACTAGATTTAAACACAAAGATGCATTTATCCAAAAAGAAAACTCAGTTTAATCAATTTTTAGCCTTGCTATTTTCACTCCTTTTAGGGGCAATCTACCTATTGGTTATTCATACTATAAGTAATTTATCGGACACGATTTATTATATTCTATTGGCAATGGGAGCCTTAGTTTGTTTTAATACTTATAGTATTTTCACAAAAAAATTTAGAGAAAGAAATGAATTAGTCAAAACACCTTTTCCAGAGAATTGGCGCAAAATTTTGGCTAAACATGTCGTTTTTTATCAAGCCTTGGATGCTACGGAAAAAGAGCGTTTTGAAACAGAAATTCAAATTTTCTTGCATGAGACAAGGGTTACGGGCGTGCAAACAGAGGTGGATGATTTGACTTTGGTTTTGGCGGCGGCTAGTGCCGAAATTCCCGTTTTTAGTTTTCCAGAGTGGGAGTACGATAATTTAGGCGAAATTTTAATCTATCCTGGTCCTTTTACCAAAGATTTTAGAACCGAAGGGCCTGGTCGAAACGTCACAGGAATGGTGGGTACTGGATTGATGCAAGGGATCATGATTCTCTCCAAAACAGCCTTAATTGGAGGTTTTACCAATCCGAATGACAAAAAAAATGTTGGTATTCACGAATTTGTCCATTTATTGGATGCTGCGGATGGCAAGTACGATGGGATTCCAGAACGGTTCATGGAACATAAATACGTTGAACCTTGGCTAGAAATTATCCGTAAGGAAACCGAACGTATCCACAAAGGGGAATCGAGTATGAATCCTTATGGGGCAACCAATCGGGTAGAATTTTTTGCCGTGGCTTCGGAATATTTCTTTGAGCATCCCAAAGCTTTACAAAAAAATAAACCAGAGTTGTACGAAATTCTGAGTCATGTGTTTCAACAAGACACGAAGCATCGTTTAAAAACAGCCTTCAAATCTATGCTGAATTATACGGGAAATAAAGTGGGGCGCAATGCTCCTTGCCCTTGTGGTAGTGGCAAAAAGTATAAAAAATG
>CACVAQ010000533.1 GCA_902727865.1 uncultured Aureispira sp. | reverse complement strand
AAACTATTCAAGATTAAAGAAAAAATTGGCTACACCAAACGACAACTTACACAAGAATCGGTTGAAAAATTAGAACAGGAAATTAAAATTTGCAGTTCTGTTGTCAATCAAGACTGGTTGATGACAAACCTCAGCCGCTTGGTATTTTAGTACACTTTCACTTATAATTTGGGTTCGAAATTGGGGATACTTCTATTTTTGGGTATCTTGCATACTCCTTATGGGAGCCAAAGAACCCTACTAATTTACGTTCACTTATATCTAATCATTGTGGCAAGACAAAAAAAATTCGGAGCATTTGCGGGGGTATTTACGCCTTCGGTATTAACCATTCTCGGTGTTATTATGTACATGAGAATGGGTTGGGTTGTTGGAAATGCAGGATTAATTGGCACCATGCTAATTGTCTTCATTGCGCACATCATCTCAATCTCAACTGGATTGAGTGTTTCTTCTATTGCAACCGACAAAAAAGTAGGCGCTGGTGGAATTTACTATATCCTATCGAGGAGTATGGGCATTCCGATTGGAGGCGCTATTGGAATTGCACTTTATGTAGGAACCGCCCTTTCGATTGCGCTTTATTTAATTGGGTTTGCCGAAAGTTTCAACAGTTACTTCGGCTTTAGTACAGACATCAATGGTTTGAGACTTTCGGGCTCTGTTGCCTTGTTTGTCTTAACTGCTATTGCTTTAATTAGTACTTCGGTGGCTTTAAAAACACAGTTTTTTATCTTGGCAGCGATTATACTGTCCTTGGTCTCTATTTTTGCGGGCTCCAGTGAATTTGCCCCAATGGCTAGCCCTAGTCTATTTTCAAGCGAAGGTTCGGTACCTATGGCGACTGTTTTTGCGGTCTTTTTTCCTGCTGTAACAGGTTTTACCGCAGGGATTGCCATGAGTGGTGATTTACAAGATCCTAAGAAAGATATTCCTGTAGGAACGATTGCCGCAATTGCCGTTGGTTTTATTGTTTACATGGCCTTGGCGGTTTTTATTAGTTATAATGTTAATACAGACTTACTGCGTTCTGATTATAATATTTTGATGACGATATCCTACTACGCTCCAGCAGTTGTTGCAGGCGTTTGGGGCGCAACCCTTTCTTCCGCTTTGGGAGGTATTTTAGGAGGTCCAAGAATTTTGCAAGCCATGTCTATTGACAAGGTAACGCCAAAGATTTTTGGAAAAGGTAAAGGTAAAAATAACGAACCTGTCAATGCGCTTTTTTTAGTTTTCATCATTGCCCAAATGGGTATTTTGATTGGAGAATTGGATGTTATTGCAGGAGTTGTTTCCATGTTTTATCTAGCCGCCTATGGTTTTATTAACCTGTCTTTCTTCTTAGAAAGCTGGGCAAATCCTGATTTTCAACCGACCTTCAAGGTCAATAGATGGTTTGGTCTGGTTGGGTTTATTGCTTGTTTTGGTATCATGTTCAAATTGGATATGGTAGCCATGTTTGCTTCTATTTTTATCATAATGGGCATTTATTTTTGGTTGCAACGCAAGCAAATCATGTTGGATTCTGGTGATGTTTGGCGAAGTGTTTGGGAAAACATTGTTGCCAAAGGACTCAAACGCTTAGAACAAACAGAAACGGCCAACAACAATTGGAATCCTAATATTATCTTATTTAGTGGCGAGCAAGACGAAGAGCGGCCTCAGTTGTTGACCTTTAGTAAAATCGTTTCGGGAAGAACAGGAATGGTGACTGATTTCAACCTAATTATCAATTCGGATGGCAGCACGCCTCTAACCAAAAACAAGCAAAATGTAAAAGATGAAACACTTGAAAACTTAGGCATTTTTGGTCGAAAAATAGAAGTTGACAACATCTACAAAGGGATTGAAAACATCGCTGCTACCTTTGGTTTTTCGGGGATCGAACCGAATACTATTATGATGACTTGGCCTAAAAATATTCAGGACCAAGTTAATTATGCTCAAATGACCGAGAAGCTAATTCATTTAGATTATAACTTACTCTATTTGGATTACGATAAGCGGTATGAATTTGGGCAATACAAAACCATCGATTTATGGTGGCGAGGGACGGACAATAACAATGCAGAAATGATGTTAAACATCGCTCGTTTTATTGTTCAATCGGACAAATGGTCTAGTGCTAAGATTCGAGTCTTGTTTGTTAATTATAACAATGTTGATAATACGATCATCAAATCTAAAATTGCTAAACTAGTTGGCAAACTTAGAATTGACGCAGAAATTAAGATTATTAACAATGGGGTGGAACAAAAACCTTTTTACGACATTATTGAGTTGCAATCTGCCAATACCGATTTGATTGTACTCGGAATTCCAAATATTCCAGCGGACAAACAAGCTGCATTTGTCCTAAAAACCAATCAACTTTTTGAAATAATTGGTACGACGCTTTTGGTAAAGGCTTCGGATGATTTTAACGAATTGGATTTAGATTTTTCTCAAGAAAAACGCGTCACAGCAAAACAATCTACGGCACTCAATCCTTTGCCTATTTCTGCCGATAGCGCCATCAATGATTTAGTTGCTGACTTAGATAAATATTGGGACAGCACGGCTACTGAACTTACTGTGCCTACTTTATCGACCATTGCTTCTTTTTATTATCAATATATAGATAGTATCGACAAGGTATTTGATAAAACATTGCTAGAATTAAGGAAGCATCAATCGGCTCATACCTTTATTGAAGAATTGCAAAACTTTTTAAGTGAGTTGACAGCACTTTCGGAGAATTTTAGACAGGATAAATTACATTCTTTAGAAGAAGTCTTAGAAAAAGGCTTGCATCATTTTATTAATGAACGCAAAGTATTTGTTTCCAAAGCCTCTAAAAAAGTAAAATCTACTCAAAATGGTGGCCGCTGGCTCTATTGGAAAGAAGCTTTGGAGCATTATTTTGATAGCAAAATATTACCCCATACACAACATACCTTGTATGAATTGGGCGTTCAAAATTTCATTTCGATCAACCAATTGGCAGAAAATATTGCCAACCAATCTCAATTAGTCATTGAGAACATTGTCGCTACTCCAAAAAGCAAAAAAAATGCCTTGGAAGAGTTCAAAAACAACATCACACAATTTATTGCACATGCCAAAGAAATATACTCTGGTTTGGAACATCAAATTGTGCATGAATTAAAAGTCTATGAACGAGACGCTTGCATTGCTCTAATCAAGGATTTAGAAAATCCAGATTTGCTTAAAAATCTAAAAAAGGCAAAGAAAAAAGATATTTTATTGACAGAATCCAACCTCTATGGCTTTGCTTCCGATTGGGAACGCAATCAAGTCTTGGCACACAAACAAGTAGAATCTGAATTGAATCTATCTATTGCGGGGCTTTCTGTTTTTAGTATTAATGAAAAAATAAAAATCTACGTACAAGAACACGTTATTGCTCCTCAAGAAGGTCGTATTGCTTCTTTGTTGAAAATAATCAAGCACGCAACGGAACATTTATCTACCCAAAACAAAGTTCCTTTTAACAACAAGGAGCTCGACTTGCTGGCGGAAAGTATTGCGCATGTTAACTTTACCAGTATTTTGGAGAACGACGAGGACAATATCTTGTCTATTTCTCGCTCGGCTTCTAAGGTCACTGATTTGATGAGTGCGGAGTCGTTTAATATCTTGTTCAAATCGCAGGCAGAAGATGTCGAGAGCTTGTCTATTAATTTGGCGAATATAGAAGATTACATTATTCAATCGTCTTACCTCTCTCCTTTGCATCAAAGTATGCACGATTTGGCAATTGTTTACAATGGTAATTCTGAAGAGATTTACAACCTTGCCAATCTAATTAAGCACGTTATTGATGAGTCGATTCATAATAAAGACAATAGTTATTATGAAACTATCGTACAAGAAGTACAGCAACGCATTGAGCAAACCAGCAACAAATTAGAAAGCAGTACGGCTACGTTCAACCACTCTATCAATACTAATTTGCACAATACCAGTGTGGACTTAAATATCCGTACTATTATTGAGTCGATTGATTCTTATTCGGGCGCAGCTCAAAAGCCAATTATTACCAATAGATTTCAAGATTGGTTGAGCAGAAAAAGAAAAAGTACGGCAAAGGTCTATCACAAATCTCTTGATTTGGTTGCACAGCGCAAACGAGATATTAATACGCTAAAATTTGACAGCAAACATTATCAATACCTCAACAACATAGAGCAAACCAGTAATTTCATGTCGGCTTTAAGCATTCAAGCTTCTGCGGAACAAGAGTTGCCTTTTTATTATAAAAAACTCTTTACAGGCAGTCATTTGAATAATGTAAATTCGATTAGTAGGATCAAAGAACTAAACATTGCTCAAAATGCCATTGATCGAATGGATCAAGGTACGAATGGGGCAATTATTGTGATTGGTTCGTCGCTCTCTGGAAAGACCTTCTTTACTGAAACCGTTGCCAAGACCTTGATAAAGGCAGAGAAATATTACATCAATCCGCCTTCTAAACAAAAATTTGACGCAACGGACTTGCACAAAGCCTTTCAAAAAACATTTAGCAAAGCTGGAACTACCGAATCTATTCTCAATCAATTGGATCAAAAATCGGTCTTGATTTTTAACGACCTTGAAGAATGGTGGGTAAAAAGCCCCGATGGCAATCAGACCATTAATTACCTGTCGAAGATCATTGAAAATTTTGGCAACAGGCATTATTTCTTATTAAATTGTAGCTTACAAAGCTTCCATATCATTCGAAAAACGTCTAGCTTAGAAAAGAATTTATTATCGACTATTATCATGTCTCCTGCAAGCAAAAGTGAGCTAAAAGACATTATCTTGAGCCGTCACAAAACGGCGGGGGCAGAACTTTGGTTCAAGGATAATTTAGTTGATGTGAATAAAAAAGTTGATGCTTTATTGAATGACATTCATTTAAAAACAAAAGGAACAATTGGCGTTGCTTTAAATACTTGGGTCTACAACATTCAAAAAACAGAGGAAGATAAATTGATTATTCAGCGACCTTCTTCCTTGACTTTCCCCAACATTAAAGATCCTAATTGGAAGATTTTGTTGTATCACATTTTGATCCATAATCGACTAAAAGAAGGCGATTTACATAAAATATTTGCGTCGAAGGCCTCTACAAAAATGCTCGATTCATTGAAAGAAATGGAAAAAGCAAGTTTGATTTACAAACAATCACAAGGAACCTATGTTTTGAATCATCACGCTAAGTATTATGTAGAAAATTGGCTCACAGAATTAAAAATCTTAAACTAAAAAAATATGCGCTCTCTAGAAAACATACCTGTTTCGGATATTTTACAATTCTTGGTTACAGGTCTTATCATAGCACTTGTTTTTAATATTATCAACAGCTATATTATTCCTTTTATCAAGGAACGACAAGCCACTACGATAAAGTGGTGGCAACGGATTCAAATCATTATTTGGGTCTTGTTTGTAGCGCTTTTCTACGTCAGAATGTTACAAGCTAATATTATTGTCACGGTCATCATGTCTTTATTTCTATTTGGCGTGGGCTTTAATTATTGGCGAAATGTCTTCGCTGGCGTTTTGATTAAGTTCAGCAACCAATTTCGAGCAGGCGACATTATTTCTGCTGATTTTGCACAGGGGCAATTGAGTGCCATCAATTTGTCACAGACCAAATTAATCAATGATAAAGGAGAATTAGTCGTCATTCCCAATACAAAAATCAGAACCGCTGTTCTAAAGCAATTGTACAAAAAGAACAATGTTCAAACGCATTCTTTTAAGGTCCAAGTTGCTGCGAATCAAAATACAGAAGACTTGTATCGCTTGGTTTTGAACTGTCCGTATATTTCTGCAAATCAGAAAATTAATGTTGAAAAGAAATCAAAAGAAGAGTACTTGATTCAGGTTTCTGTGATTGATAATAGTTTTGTGGACAAGGTACATTCTTATTTTGAACGCACCTTGCTTAATGCGCAAACCTAATACGGTTTTCCGAAACAGAAGCAGCTTCTAAATTACTAAAAAAAGGATAGAAAACAGATAGAAAATTAGCATGAAAATATTAAAACGCATTGCGCTCCTAGTTTTCGTGCTCTTAATTTGGACGGCATTTGTCGCTTATGGAATTATTGACGGGTGCTTATTAAAACCGATTACGGCTAAAAATACTTCAGAGGCATTTATTGAAGCGGCTAAAACAAAAATAGAGCAGGAATTTGTTGGAAATTTTGCAATGACATTGATCGAAGACGGAAACGTTTCTAACGATTTTTTTTACTCGATTGACCAACCTGTAAATGAACAAAGCCTCTTCCCTGTCGCTTCTATTAGCAAATGGATTACCTCTTTTGGGGTTTTAAAATTAGTAGAGCAAGGCGTCGTAGATTTGGATACTCCAATTGACCATTATCTTACTAGATGGCAACTTCCAGAAAGCACCTTTGATAATAAAAAAGTAACGATTCGTAAATTGCTTTCTCACTCGTCTGGCTTAATAGACGATCTTGGCTATGAAGGTTTTACAATCAATGACAGCCTACAAACGATTGAGGAATCCTTAATCAAAGCAGCCGATGCACCTTACTCGGAAGGTGTTGCCATTGTTGGTTATGAACCTGGTAGCCAATATATGTACTCTGGTGCGGGTTATACCATCTTGCAATTGTTGATAGAAGAAGTTACGGGGCAATCCTTTCAAGATTACATGACACAAGCCGTTTTTGAGCCGTTGGGAATGGAAAACTCTACCTTTGTACTTTCTAAAAAACCCAATCTAAGCTTAGTTGATGTCTACAAAAACGATCGTAGCACAAGACCTTTTAATCGATTCACAGCATTGGCCGCAGCTTCCTTATTTACTTCTACAGCAGATTTGTCAAAATTTCTAAAGGCAAATGTTTCTAATAACAAAGTGCTTTCCAAAGCAACGATTACAACAATGAGCACGCCTGAAACCTTTATAAATGGAATTGGCGTATATGGTTTAGGGCCACATATTTATAGTCAAAACGATCCAAATTCTACTATTATAGGGCACGATGGTAGTGGTAATAATGCGATTAATACCGCCGCAAGAATTGACCTAAGCTCTAAAGATGGCATCATAATTTTAGAAACAGGAAATTACAACATCGCTTCTTCAATTGCTGATGAATGGCTTTTTTGGAAAGCTGGAATCGCTGATTACGTTGTTATTCAACGCAATAAACCTTATTTGCTAAAGTGCTTGTTCATTGGATATTTTGTTCTTATTGGTTTCTTTGTTCTTATTCTTTGGAGAAAAAGGGAGTAAAGAGAAATCCTTCCTAAGTAAAGAATTATTTTGAAGAATTAGATATGAAGTACCACAAGATATAAACCCTTATTTTAGTAGTTTTTTAGTTCGAAAAGATAATGTCATTTTTAGTCTTAGAAAATCTTGTGGAGGCAATGGGTTATTACTTTCATTTAAAGCATACGAACACTTATTCCTTGAAGTATTAAGTCTTGAAAATTCAGGTCTTGAAATTATAAAATCTACTTGTGGAGATGCTCAATTTCGGGTAGAGAAAATCGTTAGTTAAGTCCGTGGACAAACGTAAGCCTGTCATAAAACTAGCCATTTTTAGTGCGATTACTTTTGGGCGATTGTTTAACGTTCATATACAATAATCATTGAAGTTATGAATACAAAAAAAAAGCCTTCCACTCAAAACGAGCAGAAGGCTTTTAGTATATTATGACAAGTTTTACAGCAATCTATAAACCTTGATCTTTACGTATTTTGTTCAAAGCAGAACCTTCTTTTACCCAGTCAATTTGAGCTGCATTATAAGTATGTTCTACGTCAAAAGAATCTTCCGTACCATCGGCATGATGCAAGACAACTTT
Organism: uncultured Aureispira sp.; assembly: GCA_902727865.1. Classification (GTDB taxonomy): domain Bacteria; phylum Bacteroidota; class Bacteroidia; order Chitinophagales; family Saprospiraceae; genus Aureispira. Next base: position 4,151 of record CACVAQ010000533.1, on the reverse strand, counting down.
CAAATTAACGCCTTCTGTAAAGGTATCAAATCCTAAGATGTCTACCGTATCATCTTGACGAACCAAATCATAATCAGCAGGATTGGCAAATGTTAAAGCCAACATACCTTGCTTCTTCAAGTTAGTTTGATGGATACGAGCAAATGATTTTACGATAACCGCTTTCACACCTAGGAAGCGAGGCTCCATAGCAGCGTGCTCACGAGAAGAACCTTCTCCCAAGTTATCTTCCCCAAATACTACCGTACCGATACCCGCTTTTTGGTATTTGATCGCAGATTCAGGAACAGGCATAAAGTTAGCTGCACCATCAGCATAGTTGGCAACATTGTTTGTTTCATCACTAAATGCGTTCACAGCACCAATGTAACAGTTTTGAGAAATATTCTCTAAATGTCCACGGTACGTCAACCAAGGTCCAGCCATAGAAATATGGTCCGTTGTACATTTACCTTTCGCTTTGATTAACAAACGCATACCTGTCAATTCCTCTTTCCCCATTGGAGTAAATGGAGTCAACAATTGTAGACGATCAGAAGTTGGACTTACAACAACGTTGACACCAGAACCGTCAACAGCAGGTGCTACATATCCAGCATCTTCTACGTCAAATCCTTTAGTTGGTAATTCTACCCCTGTTGGAACATCAAATTTAACTTCTTCGCCATTTTCATTTACCAAAGTATCTGTCAAAGGGTTAAAAGTCATGTCACCTGCAATTGTCATCGCCGTAACCAATTCTGGAGAGGCAACAAAAGCTTGTGTATTTGGATTTCCATCCGCACGTTTCGCAAAGTTACGATTGAACGAGTGAATAATCGCATTTTTTTCTTTCTTCTCAGCACCAACACGTGCCCACATACCGATACAAGGGCCACAAGCATTGGCTAGAACCATTCCACCGATTTTTTCAAAATCGGTCAACAAGCCGTCGCGTTCTGCGGTAAAGCGTACTAATTCAGAACCTGGTGTAATGGTAAATTCTGCTTTTGATTTTAAGTTCTTTTCTGCTGCTTGTTTAGCAATAGAAGCCGCACGAGTTAAATCCTCGTAAGAAGAGTTGGTACAAGAACCAATCAAACCGACAGACAATTTGGTCGGAAAATCGTTATCTGCTACTGCTTTTGCAAATTCAGAAATTGGCCAAGCACGGTCTGGCGTAAAAGGTCCATTCACGTGAGGCTCCAACGTATTTAAATCAATTTCAATTACTTGATCAAAATAAGTTTCTGGATTAGCATACACTTCTGCATCACCTGTCAAATGTTCTTTCACACCTTCTGCCAAAGCAGCAACATCTGCACGATCTGTAGCATCCAAGTAACGCTTCATAGAATCATCGTAGCCAAAGGTAGACGTCGTTGCTCCAATTTCAGCACCCATGTTACAAATAGTTCCTTTACCAGTACAAGACATACCTACAGCACCTTCGCCAAAGTATTCTACGATAAAACCAGTACCACCTTTAGCACCAACAATACCTGCAACTTTCAAGATAACATCTTTAGGAGATGTCCATCCGCTCAATTTACCCGTTAACTTAACACCAATCAATTTAGGCATTTTAAGCTCCCAAGGAAGGCCAGCCATAACGTCTACTGCGTCTGCTCCTCCAATTCCAATCGCAACCATACCCAAACCACCTGCATTTACAGTGTGTGAGTCCGTACCGATCATCATACCACCTGGAAACGCATAGTTTTCCAAAACAATTTGGTGAATGATACCAGCACCAGGTTTCCAAAAACCGACGCCATATTTATCAGAAACCGTACTTAAAAAGTCGTATACTTCTGCATTTTTATCGTTTGCTATTTCCAAATCATCCTCAGCACCAACTTTAGCTTGAATTAAGTGATCACAATGAACGGTAGAAGGTACAGCAACTTTAGCTTTACCTGCCATCATAAATTGTAATAAAGCCATTTGTGCTGTAGCATCTTGCATCGCTACACGGTCAGGAGAAAAGAATACATAATCCTCCCCACGTTGATAATCTTGAATATTAGAATCGTTGTTCAAATGAGAATACAAGATTTTCTCTGATAATGTAAGTGGTTTACCAAGCGTTTTGCGTGCAGCCTCAATTTTTGAAGGCAAAGAAGCGTAATGCTTCTTAATCATATCAATGTCAAATGCCATGTGCTATAAAATGATTTTATCTGATTAAAATTATTAATTTCCTACTTTGGTGTAATTTAAGCCTGATTTTCCGAATAGAAACATCTTATTAAATTACACCTATACAATATAACCTTTATATAAGGCTATTGATTGCGAATTTACATTTTTTTTATGAAAAATTATATACAACTTATTATTTAGACAAATTCTACAGAAAAATGAGCCTAAATAGCCTTATTCTAGAAAAAAAAGACATTCAAATGATAATTCATGCATCCAATTCTAACATATTTATAAATGCTGTTGTCAGAGAATATAAATCTCCTGGCCATCTTCCCGATAAATAATTTCGGTCCCGAACGACAAAACCTGGGTTTAAATTATCCCGTCGATCTTTAGAAATTGGACGAGGACCAGTTAAAAAGTTTGCTGCTGTTTCTAAGTAAGAAATGACTTCATCTTGTGTCGTAATCTCTGGATACGTCAAATAATAATCTCCTAGCCAAAGTCTAGTCAAATTAAAAGCAGCTAATTCTTGTGTTTTTAACAAAGAGGTTGTTTTATAATTGGCAAGAACCGATCTGCCTGTTTCTTTGTCGATGCTTCTCGCAATCAAAAGAATTCCATGACAAATTCCTGCTACAGGTTTATTCGATTTAAAAAACTGGACAATTAAATCTTGCAACAACTTAGATTCCAAATATTCTTTCACGCCTTTATCATGCCCTCCAGGCAAGAAAATCGCATCAAAATCAGATTCTTTTAAATCTTTATATTTTGTGGGACTACAAAAGGCTTGATCTTCCTGCATTTCGGCATAAGCGATTCTAGCATCCTTGCGAGCTTGCAAGATTCCTTTAAAAATGCCTAGCCCTTTTCCTGTAATCATAATTTCATCTGCCCTTGCCTTTTCACCTGTTGGTGTACTAAATATCACCTCATGTCCTTCTTCTTTTAACAGTTTCCACGGAATAGCAATCTCAGAAGGATCTCCTCCATAGCTTGGCATTGGAAATAGGATTCTTTTTTTCATTATTTTTTATTTTAATTCACAGATTACGCCCTTACTTTTTTATGTTTTCATAGAACCCAAACTAGCGAACTAAAGCGTAGTGCCCAGGAGCTTAAGCTGAGTGAACGAATCAACGGAGTCTAATTCACCATAAAGGACAGCACCTACTTTTTCATCATGTGCTTCAACAGGAACTTGCTCAATCACCTGAAAAGGATAAGCTATGGCGACTTGGTGGGCGGCTTTATGCTGCTTTAGGAAATTGTCATAATAACCACCACCATAGCCCAAACGATTACAGTCCTTATCAAAGGCTAAACCTGGCACAACAATCAGGTCAAAAGTACCTTCATAAGCCTTGCTGTTTTTGGGATGCCTTGTTCCCCAAAGCCCTTTTTCCAATGCTTCTAAAGAATGTACCTCTAAATGTTCTAGCTTTCTATTTTTTAATGTTTTGGGGCTGTATACTTTTATTTTTTGGTTCAATAATTTTTGAATCAAAGGATAAAGATCAATTTCTGAACCCATTGGCAAATAAAGGTGTATCGTTTTATATTTTCTTTCTTGAATCAACTCCCATAAGCTTTTGTTGATTTGAGTATCGTAGGCTACTTTTTGGGTTGGTGGGATTGCATTTCGCTGGGCTTGTATTGCTGTTCTGAGGTTTTTTTTTGCTTGCATATTGTTCCTTCTTTATACTGATGTTAGGCAGAAAATGGATCTTGTCGATAAAATACCAAAATTTGCGTCTCAACCTATTCTTAATTTTGAATGCTTAATGTTGAATGTTGAATGCTTTATAGTACAAGGAGCATTAAAAATTAAGCCTGCAAAATTAAACATTAAAACATAGCTTAAATAAGTAACAATAGGCTTTAGTAGTAAATAAAAAAAATCCTGCGTAACATGAGTTATTAAAATCAAAAATAGACGCTGTAATATTTGGTGCTTTTGGGGCGATACTTTTATTGGACTGAAATAATAAGTAGATGGACAAAAATAATTAACACTAAAA
>CACVAQ010000532.1 GCA_902727865.1 uncultured Aureispira sp. | reverse complement strand
TGTTTTGCAACTTTTTATCTTGTTTGTAATTGCTTACATTTTATAAGATGCAAGCAAGGTTATTTTTGGTGTGTACGAATAAAATAAATAATAAAAGGCTGAGTACAGGACAAAAAATAATTAATTAATATTTTACAGCTTAAATCTACCCAAAACTAGGATTAGATCGCTTCGCTTTTAGATCCTAGATCGCTTCGCTGTTAGATTTTAGACCCAATTGAGCCCTAATTGGGTCTAAAATCTAATATCTAAAAGCGGAGCGATCTAACATCTAATAAAATGCTAAGTAGATTCGATATTTTATTAGATAAAAAAACTTTTGTCCTGTACTCAGAACAAAAGGTCTAAGTTGACAGCCGAAATAATTTATACCCTATAAATAATCTATCGTATTCTGACTTAGAATCATAAAAAAAACGTACCTTTGCGCCCTAATCATTTTTTACTATGTTAAGAGCATTAGCCATATTATGGATATTACTAATTAGTGTTCAATCTTTTTATCAAGGATTGATCTACACTTACTATGCCCTTAATAAAGAGTACATTGTAGCTCAACTTTGTGAGAACAAAGCAAAGCCCGAACTTCAGTGTGCTGGAAAATGTCACCTAAAAAAGGTACTCCAAATTTCTAAGAAACGCCAAACTCCTGAACAACAACCTTTTTTACCAAGTTTGGAAGAAGTCAAGCCGCCCGTATTGTTTTACGAGCAAATTGCGTTTCATTTTCTAGATATAGCTACTTATAGTTTGGATGATTTACAAGAGGCTATTCTATTCGAATATGCCTTTAATTATCACTATAGGCCTACATTTACTGCTTTTCAACCTCCCAAAGCATAGCACAATACGGAATTATTCAATTCGGTCGTACACTCTTTTGTGCTATCCACTTAAGGATTTGTCTGCCTATGTGCAAGCAAAGCCCTGCGCTATGCGTGCTTAAGTGGTAGAATAAAAATTCGATTCAAAAAATAAAACTGGTTTAGGTTTACGTCAAAAAAACGAACGAAACAATTGCCCAAAGGCGACTTGTGGTCTGTGTCTATTCTATACTTTTATAAGTGTATTGGTGGATTTAGGAACACCTTGTTGTCAAAATTTGGGACTCAATTGCAAGTAGCTTAAATGTATTTAAATAGGTACATATAGGCTTAGGTTTTTATTGCCAATTCTGAACCAAGGACTTAAATGTAGGTCCAAAGTTGCCTAGTTTTATGAGTGCTCATAGAACTAGAAAACAGAAGCTAATTGCTTTCGTGTTTGATAAAACACGAAACGCAAAAGACCCTTCCTATGTCCATTCGTCACCTAAATTTTATACAAAAAATTGTATCATGAAAAACGTGTTAATTATTCGCCTAATCGCTTTGATGGCTGCTGTTATTCCTCAACTTTTGATCGCTCAAACGACGACAACAGGAACCGTAGTTGATGGGCAAACACAAGAACCTTTAATAGGTGTGAACCTTTGGGTTGAAAGCTTACATACAGGCGCGATAACCAATGTCAATGGAGAATTTACCTTAGAAGCGAAGCCTTCTGATGTTGTGAAAATCTCTTTTATTGGTTATGAAACACAAGAATTAAAGATCAGTGACTTGCCTTCTGTCCTTCGTTTAGAAGCAAGCATTGCCGAATTAAGCAAAGTAATCGTTTCTGCTAGTAGAACACAGCAAGACAGAGCCGAAGCGCCTGCTGCGATTGCTTCCCTTACCGCAACAACGATTGAAGAGACGCGTGCCACGTCTTTAGACCAATTGCTCAACAAAACGCCAGGCGTGTTTATGGTCGATTTGGGCAATGAACAACATAGTATGTCTATTCGTCAACCATTGTCGTATAAAAGTTTGTTTTTATACTTGGAGGACGGTTTGCCGATTCGCCCCACAGGTGTTTTTAATCACAATGCTTTGTTGGAAATGAATCAAGCCAATATTCGTCAGATAGAGGTCATTCGAGGACCTTCTTCTTCTTTGTACGGCAGTGAAGCGATAGGAGGAGCGATTAATTTTATTACATTGCGTCCAACATCTGTTCCTACAGCAAGTATTCGATTGCAAGGAAATACACTAGGATATAAGCGAGCTGATTTGAGAGCGTCTACTACGATTGGTAAGCTTGGACTTGCTTTTTCGGGTTATTACGCAAGCCAAAGAAATGGCTTTAGAGAACACAGTGATTTGGATAAATTGGCGATGACCTTAAAACTAAGTTACAAAGTATCTGAAAAGGATTTTTTGTCGGCTGATGTTACCATGATTGATTATAAATCGGACATGACAGGTAGCTTAGACAGTGCTCGTTTTTATAGTAGAGAATATAGTTCTGTACACACCTTTACCAATCGTACTGTTTGGGCATTGCGTTCTAAAATTCAATACAAACGCTATTGGACCGAAAAATCTAAATCCAGTGCCGTGGTCTTTTTTAGAGACAATTCGATCAAACAAGTTCCTTCTTACCGTGTCAAGGATGATTGGTCGTCTTGGGGCAATCCGACAGGGGATAAGAATTTGGCTCATGGCGAAAGTAATGACAATAGTTACAAAAGCATTGGAGCCTTGATACAGCATCGCCAAGAATTTGACTTTTGGAAAACAGCCATTACAGCAGGAGTATCCATTGATGTAAGCCCCAATACCTATAAAGCCAATTATATCTCTATTCTTAGAAGTGACGAGGGGGTTTATACGGATTATGTGAACGAAGCGGATTCTATGTTAACCGATTACGAAGTTGGTTTGGTCAATCCAGCAGCTTATGTTCAAGTAGAGATGAGCCCATTCAAGAACTTTAAAATTGTTGCGGCAGCACGGTACGATGCCTTTGTTTATAATTATGATAATAACCTTTCAGCAATGGCTTTTTCTGGTGCTCCAGATAATGTCGATCAGTTTTGGGCCTTGACGCCTAAGCTTGGAGTGACGTATAAAATTGTAAAAACGTCAGGTCTTTATGCCAACTTTAGCCAAGGATTTGTCCCGCCACAAATTGGAGAGTTGTACCGAGGGGTGAGCGTTCCTGTTTTGAAACCGTCTACGTATAATAATTTTGAAATTGGTAGTTGGGTGAGTTTATTAAAAGGAAAATTGCATTTGGATTTGAGCCTTTATTTAATGGATGGGTTCAATGAAATTATTTCTGTTCGCCAAAACAATGGTGCTTATGTCAATCAAAATGCAGGACAAACGCGCCATATGGGGGTAGAATATGGGCTTTATTACAACCCAATTAAGGACCTTTCTATCCGTGTGACGGGTTCCAATGCTGCGCATATCTTTTTAGATTATAACGAAAGTGGGCATGATTATACTGGAAACCTTATGGCACAAGCGCCTGCTTGGTTGTTTAACACAGAATTAAGTTATAAACCTCGTTTTTTCAAAGGTTTTCGCATTAGTGTAGAAATGGTCCACATGAATCAATATTACATGGATGCTGCGAATACCCAAACCTACCCTGGCTTTTTAATTTTTAATGGCCGTGTTGGATATACGATTAAAGGATTTGAGTTGTGGTGCAATGTCATGAATTTTACCAATCAACTATATTCTCCGAATGCTAGCCTGTCTAGGTGGGGAGAAAGTATTACGGTTGGAAATCCCCTTAATGTGAATGTAGGTATTGGTTATAATTTTGTTGCAGGGATGTACAAGAAATAATAATAGGTTGGTTGACAACTCAAAGACTCTGCGCAGCTAATTTTTGCCACAGCGGACTCTTTTTCTTTTTCAGAACAGTAGGTGTTTGATCGTAAGTAATAATTAAAAAATCGTAAGTAGTTGACTACTATTATTCTACCTTGCGACTTTTTTTTACGATTAAAATAGTACAACCAAAACCAGCATAGTATCGGCTGACAAAAAGGGTCAACCAACCAAATAATTTAAATAAGTGAAGTTAGACTGTCCTGCTGCACGGAGTTGTGCCGCCTTATACCGCTATCCATAAGAACGATAACGAAGTGAACAGCAGGCAGTTTTTTTTTACAAAAAACAAACAATATGTTTAAGCAATTATATAAATGGCATCACCGAATTGGGCTGTTAATTACCCTACCCATTTTGGGCTGGTGCATTAGCGGTTTAACGCATCCTATGATGGCACATTTATTCAAAATAAAGCCTGCCAAGCGATTTGTAATGCCTAGCCCCGTTGCTTTGGACAGCAACAGTATTGCGCTAGAAGAGGCATTGGAAAAGCACAAGATAGAGGCGTTTAGTAATTTTAGGTTGGTCAATTATCAAGAGCAATCTTATTATCAAATTATAAAGGAAGGAAAAGAAACAAGCTATATCAATACCGCTACGAATGTACCGCTTGAAAATGGGGACGAAGTCTATGCAGTCTATTTAGCCCGCTATTTCTTAGGCGATCAAACTAGTCCAGTTGCTGCGATAACCAAGTTGAATCAATTTACATTTGAATATAAGTTTATCAATCGTTTGTTGCCAGTCTACAAAGTGTCTTTTGACCGAGAGGATGGGATGGATGTTTATGTGGAAACAAATAGTACTCGTTTGGGAACGATGAACAACCGAACTCGGAAAACTTGTATTGCAATTTTTAGTTATTTGCACAATTGGAGTTTTCTAGCAGGATACCCTAAGTTAAAACTTTTTTTGATGTTGGCTTTTATGATAATGGCCTTTTTTGTAGCAGCGAGTGGTCTGACAATTTATGGGTTTTTATGGAAAACTATTCAGAAACAAAAGGACTCTAAGTCAAACTCTAATCGAAAATGGCATCGACGCATCGGACTAATGGTGTCTATTTCTACCTTGGGTTTTGCTTTTAGTGGTGGTTATCATGCCTTTGCCAAGTCGAGTGCTGCCAAGGTAAAGCCTGTTGCGATGCCTGTCTTTGCAAGCAAAACGGTTGCTCAATTCCCTAAATTGGTGGATAAAATAGGAGACCGCTTGATTCAAAATATTTCGATGGCTCAAATTGGAACAGATCACTTTTTTCAAGTTACTTGGATGGCAAAAGCAACTGAGACCAGTTATTTTAAGACCACAAATCTAGCTCAATTGGGGAAAGGAGAGGAGCAATATGCAATTCATCTGGCGACTAAGTACAGTAAATTGCCCTTGAATAAAATACAGTCCACAGCAGCGATTCAAAAATTTAAAGGCGAGTACGGTTTCATTAACAAACGTTTGCCTGTAACCAAAGTGCAATACGATACGGATGAAAAACACAGTGTTTATGTAGAAACATCGTCGGGCAAACTAGCCGCCAATATTTCTGCCCCAAAACGTTTGGAAGCCCTTAGTTTTTTGATGTTACACAAATACCACTTTATAGATCCAATTGGAAAAACGATTCGAGATATTATTATTGTAAGTTTAGTTTTAGGAATTATGTTGGTGAATATTTTAGGGCTTGTTTTGTGGTTGAAAAAATAAAAAAATGGAGTTTGCGAAAGATTGATTTCTTTGCAAACTCCATTGTTTTATGAACGTAATATACGATAGGTTAAGCGAGCTTTGAAGTTTTTTTGAGTTCTTTGACCCTTTTTTTACTAAAAGGCAAAACTTAGACCTAAGAAAATTCTGCGAGGGCGAGAGATATTGAATGGGCTATTCATCACCAAATCGTACAACATTTCATAAGATTCTGGTTGAGAATCCGCAAAACCAGGACCAGGGCTATTAGAATTGCTTAAGAAGCCATCATCAGAAGGAGAACCTGTTACAGGATAAACATTGAATACATTTTGAGTATTTAATAAATTGGTAATACGCACATAAATATTTAAGTACATTGGGTTTTTAGAATGTTTGCCAATCACAAAACTGCGATCTAATTTCATTCCTACACGGAAGTTCCAAGGCGTTCTAGCACCATTAATGCTTCCTTCTGTAATTCGATCAGAAAAACTAGTTCCAAGACCTCCAGAAATTTGTTTTTTGGTATACGGACGTCCAGAGTTGGCATTGACACTAACACTCAAACCTGTGTTTTCCAAAAGATCTACGCGTCCAATTTTAGGACCATTATAGTCTGCTCCGTTTTTAAAACGGTAATCAATATTGGCATAGAACGTATGACGTTGGTCGAAATCCAAGGCAAAGACATACTTCAGTTCTTGCGCTGCAACTCCCGTAGACGAGACAGGATTTGAGCCCGTTCCTTCTGAAAATTGCAAAGCGTAGTTGGCAATAATTCTTAAATTCTCGTGCCGCAAGGTTTCGTATTCCAACTTGAAGGCTTTGGTCGTTGAAAAATCATCGTTTCCAAAGGTAGAATAGGTATTCGGATAAGCATTGATATACTGTTGCACTTGAATCAAATCACGCTCTTCTTTGTACACCATCGAAACTTTTATTTTAGAAAATCTCGTTAAGGCTTGCTGAAAACCTACTTCGTAATTGATGGTACGTTCTGGTTTTAAGTTCGGGTTGTTGATGGTGTTGCCACCAGCCGTAATTTCTCTAAAGTTATAATAATCATACGCAGAGGCATAAGAGCCAACTGGAGGCCGTTGTGATAAAATATCATAGTTGGCATAAAAATTCGACTCAGAAGAAATCGGGAAAGAAAGCGAAATACGAGGCATCACAATAATAGACGGCTTGTAATCTCTAAAGGCTTGGTTGGGGTCATAATTTTGACCTTGCGGATCAATTTCTGACGTTCCAAATCCCTTTAATGCAGGAATGAAGTTGGCCCCCAATTCACTGGCATTATTAACAGGAAGCCCTTGTGCATTGTACCATTGACTCCCATCTCTGTAGCCCATGACATTCGCATCTTGGCTATTTTGATTTACATAAACCGCAAAGTTATCACCGATGTTATCTGGTCTACTGTATTCTGCTCTTTGTCCTGCCTCATAAAGCGAATTGTTGCTTTCAAATTCAGCTGCGGTTTCATAACCAGCAATACTATAGGGATCTTTAAGCACACTTGTATTGGCATCATAGCTATCAAAACGAACTCCAAAGTTGCAAATAATGTCTTTGTAAACGAACTTATCTTGAATGTAGCCAGCCATATAAAGCGGTTTATTGGGCGCTACTGGACGAGTTTTAACCCCGTTTTCATCTGTTGCCGTAAAAAAGTCATTAAAACTAACGTCCGTTCCTAGTGGATTTCCTTTGTAGTCATAACCGTAATAATTGGCAACCCGCTGATTTCCTGTAATTAAGGTAGACGGCTCAAACCAATCCAACTGCATTTGGTCTGCTGTTAGTTCGTGTACCGAAACCCAATCTCTTTTGTCAAAACCTAAAGCATCTCTCAAATTTTTTCCAAATTGACTCATTGCCACCTCATTTCCTTCTGCGTCGGTACGAATTAAGGCATCATACAATTTATAATTGCGCTGAGAGAAGGGATCGTAATAATCTTCTCCAGTAGGGCGGTTGCGGTCCGTCGCATTTGAAATATGCGAATTGGTACTTTGGTAAGCTAAGTTCCATAAATCAAATGGATCAATAGTATAACTACGCTCGATGCGTTGTTCAAACGTTCCGCCCAATTGTATTTGATGGCGCATTGGATTCCCTGATTTTTGGTTGGTCACCAAGTCAAAGCTTACTTGAATATTTCCACGTGCTTGTGAGCTATTACTCTTGCTAAAATCAGCATCCGTTTGATGTGGTGCATTAAACAAGCCATAAGCACTTGTTCGCCCACCTGTTCTCAAGCCATTGATGACTTCCATTTGGTTGATGTTCGTCGGTGCATTGGGGTTGAATGGATCAGGTTGAGCCATTAAATTGTTGTAGGCTGCTAAACCAGGATTAATATCAAAATTTGGCTCATATCGATCAAAAGAATTAAAGAAAGAAGCATGTCCAATTTGTGCTTGATAGCCAATAACTTCTCCTTGAGTGTTGTAAACAGCGGAAGAATCTACGATATTAATAACAGGACGTCTACTTTCATAGAATTTCCCAACATAACCATATTCCCACAAACGATCTCCATAACGGGCATCTTCTGATTCAAAATTGTTTTGATTATAACTAGCAATCAGTTCATAACTAAGGTTTTGGAAAGTAGGCTGGAAACTAGCACTAGCTTCTGCTTCGTCCTCTTCTGTATTGCCTGGGATGGTTGCCCCAACGACATGACGAAAACGAGCACGAAAACCAAGGTTGCTGGATTTTTGGTCGGCATTAAATTGATAATTGAACAACTGATTGTCAATATCTGCTGATTTTCCCCAATTAAAACGGCCCTCTGCTCCAACAGCAATGAAAATGTCTGAAGAAGGTTTGTATTCAATCGTTCCAGAATATTGACCATAAGAGTTACGGGCATTCGAACGCACATTGGTTTTTTCCAAATCATCTGCTGTTAGAAAATCGGACGCATAAACAGTGCCTGTGCCACTAGGGTTTTGAACCAACGGATTTTCTAAGATTTCTGTTAACTTCTCGTCCTTTAGTTTGAACGTGCTCAAGGCAGAAGGGCGAGGGTCTTTTGTCGTAAAATAAGAACCCGAAAAACGATAGCCTAAAATGGTTGATTTAACCGCTCGACCATTCCTTTTGACGGTATCGCCTAAGGCGGTGATCATTGTTTTTGCAATGATTGGACCAGAGAAATAGCCATTGAGCGTATTGGTTCCAAAGTTATCGGTCAATTGAGAACTTTCAAGTTGTATCCCTCCATTAAAACGGCTAGAAGGTCCTTTGGTGATAATATTGGTAATAGAACCCGTCGCATTTCCATATTTAGCAGGAATACCACTCGTCATAATTTGAATTTCTTCAATTTCTAAATCGGCAATCGCTGCACTACCTCCAATAATAGGAACTCCATTCAGCAAGGTTAAGTTACTTGTCGTACGGCTTCCTCCTGAACTCATGGCTTCGCCTGGCTCTAAAGCATTCACCGTTGTTGTACTTTGTACCGCAGCATCAATTCCTCGGTCTGGGTTGTTTTGGATAAACTCTTTGCCTCTTGTTGCACCACTAATCGTTTTTCCTGGATCAATGATTTTTTTGGTATAGACAACAGTTTCAGGAATTTTTATAACCGAGCTAATGAGTACATCTACAGTTTTAGCTTCATTTGTTGAAATCGTAATTCCTTGGATGGTTAATGAAGGATAACCCGTGTATACCGTGACGAGGTCATAGGTTCCTCCTTCAATATTGGAAAAATTATAATTACCATCAAAATCAGCAGTTATTACTGCCATTTGATTGCCATCTTGCATTAAAACAAGGTTTGCAAAAGGAAGGGTTTCTTCAGATTCTGTATCAATCACTTTCCCAAGTAGGCTAGTTTGTGCCCACAAGGTGCTACTTCCGAGAAGGAGTAGACTTAGGAGTATTAAATATCGCATAACCATTCAGCTTTTATTGTTTTTTAAAAGCCTTTTTGGTTGAGTTATCGTCTCCAAAAATGGAGCTTACATCAAGATTGAGTGTTGCATTTAGAGGCCGTATATGTGTCGATTCATAAGACCATATACCAGCAGGCTGTTTTTTTATTATAAAAACAAGCAGACTAAATGCGAGTAGAGTAGTAGGAATCCGATCAATATGCCCATATTGACGTTTTTCCATATTACAAAGATGCAGTTAATAGATGGAGCATAAAAATACAGAAAAAAGCCTTTCTCGAAGTTTAATAGATTTTTTGTTTAGTGAAAATAGGATTTATAGCAATTATTTCCCAATAAAAATAAACTACTTTTTATTTAAAAAGAGGGTTTTTGACATTTTTTGACAGCCCATAAAAAATAGCTTAGGTTTTACTATTTTTAGTCGAAAGTCGCAAGTAAAAAGTCGTAAGCGAGAACGCTAGTAATTAATTATTTACGACTTTTTACTTACGACTTTCGACCCAATACCTACTGTTATGAAAAAGAAAAAGAATAGGCAGCAAGCTGATCTAATTGATCGAGCAACGCAATTCAAGCGCTTCTCAATAGAGCCAATCCAATTCGGTTTTAAATCAATATTTTATCTTTATACCAATCTATTCGTGAGAATCTCTAATGGTTCTAATTTCCTTTTTGTAACTTGTGTCCATCAATTGATTTAAGCCTTATTATAATAAATATTTAAGCAATGAAAATAGGTGTATTATTAGCAGGAAGTGGCGTATATGATGGTTCTGAAATTCAAGAAGCTGTTTTTACACTTTTAGCTATTGATGAATGTGGGGCAGAAGCCGTTTGTATCGCTCCCAATGAAGACCAATTCCATGTAATCAACCACTTAACAGGGGAAGAATTACCAGAAAAAAGAAATGTACGGATTGAGTCGGCTCGGATCGCTCGTGGTGCGGTAGGAGACTTGGCAGAAGCAACGATAGAGGATTTTGATGCCTTGGTTGTGCCTGGCGGTTTTGGTGCTGCTAAAAACTTAAACCAATGGGCTATTTCTGGTCCAGAGGGCAGCATCAATGCAGATGTAAAACGCCTTATTCTGAATATGGTAAAGGCTGGGAAACCTGTCGCAGGATTGTGCATGGGCCCCACGGTTATTGCCAAAGCATTAGAGGGGGAGGACATCAATGCTAGTTTAACGGTTGGTTCAACAGAAGCGGCTTCTCCTTATGATATAGAGGGGATTAGCAACGGTTTGAATGACACTGGAGCGATGGCAACAATGGCAACGGTAGAGGAAGTTATTGTCGATCATACCAATAAAATTGTAACGGCACCTTGTTATATGATGGAAGCGAGTATTAAAGAAGTTCGTGAAAACATTGCTATGGCAATCATTGAGTTGATTAACTTGACACAAGCGGAAACGGAAGCAACAGTACAAGGAGAAGCATAATGTTTAAGCTGTAAAAAAAAATATCCATCTTTTAATCTAAATGCTCGTGTGGGAATTAATTGTAAGTAAGTTAAGTTGGGACATCGCCCTGTTGCCTTTTATTTCTGCAATAATTGGTTGGGGAACAAATGTTTTAGCCCTAAAAATGACCTTTTATCCATTGGAATTTATTGGCTTCAAATTTCAAGGCTTCAAAGCTGTGGGCTGGTCTGGTTTTCCGCCAATTGGTTGGCAAGGAATTATTCCTTCCAAAGCAGAAAGCATGGCGAGTAAGGCAACGGATATGATTACGACCAAATTGATTGATGTAGAAGATCAGTTTGCTAAAATTGACCCTGCTATTGTGGCGAAAGAAATGGAGCCAAGCATTCTTCGACTGGCTAGAGAAGTGACCAACGAGGTGATGACAAAACACATTCCGATGTGGAAGTTGTTGCCCAAGGCGCAAAAAGAAAAAATTTATGCGCGTGCCGCAGAAGAAATTCCAACGGTTATAGAGGAAATTATGGAGGAAGTCAAGGTCAATATTACCGATGTGTTTGATTTAAAAGCAATGGCGGTCAATCATTTGACTGGAAACAAAGATTTGCTCAACCGTATTTTTTTGGAAGTAGGAGACAAGGAGTTTACATTTATTGAACGCTCTGGATTTATCTTTGGATTTGTTTTTGGGCTCTTCCAAGCGGTTTTGTATATGTGCTGGGCAGCCAACTGGCAATTGCCTGTCGGTGGTTTATTGGTTGGTTATTTGACGAATGTATTGGCTTTGAGAATGATTTTTTCGCCCACCAATCCCATCAAGATTTTGGGCTTTACGATACAGGGTTTGTTTATCAAACGCCAAAAAGAAGTTTCTAGAGGCTACTCTAGGCTTGTCTCCGAAAATGTAATGACGATGGACAATGTCTTTACGCAAATGTTCAAGGGAGCTGGTGCCGACAAATTGGTTGAAATTATTCAACGACATTCTAAAGAGGGGATTGATAAAACGGCTGGTTTTAACAGCTCGCTCATCAAATTTACGTCGGGAACAGATACGTATGATGAAATAAAAACGATTGCAGTGCATCGCTTTATAGAGGCGGCGCCCGAACAAATACACGTGGTTTTTGACTATGCCAAGCAGGCTTTAGACATCGAAGAAACGATGTATACTCGTATGGCTGCATTGCCTCCTGATGAGTTTGTGGACTTTTTGCGTCCTGTATTTCAAGAGGATGAATGGAAATTGATTTTGACGGGGGCGCTATTGGGAATGGTTGCTGGTTTTTTGCAATTGTTGTTGGTGGGGTAAGCGCTTGTGTTTTCTGTCTAGGTT
>CACVAQ010000531.1:2835-12086 GCA_902727865.1 uncultured Aureispira sp. | reverse complement strand
TGAATAACTTCTTCTAGCGTAGTTTCTGTAATTTCGTCCACAGGAAAACAACGGTTAGAAATTACAGACACCACCAAAACAGGTAAATTCATGTGCTTGGCAACCAACACTTCTGGGATCGTAGACATTCCAACAACATCCCCTCCTATGATATTAAAGAAGTTGTATTCTGCTGGTGTTTCCAAATTAGGGCCTTGCGTTCCAACATAAACGCCCTCAAAAGCTCGAATGTTATTCTTTTCAGCAATTGCTAATGCCTTTTTATTCAATTCTGTATCATAAGCCTTTAGCATATCGGGAAATCGAACGCCTAGCCTAGGATCGTTTTTACCTCTCAA
This sequence comes from uncultured Aureispira sp., assembly GCA_902727865.1. GTDB lineage: Bacteria > Bacteroidota > Bacteroidia > Chitinophagales > Saprospiraceae > Aureispira. The sequence goes on along the minus strand of CACVAQ010000531.1, from coordinate 11,748 downwards.
TGGATTTTGAGCATGTAAATTAATATGATCTTTGATAAAAACTAAGTCGCCAGGATAAAGATGTCCTTGTACGCCTCCAGCGGCATTGGAAATAATCAACCGCTCTATGTTCAAATACTTCAACACTCGAACAGGAAACGTAACCTCTTCCATGCTGTATCCTTCGTAATAATGAAACCGTCCTGCCATCGCTACAATAGGAATGCCCTCAAGGTAACCAAAAATTAGGTTCCCTACGTGACCTTCTACCGTTGGCTCGGCAAAATAAGGTATCTTATTATAAGGAATTTCCAAAACAGTATCAATTTCTTTGCTAAAAGAGCCCAAGCCTGTTCCTAAGATAATTCCTATGCTAGGCTCAAAGTCTTGTAGTTGTGTTTGAATGGAAGCAATCGCTTTTTGTATTTTACTATACATGGTATCTATTTTTTTAGGTTCTTGAACGTCCAGAAAGGCTCTGATCTCTCCAGCTCTCCTAACAAACGTAGAAACAAAGTAATTTTTATGTTATTTTGATTTCAGCTAAACTTGGCATTATATTAGATATTAGATTTTTGGTTATTTAAATTTCAAACTAAAAAGTTGATAAACAGCCTATTTGGTTTAAAAATTAACAATAAAATCTAAACTAGTACGTTCCAAATTTTGTTATAACGATACAAATGCTTGGAAGCTTTTATTATTAACCTACAAGTTTTCAGAGAACGTTTTAAAAAAAAAATTGACAAAAGTTCTAAATTTAACATTAAGGCTTAATTGATTTAATGTTTTTTAAAAAACAACTTTCTAAAAATAAAATTTTGATTTTTAGAATTTTAAAGGCTTTTAAATTGGTCACAAACTAACTTATGTACCTATTAACATATTTTTTTATATAGAAACTTCTTTTTTTTTACATAAAAACTTGCTTTGAAGAAATAAAAGCCTATATTTGATTTAACAAGTAACTCATAATGAGCAAAAAAAGACAATTCTAAACAATAAAAAAACTTTTTTTCCTTTTTATTGTCTCTGATAAAGGTAAAGAATTTGAATTCATTTTTTTAACAAACAAAAAATAATTAGCTATGAAGAGTTTATTATTAGTAGTAGTAGCAATGGTAGTAGCAGTAGGCTCTACTTTTGCATTTGCGCCAGCGCAAGAGGATAAAATGGTTGCCATCGTATTAATGATGGATGAAGGTGACGATGATCAACAAATTGTTGCGACAATTTACACGTCTTTGATGGCTGCTGAGAAAGTAGCAAAAGTTTTAGACATCGAAATGATTGCTGAGGATGAAGTAAACGATGATGTATTCGTTTTCTCTCTAAAATCTGAAGAGCAAAGAAAATTGACTATGAAATTATTTGATGAGGAAGGCTACAAAACTGCAGCTCACCGTGTACTTCAAGTAGAAGATGGTAACAACTACAACGCTCTTAACGTTCAATCTTTAGAAGACGGTACTTACAAGTTCGTTATCGAAGATGAGACTGGTGCTAGCAAGACTAAGACTATCGTTATCAACAAAGAGAAATAAGAAGTTTTACTTCTCATACAATCTTGAAAAAGCAACATGCGAAAGCATGTTGCTTTTTTTTATGCCTTGTACGCAGTACTCAGTACTAAGCTATTTTCTCGATTTGGTTAATAATCCATTGTCTCTCTGGCAACTGTGGTTCTGCCTTAAGCTCTTCCAATAACTTCTGCTGTACTTTTTTATCATAAAAATTATGATTTTGAACTTTTTGTAGGTATCGAATCAAGTTCAAATAACTTTGTTTTTGATAATCACTCACTTCTTTATTTCGTTTGATATACGCTCTAAAACTATCTAACAAAGATTCTAAAGCGTCGTATTCTCCCAATTCGTAGTAAATTTTTAAGAGCGAAACCTTTGCCCCCATCACCAATTCTCGATCTGTATTGCCCAAGCTCAAAAACATCTTCATGGATTTATTATAGTCTCCAATCATATAATATAGCTTTGCTAAATTATAATTGGTATAGCTTTCCCGATGCGTTGCATTCAAATAAGGCGCATAATCACTGATAAATTGACGGACCCAATCAAAGTCTCCATATTTTAAGCCTATCGTGACGATGTTTTTATAGGTAAATCTTGATAATTCGCCATCTTCTACAAAAACGCCATTAATCAAACCTAGTTTATACAAATCAAAGATCTCAACCGTAAACTCTTCTCTTCCTAGATTCAAGTGTTTGATACAGAAACTAATCGCAATAATGTATAAATCTTTGAGCTCATCGGTTCTAAACAAATGGCTGTGCTCCAAAAAAGTGGCTTTAAGCTGAAAGAATGCAGCGGTGTTGTCAAAATCCGTCATTGCTTTATAGCTATAATAATACACGGCAATAGAAGGAAACTCCAGCCAACCTTCTTTCTCTATTTGTGATAAAATAGGGTCTACTATTCTCAATTCATAAGTCGTCCGAAAGATATTCTGATGCGTCAGTGCCGTCACACAGTATTTGAGTTTGTTCGTCATGTAATAGAGATCAAAACTATCCAGTACTTCTTGTACATTCTTGGCTTCTAAACGATTCTTTTCTTCTGCAAACAAAAACTGCTCTTGTTGTAATTGGTACTCTAAATAATAATACTCCGTATCTTTATACTCACTTTTATTTAATAAATTTTGACCATATTTTAAGGAATATTTAAAGCATTTCTCTAACTTTTTCGTTCTATAAACAGACAGCAACGCTCTATTTCTCAAAGCGTCTTCTGCTTCTAATGCTTCGTAGACCAAAAACTTGTCGATTAGCTTCTGTAAATAAGACATGGTGTTCCGTATTTTTTGAGAACAATATGGCGCTTTGGGAAACACCTGTTCAAACGCATTTTTTATGCGATGACTTTTAGTCGACATCAAATAATCCAACAAACGATGCACCTCTGTATGTTTGTTATGATAAGGAGAATGTACGAATTTTTTAAGTCGATTTTGTTCTGATTTGGACAAAACAGAAAAGATTTCTAGCAATTTACTTTTATACATAATTAATCTATAAAAAAAATCAAAAATAGCTATTTTACAACAAGTTAGAAAACCTAAAGTACAAAAAAACATCTACAAATTGAATTTAATGTACTTGATTTTAGATACATTAATTTAGATCTTAGTATTATGGAAGAACCAACACAAGTAAACATGTCTTTGAGGAATCTCTAGTGTAGACACAAAATTAAATCGCTTCGCTCTTAGATTTTAGATATTAGACTAAACATTGATTATCAATAATTTAGTCTAAGAGCATGAGTAGGGCGAACGAGCAGGCTTGGTGTTTTACGCCAACAGAGCTGCTCGATCTAAAATCTAGTATCTAAAATCTGAAAATCAGCTAAGAGCTATCTGTTATTTAAATATTTGGCAAAAACTAGCTGCGGGGAGTCTTTGTTACTTGCGTGCCGTCGCTTTGTTAGTCGCTAAGCTCCTGAGCGCTGCGCTTTAGTTCGCTTAGTTCGTTTGTCAAAGAACCAGAATATTTTAGTGCGAATCAATCTGATTAAAAAGCGCAGAAATTACTGCAATCAAATACTTCCTCCTAAATATTCATAAATATGAACGACCTGAAAATATACTTATACATTTTAATCCTTGCTTTTTTAGGGCATGAAGCACAAGCTTCTCATGCTGCTGCGGCAGATTTGAGCTATACTTGTATAGGCAACAATCGTTATCAAGTCACCCTCAAAATGTATCGTGATTGTAGCGGTATTACACTTCCCACCGTCCCTTTAATTAATATTTCGGGTGCCAATAGTTGTAATGGATTTAGCCAGACCTTGCCCTTAAATTTAACTTCTGTGGTCGAAATCCCCATTGCTTGTCATACTTTTTCAGCACAAAGCAGTTGTAATGGAGGAACAATCCCTGGTTACCAAGAAAACATCTATACTGGCATATTAGATATGTCAGCCTTCTCAACTGGTTGCACTTGGACGATTAGTTATTTTAACTGTTGCAGAAATGCAGCGATCACGAATTTAGATAATCCTTCGAGTCAAGGTATTTATATTGAAACGACGCTACTAGATGGTAACCTTGCTTGCAATAGCTCGCCTTCTTTTGCCAACATTCCAATTTTTGTGGTCTGTGATAGTATTCCACAATCAATTTCTAATGCGATTATCGAACCAGACGGGGATTCCTTGGTCTACTCTTTAGTCGCTCCGCTAAATGCTCAAAACGATCCGATTAGTTATAATGCAGGTTTTTCTCCTACGACTCCCTTAAATACACTTTCGGGGGTTCATTTTAACACACAAACTGGGCAACTAAATTTTACACCGACAACCAATCAAGTTGTTGTCATGGATATATTTGTAGAAGAATATCGAGCAGGTGTTTTGATTGGGCAAACGAGACGGACCATGCAGGTCGTTGTCATGTCCTGCAACAACAACAGTTTATCCTTGGATAATGTCTCCAAGATCACTGCTGGAATAGCACAATCTCAAGGCACGTCAACCATTTTTAATGCTTGCCCAGGAGAAGATTTACACTTTCAATTAAGCTTATCCGATATAGATCCGATTGATTCTTTAAGTATATCTGCTGGCTACTCTAGTTTATTTCAGACCTACCCGAATGCAAGTATTCATTTAAGTTATCCTATTTCTGGAAATACCAATACAGCTTTATTAGACGTGCTTATTCCTGCGGTTCAAAATAATGTTTTTTCGATCGCCTTTTCTGATAACTCCTGCCCTATTGCAAGTTTTCAGAGTTTTGGTTTCTCGATATTACCCACCAATCAATGTGCAACAATCACTGGACGAGTTGCAGTGGATACCAACAATACTTGTTTTGCTTCTCCTTTGGCCCCAGCTTATACCGATGTAATTATAGCGATTAACAAAGGAAACTTCACCACCTATGCTAGTCCAAACCCTAATGGAACCTACACTGCGATTGTCGATACAGGCAACTATACGGTTAATGCCATTGCGGTACATCCTTATTGGAGTTCCTGTAACCGTAATGTCCCTGCGAATTTAACTACCTACAACAGTTCCGCTACGATCAACTTCCCAATGGAACCAACAATACGCTGTCCTTACATGTATGTTGACATCGCTGCGCCTGTACTGGTCCATTGTGCTAGTAATTATTATACCGTAGAATATTGTAATAATGGAACCCTTGATGCTTCTAATGTTTATATAGAAATCACCTTAGATTCTTTGTTTGTACTGGATAGTACTGACCTTGCGATCTCTAGCCAAACAGGCTCAACGTATATCTTTAACATTGGGAATGTTCCGATGAATACTTGTCATAATTTTAGACTCTATGGAACACTAGATGCTGCTTGTGACACCACCAACCGAGGGCGTGTCCATTGTGCTACAGCCAATATTTATCCAGATAGTTCTTGCCTACCTTGGATCGGTCCAAACTTGGAAGTAGAAGCGGTTTGTACCAACGATTCTGTTTCTTTTCGGATTATTAATACTGGTAATCAAAATATGATTAGCCCTCAAAGTTATTGGGTCATCGAAGACGATATTATTTTCCATAGCAGCCCTGGCATCACCTTACCTTCGGGAGGCGCAACGCCTTGGAACAACTTTGAAGCAACAGGCGCCACCTTTAGATTACAAATTCCACAAGCACAAGGGCATCCTTGGAATGTCCAAGCGTCTGCTACGGTTGAAGGATGTTTGGCAACGGTCAACAACCAAAACACCCTCAATACAGACTTTGTCAATATTTTCACGCTCAACGATGGATCTCCTTATTATTCGATTGACTGTCAACCAAACGTTGGCTCTTGGGACCCGAACGACAAACAAGCCTTTCCGATAGGATACAGTACCCCCCATTATATTGATGCGGATATTGAATTAGAATATCGAATTCGTTTTCAAAACACAGGAACCTACTATGCCACCAATGTTGTCCTGTTAGATACCCTATCGCCTCATTTGGACCCTACGACTCTTTTACCCACGGTTTCTAGTCATGCTTATACTTGGCGATTGTTAGGAGACAACGTCGTCGAGTTTCGTTTTAATAACATCATGTTAGCCGATAGTTCAAGCGATTTTGATGCTTCACATGGATTCATTGATTTTAGAATTCAACAAAAAAACAATACCCCTGTCGGAACGGTTATTTACAATCAAGCCGCTATTTTCTTCGATCAAAATCCTCCTGTAATGACCAACCAAACCTATCATACGATAGGGCAAAACTTCATTGTCTTTTCAGGAATTGAGTCCGTCTTAGTCCCTCAAGTAAAGGTCACCGTTTATCCCAATCCTTTTGAACAATACACGACCTTAAACGTTGAAGGAGAAACAAATTACAACAACATTACACTGGAGGTATTTGATGCGATGGGCAGAGTGATAATAAAAAAACAAAATCAAAACAATCAACAGATCATTTTAAAACGTCAAGATATGTCGCAAGGCGTCTATTTTTATCGCTTGACAGCCGATGGTCTATTACTAAATTCAGGAAAACTTATTGTTCGGTAAGCACGTCTTATTCTATCTCTATTTTTTGAATTTATTCTAATAAAAAAAAACTAAAAAACAACTGAGTTTTGTCCCTAATAATTAGATCCGTTCCTAGCCCTTGTGGTTAGGAACTTTTTTTTTGAGCTGCACAAAGAGACTTTAGCACTTTTTAACATAAAAAAATGAATAAAGACTTAACGCTCTTCCATTCTATTACGTTTTATAATATAGATAAGCATAAGTTTTACAATAGATTACAACTAAAAAAAGCATACAACAAGATTTATTGCCTTTCTGTAACAATCAAAACCGACCTCTATGACTTCTAAATTCACAGTTCAATTTCTTTTAGTCAGTATCGTCTTATTAGCTTCAAGTCTACCCGCTTACAGCCAAAACTGTACAGGAAAATCTAAAATAAGGATTACCAAAACAGATCCTTTGGCAGACAAAGCAAAGCCGCTGCTCGATTCTACGGCTTCTCAACAGGTCAAGATTCGAGTTCCTGAAAACTACCGCCCTCCGATTGCCAACGAGAAATTAATTACATTCCCAGGAACCCTTGCCACAAAACACAAACAGAGAAAATTGCTCAACAGACGCAAGCGAACGAAGAAAAAAGGTTGTCTTGCAGCGAATATGTAAGCACTTGAGTTCAATAAATATTCCCACAAAGGTAGGCTATTTAGCAGGCATAGTCAATACGTCTAAGATTCGTTTGTTCAATGGATTTTCACTAAGTTTGAAATTCATAAATTCGACAGACTATGATAAAATTTATACTACAACGAATCGCCAGTTTTAAATGGGCATTTAAAGGTTTAGGAGACTTGTTCTCCCACCACCCCAATGCAAAAATGCACCTATTGGCAAGCATTATCGTTGTTCCATTGGCTTTTTTGCTAGATGTTTCTTTGGTAGAATGGTGCTTGCTAATTTTATGTATTGTTTTGGTAATGGCAATGGAGGCGATGAATTCTGCCTTGGAGTATTTAGCGGATAAGGTTTCTCTAGAACACGATCCATTGATTGGGAAATCCAAAGACATTGCCGCAGGAGCGGTTTTGTTGTGCGCGATGGGAGCCGCCTTGGTTGGCGCATTGATTTTTGTTCCTAAATTGTATGCTCTATTGTAACGGCTTTATTGTTCCTTAGGCAGGATTTGCTCCAAACTATTCCACAAACGTTTTGCCGTCAAATCCCAAGAAAATTTTTGGCGTTGAATCCGTCCTTTTTCCACTAAGTTTTGGCGTAAATTGGGCGTTTCCCACAACGCTACCATTTGAGCACAAATACTATCTACAGAATTTGGGTCCGCCAACAAACCTGCCGCTCCAGCCACCTCAGGCATCGAAGAACAATTGGACGTAATACTAGGCACGTCACAATACATGGCTTCCAAAATTGGAATTCCAAAGCCTTCAAACAACGAAACATAGGTTAAGGCGAAAGCCGATGCGACGATTTTAGGCAATAAGTCATTGGGAACATAATCTAAAAAAACGATGTCCTCTTTGCTGCTTAACGTTTCTAATAACTCTCCAACAGGACCACCTTGCCACATAATACGCCCTGCAAAAAGCAATTTCATAGGAGACTTGCTTTCTTTTTTGAATGCCTCAAAGGCCCGTAATAAATTGGGCACATTCTTACGAGGATGAATAGAACCGACGTATAAAAAATAGGCTTGTCCGTCACTATATTCTACTCGTATTTTATCTTGTTCCTGCGTTGTTATAGGTTGATAATTATGATGACTACCATTATAAACCACATCAATTTTAGCAGCGTCAGCCTCAAAAGCCTTTATGATATCTTGCTTCGAATATTCCGAAACCGTTGCAATCCGAGTCGCTGCCTGCACAAACTTTGGGACATAATAATTGTAGTACTTCATAGCGGTATAATAGACATGCTTCTCAAAATGTTTCCAAGCAATATCATGTAAAACCATCAAGGTAGGCACCTTGGCTCGCAAAGACAAAAACCCATCTGGCGAGACAAAAACATCTGCTTTGTATTTTTTCAAAACACGAGGAACGGCCCATTCATACCAACAATAAAACAGCAATGGATGTCGAGCAGGGGGAAAGGCTTGCACGCCTGTCACGTTGTCTGCAAAGATAAATTCTTCGGAAAATGGTCGATCAAAAATAAAGATAAATTCATGCTCAGGATGCCACTCAACCCAACGCTTCAAGGTTTCGTGCGTAAACCATCCCATTCCCTCCAGTTTATTGGACATCAAGAATCTTGTATTAACCGCTATTCTCATTTTTCTATTTATTATTACATTTCGTGGAAGAATCGTAGGATCAACTCCTGTTCCGCAAGAACTAAGTAGATGGACAAATTAAATACAGGGTGTAAAAAGTTATTAAATAGTGGGCAAGTATGGTATCAGACACTTTGAAAGTGTCTGATACCATACTTC
>CACVAQ010000531.1:0-2735 GCA_902727865.1 uncultured Aureispira sp. | reverse complement strand
TCACTTAATACACTGCTGTTTTTTAGCCTTAAAATCAAGCGCTCCTAAGGAACTCATTACAATAATTCCAACGCCGCTTCTACCGTATCGACAGGCAAATTACAAGTATAATCTTTACAAACGACAATACTGATCTCCCCTGTAGTCGAAGGAACCGCCAAGCCTCGAACGGCTTTTGTCTTCTCCGTGGAAATAAAAGTATTCAAAAGCGCTTTACCGAGCAAGGTTTGAACCGTTGAAGCCGTCTCTGTTCCCATGACAGCAATCGTTTTTAAGGGATATGCTTCCAAAAACAAAGCATTTGCCCACTGACCAAAAGAAGAAGGATATTCTGACACTTTATCCTGCACGACCAAAGCCATTTTCAAGGCCTGTGTTCTATATTGGGGCGCATCAAATAAAATACCCAAACGTTGTAAATTATGCAGCATCACAGCATTTCCAGAAGGCGTTGCACCATCATAAATAGCTTTCTTGTGGATGATAATGTCTTCCTGTTTGGCAGAAGTGAAATAATACAAATGTTGTTGGTGATCCAAAAATTCATTGTTCACAAAATCAAGGTATTCCTTTGCCAAATCACTATAGGAAGTATCTTGCGTAATGGTATGCACCTCTATTAAAGCTTCTATTAAGAACGCATAATCGTCCAAAAAAGCATGGTGTTTAGCCTGTCCATTTTTGTAGCTGTGACACAAATGCAAGCTACCTTCCTCCATTCGGAAAGATTTTAGGGCAAAAACCAAGGCTTTCAAGGCTCGTTTTTTATAGGCTTCAATTCCCAAGGCTTTATAGGCTTTACAATAAGCCGTTACCAACATCATATTCCAATCCAAGAGGATTTTATCATCCAATCCTGGACGAACCCTTTTGCTACGTTCTGCTAATAATTTGGTTCTACAGTCAAGTAAATAAGTCTCAAATTCAGCTTCATTTTCGACCGAATGTTGTTCCATAAAGCTTGCCTTATCAACAGGAATATTTAAGATATTTTTTTCCTCCCAATTGCCCCTTTCCGAAACGTCATAAAAGGCACAAAACAAAGCGCTATCTTCTCCTAAAAGGGCGATAATTTCAGCCTGATCCCAAACATAAAACTTACCTTCTACGCCTTCCGAATCCGCATCTAAAGCCGCATAAAAGCCGCCTTCGTCCGACAACATTTCTCGTTCGAGCCAAGCAAAGGTTTCTTCAATCCGTTGTTTGTACAAAGGCTTGCCCGTCAAGCGATACGTGTCTGCCAACAGCCCCACCAACAAGGCGTTATCGTACAACATTTTCTCAAAATGCGGAACCAACCAACGTTCGTCTACCGTATATCTTGAAAAACCGCCCCCAAGATGATCGTAAATTCCTCCGTTCGACATTTTGTCCAAAGAGCGCACTAAATGTTCTAAAGCCGCTGCTTCTCCTTCTGCCAAGTAATAATTCCAGCAAAACTGCAAAGGCATTGTGCCTGGAAATTTGGGCGCACCACCAAAGCCGCCATTTTCTTCGTCAAAGTTTTTCGATAAGCTTTCGAAGGTATTTTTTATAAAAGAAGGATCGAACGGCTGCTCCCCTTTTGGAAGCGCAATAGTATTTGAAAACTGCGTTTGGGCTTTCTGAATGTATCCAATCAATTGATTCGCCTGTGCCTCTACATCTTCCCTGCGTTCTTGATAGGCTTTCGACAAATTTTGCAACACTTGTATCCAAGACGCTCGTTGATAGGCAGGATTGGGCGGAAAGTAAGTCCCCCCAAAAAACGGACGTCCATCGGGCATCAAAAAACAATTCAACGGCCATCCTCCTTGTCCATTTTGCACCAATTGTACCGCCTCCATATAAATTGAATCCACATCTGGTCGCTCTTCTCGGTCTACTTTTATATTAATAAAATGTTCGTTCATAAAAGCAGCAATCGTCTCATTTTCAAAAGACTCTCGTTCCATTACATGACACCAATGACAGGCTGAATAGCCAATACTAACTAGAATTGGCTTGTCTGTTGCTTTCGCTTTATCCAAGGCTTCTTGCCCCCAGGGATACCAATCGACAGGATTGTGTGCATGTTGTAATAAGTAAGGACTGGTCTCGTGAATGAGTCGGTTCGTCGTTTTCATTTTAGTTCTATTTTTTCAATGGCTAGCTTGAAGCTGCTAAGAATTTTTGCGTAGTCGAGGAAAGATTAACATTAAATTTAAAATAACCTGTCCTAATAAAGCCATCCATAATTCAAGGTCTTTTGTCCAATAAATCTGATAAACCGCCATTGCTACAGCAAGACCAATCACATTCAAAGAAATAAAACGCCCTAATTTGAATCTATACTTTCGTCTAAAGAAGATTAATTTTAAGAGATTGAGTACAATTAAGTAAATGCCCACTTGAAAAAAAGCTAAGGCTATGTTGTCAATTGTATGCGATTCGGAGCGTTTGATAAACGTTCGATACAAGATTTCTTCTTTCTGTTCTTCTGGACTTAACTCTTCTAGTAATTTTTTTGAATCACCAATTGGAGAGTAATATTCTAATTTAAAACTCGGCTTGTGTTTGACAATCACCATTCTATGCTCTTGACTAGGATGGTTTTTTACTCCAATAAAAGACAGGAGCAAAGCGCCTACAAGAATCCATATGATGGGAAGAAATTTTTTCATCTGCTTTTTGAATATCTTTTGGGTTAGATAATGCACACTTCGTTTCAACTCTACATCAATCTGGTTATCAGACTAATAAAAAGTTTTCCTTTT